>JAFGQA010000453.1 GCA_016935885.1 Phycisphaerae bacterium | reverse complement strand
CTCCTTGTCTGGGGCTAAGTCGTGTTACAACCGTAGCTTACCCCGCAAGGAGGTCGTAAAACAGCCAGTGAGTATGAATAATCCGGGGTAGGTGTGGCACTGGGCGATACCGGACTCGAACCGATGACCCCCTCGGTGTAAACGAGGTGCTCTAGCCAACTGAGCTAATCGCCCGAATTCGATCCACGGTCGGCGGCGCCAGCCTGGCGCGCTGGGGCAAATGCACTCGCACTCCTTATCCGCGGGCTCATAGGCTAAGCCGCCATGACCATCGGCATTCTATCGATCAGACAGAGGGGCCACAACGCCGGTGCAGAATCAGGGTCCGTGACACTTCCGGCGGCATTCGATCTTGGGTGCCGCAGGCGGCTTGTCCGCCCGTGCGGTCTATCTGGCGGGCGCATGGGGCATCCACACTGGCAGGCAAGCTGCCAGTGGCACCCGCCCAAGCTGTCACGGACCCGCAGAATCACACCTGATGCGGCGGGCGGTTTTCGGACTAGCGTGCTGGGCCTGGGCCCAGGTCCTCCTCGGACATCAGGTGGAACTTGCCCGATCGGAGGACTTGGGCGGCGGTTTCGAGACTGTCCGTGCGGACGGCCAGGGCCGCCCGGCCCTTCGGCCGGACCAGGAGGGGATAGGCGTAGTCGATGTTCACTTCACCGGCCAGCAGCCCCGAACAGATGGACATCAGGCCCTGACCTTGCGGAAGCTCGACCACGAGCAACTCCGACTCGACAAACGGGAACCCCCTGGTGGTCAGTAGATCGGTCGCCGTGTCGGTGTCGTCGCAGATCAACCGGACGATCGAACAGTCTATGGTGTGCACGACCGACATCCCCACGACGCGAACGGACGAACCCTCGAACGCCTTGAACAGCCGGAGCAAGGCACCGACCCGATCCTCCAGGAAGACCGAGAGTTGTCGGACTGAAGGAGTCTGGAATGTCTCCGTTGTTCCGAATTGGTTGCCGGTCATGGTCTGTATTCTATCGGTCAGGCGGCTGGACAGGAACACTGTTGCGCCCAAGTATTTGGAGAACGAGGCACTTGCGCCGTATCATCCGCAGCGTGCGACCGAGGAGGTGGTCATGACGGAGTCAATAGGGCATGACGATGCCAATCCCCGTGCGGTGGGTCGTTTCGGCCTGTACGGGGGCCAGTACGTTCCAGAGACCTTGATGGCGGCCGTGTGGCAACTCGAGGAAGCCTACGCCCAAGCCAAAGGAGACCCGGCGTTCTGGACCGAACTGGAGAAGTACTTGGCGGATTATGTCGGACGACCCAGCCCGCTGTATTTCGCCGGCCGACTGACCCAGCGTCTTGGTGGGGCCAGGATCTTCCTGAAGCGTGAGGACCTGAACCACACCGGCGCCCACAAGATCAATAACACGCTCGGCCAAGCCATGCTGGCCCGCCGAATGGGCAAACCAAGGATCATCGCGGAGACGGGTGCAGGCCAACACGGCGTCGCCACCGCCACGGCCGCGGCGGTTTTCGGCCTGGAGTGCACGGTGTACATGGGATCAGAGGACGTGCGCCGGCAGCGACTGAACGTCTATCGCATGGAGCTGCTGGGAGCGAAGGTCGTCCCCGTCGATGCCGGCCAGCGAACGCTCAAGGATGCGATCAACGAGGCGATGCGCGACTGGATTGCCACGGTCGAGACGACGCACTACGTCATCGGCTCGGTTATGGGGCCGCACCCGTTCCCGACGATCGTTCGCGACCTGCAATCGGTCATGGGGCGCGAGACGCGGCGTCAGATTCTCGAATCCGCCGGGCGCCTGCCGGATGCCGTGGTGGCGTGCGTGGGCGGCGGGAGCAACGCCGCGGGGATCTTCTATCCGTTTCTTGATAGCAGGGCCGTCCGTCTTATCGGCGTGGAGGCCGGCGGGGAAGGCCTGGACAAACGACACAGCGCGACGATCGCCAAGGGCCGACTCGGCGTCCTGCACGGGATGCAGACGATGGTGCTCCAGGACGACGACGGACAGACGTTGCCGGTCCATTCCGTCTCCGCGGGGCTCGACTATCCTGGTGTCGGGCCGGAGCACGCCTACTGGGCCGAGACCGGACGGGCCGAGTATACCTCCGCCACGGACGACGAGGCGTTGGCGGCATTCGAGCTGCTGAGCCGCACGGAGGGCATCATTCCCGCGCTTGAGCCGGCCCACGCCATCGCGCACGTCGCCAAGTTGGCCCCGCAGTTGGGCCGTGAGAAGATCATCGTCGTCAACCTGTCCGGCCGCGGCGACAAGGACTGCGTCGAGGTCGCACGACTGCGAGGTGCCGACATTGGGCAATGAAAGAAACGCCAACCGCATAGACCAAACACTTGCCGACGAAGCGCCTGGGCTGTGGCCGTTTCTGGCGGCAGGTTACCCGGATCTCGGTAGCACGGCGGCGATGCTTCGCGCGATGGCCGACCTCCCCATCCGCGGGGTCGAACTGGGATTCCCGTTCTCCGATCCGATCGCCGACGGACCGGTCATCCAGCACGCGTTTAGTCATGCGTTGGCCGGCGGCGTCCGCGTCCGACAGATCTTCGACATCGTCGCGTCGGTTCGGGGCGACATCGGCTACCCGTTGCTGGCGATGGTCTCGGCGTCGATTGTGTACCGAATTGGCACACGGGAGTTCGTGGCCAGTGCCCGGGCGGCTGGTTTTGACGGGTTGATCGTGCCGGACATTTCGCTAGAAGAAGCGCCGGAGTTGGCGAGGTTCGCAGACGAAGCGGGCCTGCGGTTGTCCATGCTGATCGCGCCGACCACGCCGCCGGACCGGGAGAAACGCATCGCCGAAGTTGCCAGCGGCTTTCTGTATTACGTCTCCGTGCAAGGCACGACCGGCGAACGCGGGACGCTGCCGTCCGACTTGAGGGATCACGTTGTCGAGCTTCGCGACGGTACCGGCCTGCCGGTGGTGGTCGGCTTCGGCATCAGCAAGCCGGAGCATGTTCGAGACGTGTGCGGCTTCGCCGACGGGGTGATCGTCGGCAGCGCGATCGTCCGCAAGATCACGCATCTGCTGGAGTCGGGCCACGCGCCCGATGTGATCGTCGAGCACGTAACACGTCTGGTTGCCGAACTGGCCAGCCCGGAGCGGTAGAAGCGACTGCGCCCTTATCAGCCCGTGGTAGAAGGGAAAACAGCGGTTCAGAAAAGCCGTTCCTGACCGTGAAAACCACCGGCTTTGGCGCCGGAGCCACAGTTCTGCCAAGGGCTGCTACGGCTCCTCCACCCACCTGTGGGTCGCCGCCGGTTGCCTCCCGCGGAACAGGATCGTTCCCGCGGCGATCAACAGCACTGCCGTAGCGATCAGACCCCACTCGGAAAAGGCCGGGATGCTTGGGGCTGGCCTGGGTTCCCAGGACATGTACTCCTCGATGGTGTCGATGCCGTCCCCGTGGCCGGGGTCGAAGTTGATGTCGGCGACGAAGTTCGCGCCGGGCTGGCTGCCCGCGTAGGAGCCGGGATCACAGGCGCCAAGCTGCCCACTGTCGTCAGGGTCGCCGGGACAATCGCCCAGTTCCTCGTACACGGTCTGATTGCCGACACCGGGGCCGCTATCGTAGACATCGGACTGCTCGAAGTTCTGCGTGATGTAAGCGGCGATGCGGAGCGGCTGACCCGTCGGCGGGCCACCTTGTGGAAGGCCCAGCAGCGACCAGGGAATGGCGAATTCGAACTCGCCCGCATTCAGGTTGACCGTGTCGTATGGAGCGTCCGGACCGCTCCTGATGGTGGCGTGCCAGTCGAAGCCGCCGTCGTTTTGGTTCTGCCCCTCGCCGGCGATCTCCTGGTGTGTGACGGTGGTCTCGATATCGGCCCCGCCGCCACCGCCGCCGCCGTTGTCGACAAACTGCACGCCGACAACGTGTGTGGGCGCCCAGCCAAGGAAGTCGACGGCCTTGGTGCCGTAGACGGTGTGACCTTCATCTGCTCGGATGTGGCCTGATGCCGCGCCGCCGTCAACGTCCAGGGCGATGTACAAGTCGCCGATATCGTTCCTGGCCAGCTCGTTTTCCTCCCACCAGTCATTGAACGGCGCCGTCGGACCGGCGACGGCAAGGTAGAGGTTGTCGCTATCCTGCGTGAGGTAGATGTTGATGATGTCGCCCCGGTTGTCCGCGGCCTCAACATCTACTTCACTGACACCTTCCCACCAGTGGAACGTGCAGCTTTCGCCTACCTGATCGGAAGTAGTCGTGCTCCCACCAGGGACGGGCTCCGCGTAGCCGGCCTCGGTCAGCAGCAGCCATCCCTCGGTGGCCGGATCAATGATGCCGTTGATCGTCGGGCTCGCAAGGGCCGACGAGCCCGCTGCAAGGGATGCCAAGACTACGCACACACCGCAAACCACCGCGCCACGTCTTGCTAGAAAGCCGTTCATCATTCTGCCTCCGTTGTTCGCCTTGAATCGCCAATACAGCCATTCGATCTTCAGGCGGGGTACAGCACCACGCGCGATCGCGAGCGAGACCGTGCCGCTGCCGCGCCTGATCTGGAGAGACTGGCAGCCGCTTGAGGATATGGTGGCTGTAGCCTCTTTCGCCTTCTGCCACCATTGTGCCGGAAAAAGTCTGGAGAAGTCAAGACACGTGCCTGAAATCGTTGTCAGCCGTTGCGTTTACGTGCGTTTACGATTACAATAACCGCAGCACATCGACAACTGTCGGCATTGGTGGGTTGGGGCAGGTGGTTGTGACACGGTTTTACTTGACGCGAGGGAGGTGCATCTTGACGACGGCAGATCCTCTCGTTGGCGGCTACCTGGAGCACATCTCGGTAAAGGCTTTTGAGAAGTACCACGGTGAGATCACCAGTCTGGTGCAGACGCGGCACGGGGTCTATGCACTGTATAGCGATGATCGCCTGTATTATGTCGGCCTCGCGGTCAATCTCCGGCGCCGTATCGAGCAGCACCTGCGCGGCCAACACGCGGGTCGATGGAATCGATTCAGCCTTTATTTGGTCCGCAGGATTGATCACACGAAGGAAATCGAGTCGCTGCTACTGCGGATCGCCGATCCCACGGGCAACAAACAAAGAGGACGGCTCAGCAAGGCGACCAACCTTGAGCTGAGACTCCGCCAGGTGGTGGAGCGGCGCCAGCGGGCCGAACTGGAGGAGATCTTCAGTCGTGCGGCCCGCTTGAAGCGATTGACCGCCAAGGTTGCTCGTCGCAAGTCGAGCGGACGCCGGAAGAGCGCAGCCAGTCGCCGTGGCGGTCGACCGTTGAAGGGCATCGTCGCTCGGAACAAACGCATCTATGCCACATACAAGGGTGAGGAGTACAAAGCCGTCATTCTGCACACTGGCCGCATCAAACTTGACGGGCGACTTTACGACTACCCATCCGCTGCTGCACAGGCGGTGACGAAGAAGCCGACAAGTGGTTGGGGCTTTTGGCGCGTTCGCAAGAACGGCGAGCTGATACGGCTCAGTGAGCTGCGATCGGCCGTTGCAGCTTCCCGAGCCTGCGGGTGAGCACGCGGATGTGCGGCACCGCGGGCGTGGCGGTGCGTCACAGGCGGGGATTCTTGCACCAGCGTGACAGGATCCCCGCACCAGTGGCGGAAGTGGGGGCGAGCGTGCGAGGATTCTCGCACGAGCGGCAGGCCACGGCATCCGCCAAACGGCGAGCCGGCAGGCCAGCCACGTGGCACGATCGGTCATGTTGTTCCTGCGCGATGCCTGATGAACGACCTGCCCCCGTTGGGCGTGTCGTTGGTTACCCATGACACGCCGTTTGAACGCCAAACACGTACGGCGGCTTGTCCACCCGTGCGGTCTCTCCGGTGGGCACATAGCAGCCCGTGGCAAAAGGGAAAACAGCGGTTCGGAAACGCCGTTCCTGACCGTGAAAACCACCGGCTTTGGCGCCGGTGCCACAGTTTTGCCACAGGCTGATAGGGCCTTGGCCTACACACTGGCAGGCATGCTGCCAGTGGCACGGGCCCGAACCGTTTCGGAAGCTCTGATTCAGGTTGTCGGGCTTGGTTCCACAGACGATAATACAGGCGTGATTGTGTCAAACACGATCACCGAAGACGTCACCGTGAAGGCCCTTTGTGCGAGGCTTGCCGCGGAGAGGATCCCGCTTGGCGCAACTGGGCTGTGGGGGTCCGCCGCGCCTATTCTGGCGGCGCTCGTTTCGGCGAGGCTCGACCGGCCGTTGCTGTTCGTTACGGCGCATCTGGATCAGGCCGATGACGCCCGAGATGACATGGAGACCGTGCTCGGCCGTGCGGTGGGGCTGCTGCCGGCGTGGGAGGCGTTGCCGGGCGAGGGATCTGGCGCGGGCGAAATCCGGGCCGAACGGACACGGTTGTGCGCGGCCTTGGCGGCGGCGGCGGACCCATCTGGATCCAGTCCGCAGCCTCCCAGCCGCACACATCAATCGTCAATCGCCAGCCCCCAGTTGGTCGCGCCGGTTCAGGCGTTGATGCAACCTGTGCCGTCGCCCGCGTGCCTGGATGCCAACTCGTTGACACTCGCGGTCGGGCAGCAACGGGAGCCGGAGCAGATCGCGACGTTTCTTTCGGACCGGGGCTTCGAGCGGCTGGACCAGGTCGAGCGGCCAGGTGATTTCGCGTTACGCGGGGGCATCTTGGACATCTTCGCCACGGCCGACAGCGACCCGGTGCGTGTCGAGTTCTTCGGCAACGAGATCGAGTCAATCCGACAATTCGAGGTCGGCAGCCAGCGGTCCATGCGAAACCTGGAGATGACGCGGATCACGCTGTCGCCCGATCCAACAACGTCGCAGGCCAAGGACACGACCAGCTTCCTCAACTACCTGCCGGAAGACACGCTTGTGGTTCTGGAAGAACCCGTCGAGATCGCGGAGATCGCTCGCACGGTGCTGGATCGGCTTGGCAACCCGGTCGGGCACTACCCCATCGAGGCGATACAAAGACGGCTGGCCGCGTTCGGGCAATTGCACGTCAGTCGATTTCCAACCGCCACGGTGCCCGACGCGGACGCGATGGCGTTGCAGTGCGAGGCGCTGCCCAGCTTCGAGGCCAAGACGACCGACGCCGTTCAGCAGCTCGTCAGCCTGGGTCGGGATCACCCGGTCGTCGTGTATTGCGACAACAAGGGCGAGGAGGATCGTCTTGCGGAACTGGTCGCTCAGGTGCTTGACGAGGCTACCAGGGCGGGAGCAAAGCGGGCCGCGCCGCCAGACATTGAAACGTGCATCGGCCTGATCCATCGGGGATTCACCTGGAAGACCAACACGGTTCAATCGTCGGCTGCCGATCGCCAATCGTTTCACGCAGAGGCGCAGAGGGCGCAGAGATTTTGCCATTCGCAATCCGCTGGCCGAGATGCCCAATCGCTGGTTGCCCATCATCAAGCATCCGTGCTGACCATCCTGCCACATCACGAGCTATTCCGGCGGTACACGCAGAAGCGCCGCATTCGCAAGGTCACCACCGGTCGGCCGATCGAGTCCTTCCTGGATCTGTCCGACGGCGATTACGTCGTACACGTTGTCCACGGCATCGCCCGCTACGTCGGCATGCGTACGATGACCAAGGGCGATTCCCGCAAGAGCGAAGAATTCCTGACACTCCGCTTTGCTGACGGGGCAACGATCCACGTGCCGGTCTCGCAGATCGACCTGGTCCAGAAATACGTCGGCGCCAAGGCGATGCGTCCGCCGCTGTCCAAGCTCGGCGGTACGCGGTGGCAATCGACCAAGGCGCGGGTCGAGGAGGCCGTCACGGACCTGGCGGGCGAGCTGCTCCGTGTTCAGGCGGCGCGGCAGGCGGAGGCCGGCGTCGCGTTTCCGCGGGATACACACTGGCAGACGGAGTTCGAGAACGCGTTTCTGTACACGGAGACGCCGGATCAGGCCTCGGCGGCCGGCGACATCAAGACGGACATGACCCGGCAGCGCCCGATGGACCGCCTGCTCTGCGGCGACGTCGGCTACGGCAAGACGGAACTGGCCATGCGGGCCGCGTTCAAGGCGGTGGAATTCGGCAAGCAGGTTGCCGTCCTTGTGCCGACGACGGTGCTGGCCGAGCAGCACTATCGCACCTTTGCCGAGCGCATGGCGGACTACCCGTTTATCATTGAGCGCCTGAATCGGTTCCGCTCCGCGAAGGAGCAGCGCGAGATCGTCGCCGCGGCCAAAAAGGGGCAGATCGACATCCTGATCGGCACGCACCGGATCCTGTCCAAGGACGTGGGCTTCGCGGATCTGGGGCTGGTGATTGTCGACGAGGAGCAGCGCTTCGGCGTCGAACACAAGGAGCACCTCAAGTGCCTTCGGACGACCGTCGACGTCCTGACGCTGACGGCCACGCCGATCCCGCGGACGCTGCACATGGCGATGGTCGGGCTGCGCGACATCTCCAGCCTGGCCACGCCGCCGCTGGACCGCCGGGCGATTTCGACGCGCGTCTGCACCTGGAGCGACGGGCTGATCCGCAGCGCGATCATCCGCGAGCTGAACCGCGACGGGCAGGTCTATTTCGTCCACAACCGCGTGCGTCCAATCCGGAACATCGCAAACAACATCGCGAGCCTCGTACCCGAGGCCCGGGTGATCGTCGGCCATGGCCAGATGCCGGGAGACGAGTTGGAAGGCGTGATGCTCCGTTTCGTTCGACACGAGGCTGACGTGCTCGTTTGCACGACGATCATCGAGGCCGGCCTGGACATTCCGAACGTCAACACGATCTTCATCGACCGCGCCGACATGTTCGGGCTGGCCGATCTGCACCAGCTTCGCGGCCGTGTTGGCCGGTACAAGCACCGTGCGCATTGCTACCTACTGTTGAGCCCGGACCGCCCGCTGACGGGCCCGGCGGCCAAGCGGCTGAAGGCGGTCGAGGAGTTCAGCGAGCTTGGCGCGGGCTTCCGCATCGCGATGCGCGACTTGGAAATCCGCGGGGCCGGCAACATCCTGGGGCCGGAGCAATCCGGTCACATCGCCGCGGTGGGCTACGAGCTGTATTGCCAGATGTTGGAGAAGGCGGTCAAACGGATGCGCGGAGAGGCATACAGCGAGCGACCGTCCGTGCACTTGGAACTCGACGTGGAGGCCCACATCCCCAGGAGCTACATCCCCTCGGACCGCCAGCGCATGGAGTGCTACCGGCGGTTCGCCGCGTGCCGCAGCGCGGAGGAAGCGGACCAGCTTGGCAAGGATCTGCAAGACGCCTTCGGCCACTACCCAGCGACGGTGGAGACGCTGCTGACGCTGACGGAGGTCAAGGTCCGGGCGGCACAGTGGAACATCAAGACCATCATCAAGAAGGAGCCGGACCTTATCTTCTCCATCGAAGGTGAGGTCAAGAAGATCGAGCCGTTGTTCGCCGGTAGCGGTGGCTCGGTCCGGGTGCCGGACGGGCGGACGATGCACTGGCGGCTCCCGGAGCACTATTTCCACGGGCAGACGCTGCTGCGGATTCTCGTCAACCTGTTTCGCAGGGAATCCACAGGGATTGACGGTGCCGACCGGGAGCCATCCGAGGCCGCGACGTCACGCTCGAAAGGTCGCCCACCTTCGCGATCCGGGCCGGTCGTGGTATCCCGGAACGTCCGCCCAGCCGACGGACCACGTCGGCGCAAAGCAGGTGGTTCGCGCCGTCCGCCAAGACGTCCATAGCGCCGTCCGCCAGGAGAAACTCCGTTCCGAGCACGGCGTGTCACGAGTCTCCGGATCATCCGGGCGCAACGGGCCGCCTCGCAACGTCCGCCGGTTCGTGTCTAGAAGCCGTTCCAGAACTGTGGAGACAATCGAGAGAATGCCCAGTGGATCATCCAACCCACCGGCTTTGGCGCCGGTGCCACAGTTTTGCCACGGGCTGCTAAACACGTACGAAGCCCGTGGCTCGTCGCTGGGGGTGTGAACGGCCACGGGCTGGAGCCCGGGGCTCTTCTCCGGTCGAGACTGGCACTTTGAATGCCGTATTATCGGCATCAACCGCACCGGGGACACTTGGTCTACCATTATGATGCAATAGAGGATATATTCGAGGAGGTGGGTTTCGCCGCGCGCCGTGTGATCGATTCCACTCGGCAAGTCGGGTACAAGGCCCGCAGACGCGGGGCGTCCCGATCCCACTTGCCTCGTGGCGGCAAAGGGGCGATGGAACGAGACTCGGGGGCACGAGGTTCCTCAAGGTAGATAGGGGCCGTACTCCGACCCAGCTCCGGGGGCGTCCAGGCATTCCTCCCCGCAAGGTGATGGCTGCATCCCCTCGAAGAAGTTCTGGCAGTGTGAGTGTGCTGATCCGATGAGGACACGGAGACCTACGGAAGGAGCAGGCTGCATGTGTGCAAGAAGGCGGCAACCGGGAATGACGAGTCCATCGATCGCCGTGGCGGCGATCGCGGTCCTTTTGCTCGGCACGGCGGCAAGCACATTCGCCGATGCGTTCGAGCAGGCACCCATTTCAGGCAATCGCGGCGCGGAGGGCACAGGGCGCGCCGACGGCCCGGCACCGGCAACGAGTCCTGACCTTGTGAATCCGATCACTCGCCGCGGCGAGGACATACACTCCGCCTGGACGACACTGCCCGGCGGCGCGGGACCGCGGGAAGGTGGGACCGCGGTGTACGACAACGGTGCGCCGCTAGACGACTACGGCGACCCGGCCAGCCAGTTGAGCCTCGGTTCCGGCGTGTGGAGGTTCATCGCCGCCGCCGCGGACGATTTCGAGATCGTGGACATCGAGACGCCGGACACAAACTGCCAGATCACAATGGTGCGGGCCGCCTTCGCGTTCTTTGGCGATGGCCACGGCAGCGCCACGCCCACGGCCACTTGGGATGGGATCTACGTCACCGTCTATACCAATTCGGTCGACAACGGTCCTTACGGCGTGCCATATATTGATGGCACCCAATCCGCCTGCGTCGCCTCAGTGCTCGTGGGCAAAGACGATCTGCTGAACGAGACGCTGGTGGGCGAGTGCCGACTCTGTTATCTGATCGACATTCCGGTTGACATTGTCCTGGCCAAGAACACCAAGTACTGGCTGTCGCTGGTCCCGAAGCACATCGCACCGCCGCAATCCGCGTGGTGTATCTCTGAAGAACCCGACCTTGGCATCCCTTCCCACCGTGGCTTTGAATACCACAGTATTCCGTTCTGGACCGAGCTCGATCCCGGCAACATCAATTACTGTCCGGATTCGCCTCCGGCAGGCACGAACAAGGAACTGTCCTTTGCCCTCTTTGGCCAGGAGGTCCCGCTGAACCGCGGCGCGTGCTGCGATGAGTCCACCGGTGTGTGCGTGGATGTCATGGACCCCGCGGATTGCATCGACGACTACAAGGTGTTCCACGCCGGCGCTCTATGCGAGTTCCTGGACCCTCCTTGTGATGCGCCCGTCACCGGCGCATGCTGCAATGACGCCGAGCCCCCCCCGACCAACTGCAACGATGACGTCAACATCGCGGATTGCCCAGTGGGGACTCACCGTTTTGCCCCCGGCGTGCTGTGCGCCGACCTGGACCCGGTGTGCGGCATCACTGTGCCGGGGGCGTGTTGTCTGCCGGGTCAAGCGTGCCAGGATCTGAATCCCACAGACTGCTCCACCGCCAGCGGCGTCTGGCACGAGGATCTGTGCGAGTCGCTCGACTGTCCCCCCGACAACGATCCGTGTAAACAGGCCATCCTGCTACCTGGCGACGGCCTGTTCCCGTTCAACAACCTGGGCGCCACAACGGACGGGCCAGATGACTCACCCGGCGGCGACTGCACGAATGTCCACCAGGACGTGTGGTTCAGATACGTCGCCACCTGCACCGGCAGCCTGACGGTCAGCCTGTGCTTCGAGACCGACTACGACGACGCCATCGCGATCTACGAGGGCTGTTCGTGTCCGGGTGCCTTGGGACCGCAGGTCGGCTGCGACGACGACGGCTGTGGCACCACCGGCGAACAGAGCGAGGTGACGGTACCGGTCGTGGCGGGCACGTGTTATCTGATCCGGATCGGAGGTGACGACGTGGCAACCGGATCGGGCTACATCGCCGTCGGCTGCGTGCCGCAGGACGCGGGGGCGTGTTGTCTTCCGGATGGCGATTGTCTGATCACGTTTGAAGCGGATTGCACGGCGTTGGCGGGGGTCTTCTGGGTCGACCAGATCTGTTCACCGTTGGTGTGTCCGCCTCCGAAGGACCTTTGCGAGGATGCGGAGACGGTCAGCGACGGGATTCACTTCTTTGACACGCATGGCGCCGAAACGGACGGCCCTGGGGACTGCCCGGTCAACCAGGACGTCTGGTTCGACTACACGGCGACCTGCACCGGTGGTTTGACAGTCAGCCTGTGTTTCGGTACCGGCTACGACACGATGTTGGCGGTCTATGGAGACTGCGATTGCCCGGCAGATCCTGGAGACCGGCTCGCCTGCGATGACGACGGATGTGGCGAGGCCCAAGGCCCGAGTGAAACCGTCGTGCCGGTCACCGAGGGCAATTGCTATAAGATCCGCGTCGGCGGGGCCGGAACCGCCAGCGGCGAAGGCTACCTGTCCATCGGTTGCGTCCTGCCCGGCGAGGGCGCCTGTTGTTTTCCCGACGGCGAATGCCAGCAGATGGACGAGGCGGACTGCACCGATGCGGGTGGCGCCTTCACGGACGTCGGTGAGCCATGTCTGCCGCAGACGTGCGCCCCGCCCAACGACAACTGCGAGGACGCCGAGGAGATCAGTGACGGCAGCCACGACTTCGACGCGACGGGCGCCACGACGGGCGGCCCTCCGCTCGAGCTGCCGGAATGCCACGACCTGCTTCAGGACGTCTGGTTCAAATACGCCGCGACGTGTGAGGGCACCTTTGTGGCGAATCTGTGCCTTGTCGACTACAGCGATCCGTCCATTGCGGTCTATGCCGGGTGGGATTGCCCGCCGACGCTGCTGGCCGGCTGCCAAAGCGATGATTGCCAGTTCCCGGACGGCCACATGTGCGAGGTTCGACTCCAGGTGGAGCCAGGCGACGAATACCTGATTCGAGTCGGCGGCGTGTATTACGCCACAACCGGCACACTGGTCGTAGGCTGCGTGCCCGCCGGATCGGGCGCCTGCTGCCACGAAGACTACTCGTGCGAGATCCTCCTCGAGTCGGAGTGCGTCGCCGAGGGCGACGTTTTTACGCTCGACGAGCCGTGCTCGCCGATCACGTGCCCGCAGCCGGAACCGCCGGAATGCTGCCCCGGTGACGCAAATGACGACAACCTTCTGAACGGTGCGGACATCGGCCCGTTCGTCGAGCTGCTGCTGGCCGATCCGCCACCGGAGATTGGGACGCTGCCGTTCTGCTGGGCCGACGTGAACGAGGACCAAGTCATCGACATGAGCGACATTACGCCATTCGTCCAGAACCTCCTGGACGGGGCAACGTGCGGCGAGGTACCCACAGGGGCCTGCTGCTTTGACGATGGTGTCTGCCAGGAGATGTCCTCGACACAGTGCGCCTACGCCGGCGGCGCCTACGAAGGGACCGGCACGGACTGCGTCCCCAATCCATGTCCGCAGCCGCCCGGAGCCTGCTGCTTCGAGGATGGCAGTTGCCTGGTCCTCGCCAGTTCCGCCTGCGGGTCGTTCGGTGGGGTCTACCAGGGCACCGGGACAGACTGCGATCCGAATCCTTGCCCGCAGCCGCCCCCGGTCTGCTGCGTTGGCGATGTCAACGGGGACGGATTCATCACCGAGTCGGACGTCGCACCGTTTGTCGCCGCGCTGCTCGACCCGCCGGACGGGGGCACAATCGACTTCTGTCGGGCCGACATCGACGAGAACTTGGCCATCAACGGCCTGGACATCGAGCCGTTCGTCCAGTTGCTGCTGACGGGAGCGACCTGCGGCGTGGAAAACGACGAGTGTGAAGACGCCGAGCATCTGTCGGGCTTGAACGTCTCGATCGCGTACGACACCGACTACGCCACGACGGCACCCGGCGCCCCCACCACGAATTGCGGATCCATCGTCCAAGACATCTGGTACAGCTACCTTGTGCCGTGTACCGGCAACGTCGTCATCCGGACGGAGGGCAGCTCCTATGACACGTTCCTGGCTGCGTATGGTCCTGGCACCAGCGGCTGTCCCGATCCAAACCTGTGTCCGGTGGCAGACAACACGGACGTGGCCTGCAACGACGACATCACGGGCGAATTCACCTGGTCGCAGATTGCCGTCGCCGCCAACCTCGCCGACTGCCTCCTGATTCGCGTCGGCGGCAAGGACGTCGGCTTCGGTGTCAGCGGCGGGTCCGGCTTGCTGAGCATAGACTGCGTGCCCGACGGGGAGGGCGCGTGCTGCCACCTGGATTACACCTGTGATGAGCTTCAGCTTGAAGCCGACTGCACGGGCATCGGCGACGTCTTCTGGCCCGGTGACGTTTGCTCGGATGTCACGTGCCCGCCGATCCCGGTCAATGACGATTGCGAAGGCGCGATCGAGATCGCGTGCGGCGGCCAAGTCACGGCGGACAACACGTGGGCCACCACGATCGCGAGCGACCCCGAATTCAGTTGCCACTTCGGCGGCAGCGCCCAGGGCGTCGGCACCGTCTGGTTCAAGTTCACGGCCGCCGGCACCGACGCGATGCTCAGCACGTGCAACAGTGTTGGCCCGGCCAATGACACGCTCGTGGCGGTCTATGATGCCGCGTCGTGTCTGTTCCTCAGCGCCGAGGACGAGATCGCGTGCAACGAAGACGCCGGCGGATCGTGCGGCCGGCTGTCGGAGGTGTGCGTCGTCGGGCTGACCGAGGGCAACGAGTACTACATTCAGGTGGCGTCGTTTGATGAGGATACTCGCGGCGAAATCACGCTCGATCTGATCTGCCCGTGCCCGGCCAGTGCGTGCTGCCTGGCCGGCGGCGAGTGCCAGGTGCTCCCCGTAGCCGAGTGCGAGGCCGCGAGCGGCACCTATCAGGGCGTCGGCGTCGGCTGTGATCCGAACCCGTGCGGGGGCGCGCCGACGAACGACGAGTGCGCGAGCGCCAAGGCAATCGCCTGCAACGGCGAGGCCACGGTCGATAACACCCTGGCGACGACTAACCCAAGCGATCCAGCATTCAGTTGTCATTATCCCACGCCGGCGCAGGGCGTCGGCACCGTGTGGTACACGTTCGTGGCGACGGATACCGCTGCGCTGATCAGCACGTGCAAGTCGCAGCCGCCGGTTAGCGACACACTTCTTGCCGTCTACGACGGGTCGTGTGGCGCGTTAACCGAGATCGCGTGCAGCGAAGACGACTGCGGCCGCCTGTCCGAGGTGTGCGCGTCCGGGCTGACGGCGGGCAATACATACTACGTCCAGGTGGCGTCATACTTTGCAGGCTCCCAGGGCGTGATCACCCTGAATGTGACCTGTCCCTGCCCGTAGGTTGCGTTCTGGGATCGAGGCCGTGCGGCGGCGGCGGCCCGCTTCGACATCACACGCACGCTGAGGCAACGGCCGCGGTCTGCTCCCCGTCCGCATCAAGTCTGCCGAGGTCGCCTGCCGATAACGACGGCTTCAGTCTGTCGATTACAGCAGTTTAAGCTTGAGATTGCCTATGCCCCGCCGACGCCGATCGGAACCGCGACCGTGAGGGAGCGGTCAGCGTTCACCCTTGAGGAACGTCGGCAAACTGGTCATCCCCGTCCGCCACAGGGGGCCGACGCTGCAACGAAGCGTCAATGGAGCATGCACGCTCAACCCTAAAACGCTCTAACCGGTCCGCATAAGACGCCACGGCAACCCGTCCAGTCAGAAACCCGTACTGTATCCTGAACCGCTCGTCCCGAAGTGGCGATATGCGCTGTGGCCTCCACCCAATCGTCGTGGGTGACGAGTCCGATGGATTGGGGGTGTCCCTCATGATTCTAAGCGAAACATTTGTTGTGAGTACTTGTCCGAAGTGTGACGGAACGGGTGTTTACCGTAACGCCAGGCATTTCTTCTACGGCATCTGTCTCATTGCCAGCGGCATCATGTGCTTCTTTCATTGGCCGCCCACACCCGGGCTGTTCGCGGCGGTCGGCGACTTCGGAATGCGGCTCGGCATGCCAGCGTGGGTCACTTCAGTCGGCATTTGGGTGCTGACCGGTCTGCCGCCCGTGTTCGGCGTGGCGTTCATCTACGCGTGGTTTGCGCAAGACACATGCCCGGCCTGCCTCGGCCGCCGCAAGGCCACCCGCGTGGCGCCGCAATAGCTGGTTCGGGGTCCCTCGGATCGACGAGCATCAGGAGTGCGTCCCGACGCGCTGGCGGCACGGCCGTCTTGCCGGCGCCGTCACTGGGACCGGGACACACCTTCGGCGGCATTCGATTCTGAGCGCCACGAGCGGCTTGTCCGCCCGTGCAGTCCATCCGGTGGGCGCATGGGGCATACACCACTGGCAGGCAAGCTGCCAGTGGCATCAGCCTTGACTGTCGCGCACCCACTGTCCCAGGGATTTGTGCCCGTGGCACGAAGGTTGTAAAACGCGCCCTGTGTGAGGGACGGGCGGTGGCGGCGGAGTCGCGCTCGACGGTCCCGAATTGGGACGAACCTGCATCACGTTGTGAGGTCTCTATGACATCCTTGAGAGTCGAAGTGAAAATGAAGGAGCCACGGGCTTCAGCCCACGTGGCCTTTCAGAAGCCCGAAGGCAGCCTCGTAGCAGGCGCGCCGTTCAGGCGTGCCGCGGCGTACACCGCGATTGTCGCCGTTGTCACGGCCGCGTCCATGACAGGCTGTTCTCCTGTCGGCACCTTCAAGGTGACCGCCGTGCCGTCGGACCAGAGCTTGGAGGAGCGGATCGTTTGGCGGGATCCCGGCTGGGTCAGCGATCGCATTGCCATCATTGACATCTCGGGCATCCTGATGAACGCCTATGAATCCGGGCTGCTCTCTGAAGGGGAACATGCCGTCTCTCTCACGGTGGAGAAACTGAACGCAGCCGCAAAGGACAAGCGGGTCAAGGGGATCGTATTGCGCATCAACTCGCCCGGCGGAACGGTGACGGCCAGCGACACGCTGTACCAGGAGATCAGGCACTTTCGCGAGAAAACGGGCAAGCCCGTGATTGCCTATTTCCAGGATGTTGCCGCCAGCGGGGCCTATTACGTGGCCTGCGCGGCGGACGAGATCATCGCTCAACGCACGAGCGTGACGGGCTCGATCGGCGTGGTCATGCAGATGGTGGACCTGTCCGGCACCATGGCAAAGCTCGGCATTGCCACCGACGCCATCAAGTCCGGCCCCTACAAGGATGCCGGCTCACCGTTTCGGCGGATGGAGCCGGAGGAGCGGGAGGTCTTCCAATCTCTTGTAGACGGATTCTATCAGCAATTCCTCGACGTGGTGGCAGCCGGTCGCCCGGCATTGTCTCGGGAGAAGATTGCAAATCTGGCTGACGGAAGGGTTTACGTTGCTGAACAGGCCGTTGAGGCCGGTCTTGTCGACCGAATCGCCACCTTCCGTGAGGCCATCGACATCACCAAGGAGCGTGCCGGGATCAAGTCGGCCCACGTCGTGATTTACCATCGGCCGTTGGATTGGCGTCCGACGATCTACGCCGAGGCGCCACCCGTGAGCCCGAGAATAATAAATCTATTCAACATTAATCTGCCTTCCTTGTGGACAAAGCGGCCTCAGTTCGTGTATATTTGGTGTGTGAGCGAGTGACATCGCAGCAGGAGTGGTGCTACACGAAGATCCGATAATCGCGGATCTTCGGAGCAGGGCTTCATCGTGAGCCGCCACCCACCGACGACAGCGGCGATCGATAAGTCTTGGCTGCGATAAACGGGTGGACGTGTCTTCGCTGGAGCGGTGTCCATGCCGCTAGCAGTCAAATGTGGGAGTTGCGGCCGAGAACTCCTCATCGAGGAGGTGTACAGCGGCGCGCATTGCCGTTGTCGTTACTGCCGCAAGCTGATCCGTGTGCCTTCCCACCCGCAGTACACCCCGAAACGCCCGTCCGTTCGACCTGATGCGCCGCCCCTTGCGGGCGCGAGGCGAACGGCAAGCCTTCCCTCTCCCGTCAAGACCCCGCCACCCTCGTCGGCTCGCAAAAAGACCCGCGTCAACTATTTGCGATCGCCCGCCACGATCGCCGCGATCGTGCTGACCGCGACGGCCGGACTTGCCGTGGCCGCTTGGCTTGTTGCCACACCGCAGGGAGTTCAGGTGGCGGACCTCCTGCCGCCGGATGCCGACCTCGGCCTGTCACCAGAACCCATCGCGGAGCCATCCGCTGCGATGGACGATCCCGTCCTGGCGATGCGGACTGGCAATCCGTTGACGACGTACTTTGGCTTCGCCTTGGAGGGCGAGATCGTCGGCTACGTGGTTGACGGCGACAACTCGATGTTGCCTTACATCGACGCTGCCACGCTCACGACAAACACTGTTAATAAGTCGATAGAGCCCGGCACGCGGCGTTACGGTATTGTCAGGGCGACAAGCCAGGAGGGGCACACCGTGCTCGAGGTTTACGAGCCGGTGTCGGATCTCGCCGGGGGGCGGACCATTCTGTCGCCCAAGCTGGCGGGCGGGAATACCGACTTATCGAAGGCGCTGAAGAAGACTGAAGGCTGGAGTGCCGACCAGATCTTCTTGGTTCTCGCCAAGCACATTCCTGACGAGCAGATTCCAGTCCTGGCCCAAGACGCCGAGCAGACCTATGCAGTCGTCAACGTGATCGCTTTCGGCGAAGCCGCCAAGCAAGACCTCAGCCCGATCTCCGACGCCACCGGGGGCAAGTTTCTGCCAATCACCGATCCATTGCTCCACGACTGGGTATACCGACTTGAGGGCGCCCTGCGGCAGCAACAGCTCGCTGAAGAGGCCGCTCCCTAGGCCGCTGTTCTTGATTACTGATACTGCCCTATGACCAATCCGCAGCTTTCTGTTTGCCTGGACGATCTCTGCCCGGACGTCAAGACCGCGATGGCCCGCGCCCGCTCATTGGGATTCAGTATCGCGGACGTCTCCGCGTCGCGGGGGATCATCTCGCCCGGTGAACTGTCCTGGACGGGCCAACGGCATTTGCTCAGACACCTTTCAGACATGGGTCTGCGACTGGGCAGCCTGCGCGGGCCTGTAGGCGGGCCAGGCTATGCCGACGCCGTCGCGGGTGAACGCAGGTTGGACACGATGCGCAGCGTGATCAGACTCGCCGCCGCGCTGGAGGTTCGCGTGGTCTCCACCGCGCCGGGACCGGCAGCCGACTCGGCTGACGTTGCCGAAGCAGGTCGACTACGGGAGGCCTTGACGCTCCTCGCGGACGACGCCGATCGGGCCGGCGTCGTCGTGGCGGTGGAGACTGCCGGCATCGGCGCCAGGACGCTGAATAGCCTGCTAACCGCAGGCAACTGCACCTTCCTTTCTTCGTGCTGTGATTCCGGAGCGATGCTAATGCAGGGAGAGGACCCCCACGAGATCGCGGAGATCCTGCCTGGTCGAATCCAACTGGTTAGGGCCCGTGACGCGGTGCGCGGTTCCGCCGAGGCGGCGGGATACGAGGTCGCTCTTGGAGACGGGCATCTTGACACGCCGCGTTTCCTCGCGGCCTTGGCCGAAGCCGGCTTCTATGGTGACATCGTCCTGTCCCGAACGACCGGCGCGGACCCTGCTGGCGATCTCCATCATGCCCGACAGGAATTCGAGAGAACCATGGCCTGACCGCGGTTTGCGTTCCGCCACCTGTCGCAGGACGTCCGCGCCGGCCTGGGCGACGCACCCCGGCCCTGTGCGCGGCCAAGCCGCAGTGCGGACTCCTCGCCGCTTGAACAGCGCATATGAAAATCAAGCAGCCGTGGCAGCCCTCGGGAGGACCACCACGGCCGTTGGCTGGGACGCCACTCGCACGCTCCCCCAACGTACGTGCCATGGCGTCCATAAACGCGACCGGTCTCCGTCTCCGCCCCATCCGGAAAGCGATACGGGCTCGTGTTGGATCAAATGATGTCGATCCGTTCCGCACCTGCGAGACTTGCCCATCCAAGTCAACACCGATCGCGATTGTCAGACCTCCACAGGTTCCTTACATCCCCGCCGTACGATTCCGTCTCCACCTCCACGGATTCACCTTGGCCAGTGATGTACAGCGCGTCGTCACATTGGTGGCCGCGAACCAGGGTTGGCTCCGAAGCGCGTTACAACCACTCCACCCGTATGAACGCACCTGAGCCTCGCGGACTGCTCCGCGGCCACCAGCACGGAGGACGAGTCTCCTGCTGCGCGGCGAGCCCATCATCCTGACTGCGCCGGCACCGAACCGACGTGCGGCGATGATCTCCCGCGGCAGCACACGAACCGCCCTCCCCCTGATGCCGGTAGCACGCGCTACCGCACCATTCCGCCTCAATCCCCGTGCGTATGGCGATGTCGTTGATCACTCACGTGCCGGGCTGATGCGATCAACCTCCCGGGATGTGACGCTTGACGTGCGAGGTCGTCTGTTCCCGGCATGGCACACACGGCGCCAAGTAGGATGCGCTTCGCTGGGTCTCGATCGCCCGGAGTCGGGCCCAAGAGCGATTCACCGCTTCTGCGTCGCCGCTTCAGATATCCTCAGGCACCCAAGATCGGTTGATGCCCGGCGACGCGCGGTTCCTCCATCATCCGTATAGATTGTTGCCTTGCGGCGCGCAAAGGCAAGAACCGCCCGGGATTTTTTTTCGGGCTCACCGGCGGGACGCGGGTGCTACAGTTCGGACAGATTCTCAGCCGCGGCTCGCCCGGATCCTCGCGCCGGGTGCCTCGATCTGATTGGTCCGGCGATTCCAGATCAGAAGTGGTCCCCGCCACATGTTGAACCGTTGATTCGTCTCATCCTGATCGATGATTCGTGCCTCCAGCCTGTCGCTGCCCTCCAACTGGATCTCGTCTGCGTCGTGCAGGTATTGCAGATGCTCCCCCATTAGGCTTTTTGTCCCATCCTGAAGGTGTACCACGTGCTTGGCGATCAACCGCCGGAGGTCCGTCGCCCGGACGACAGGTGTCGCCGGATCTGATTCCGAACCTTGGTCGTCGCCTATGAGGAACTCCAATAGAAGATATCCGCAGGTCAATGTCGCCTTGCGTCCGGCTGGAAGCTGCCGCAACGTGTCTGGATCCGTGTCCCTCGCCCTGGCCAGTTCCTCCTTCAGAACCATTTCCCGACCACTGCAATGGACCATCTCCACGTCCTTGTCGAACGCGATCAGGCCGCGATCCACGAAGAAGTCCATCGAGTTCCTCCATTTGACGTATGACTGGCTGGGGCCCTCGCTGCGAACCGCACTCATGAGGGGGTCCCTCTCGATGGCATTCCTTGCGAGCCGCGCCTTTCCGCCGTCCGGATCAAACTGATAATCCAGGATCAGCAACGTCCCGGCACAGGGGACGGACATCTGCTCCCGCAGGAGATCCGCCACGATTCGGTCGCCAGCGACGCGCACCAGGCTTAGTAACCGCCCGGGCTCATCAGCCCGGGATCCTGTCGCGTAGTCGGTGCTCAACGCCACCGCATTACCCTCGGCCACGACGTAGGTGGGACGCCGCCGCTCCGGACTCGGCCCCCTCGGTTCCACCGCCTCCACCTCCGCCTTGTCCCCGATGATCGACCCCAGCAACCAGAATCGATCGACGAGGCTCCTGCCCTGCGATTCGCGGAGCGGCGGCGTCTTCCCGAAGCGCACCGTCAGTTTGTCACAGTCCAGTGAGAACGATTGCACCTCGCTGTGAACGTTGCCTGTGAACAGGCCGTAGTCCTTGGCCATGCGGAACTGCATCCTGTCGGTCCACGTGGTCCTCACCGGGGCGGGCTTTCGCAGCTTGCGCCCGCCGAAATCCTTGCGCGTGATCATCCACGCCTTGCCCGGCCCCGGCACGTCCACCGACTCGTCGTCCATGTCGATCTCAATCCGGTGCCCGTGGATCGCCACCTCACCGTATCTCGCCTTGGCAAACGCGGCCGGATCAGCGCTCACGATCGTGGCCCGGACCAACCGATTGCCATCGCGCATCGTGCACTTGAGTGTCTCAGCGTCCCTGATCTTCAGGTTGTGCTCCGGATCGCTGACGAAGACGTCGCCCGATGCGTCCAGCGACTTGATCCCTGTTCGCGACTCATGAAACGCCGACATGCCGCTGCTCGCGGCGGCCTTGTCGCGGCGTCGCGCGGGTTCCAGCACCACGTGCATCCGCTCCGCGCGGAATTCGCTCTCCCCCTGTCGGACAAGCACCCGGCCCATTCCGTCGACGACCTCGGGAACGTTGCGTCCGTCTTGTGTAACCACCATCTCAACGTCCAGCCGGTCGGCCGTGATCAGATCATCGTCGCGGCTCAGTCGGACCTCTCCGGACATGTTCAAGTGCTGGATGTGATCGGCCAACTCCTCGGTGGAGAGAGGAGAACCGAACGTGGTAGCCACCTCCTCCGCGGCAAGCCGCGATTCTCCCTGCTGAACCGATACATCGCCGTGAAACCATGCCCGCTGCAAGTACTCCCGCCGCTTGTCCTCCTTCAACCCGGTAGACGGGTTCTTCCGCTTGACCGTGCGGTGGCCCAATTCGATGTCCACGCCGCGCGACCAGTGAATCTCCACTGGCTCGCGTTGGCTGCGCTTTGCCGCCTCGCGGCCAGACGACACAAGGTCCGCAGTCTGCGTCAGCAAACCAGCCCCTCGCGCGGAAGACTCAGCGAGCAACAACTCGTCGCCATCCGCTGTCGGCCATCCGCCATCCGCGCTGCCGCGCTCGTCAATCATGCTCCCCGGTCCGTCCACCCGGGCCAGCCCACGCTTCTGGTCGAAAAACACCTCGCGACCGACAAGCCTCCGCGACGCGCTGACCGACATCTCGACCGGCGCCGACTCGCTGCCCGACAACCACACCTGCCCCCGCTCGTGGCGGTAGACCAAATGTCCGCAACGCGCCTTGCCTTGTTCGCTCTCCACCTTCACGGGCTGGCCGGTCGCGATGGCGTCAAAACGCTGGCCGGTCTGCTCCGACGGGTCCACCCGCAGGGCCCGCATCTCCAATGGCCCGTCCCACGTCAGGATCAGCTTCGTCCGATCCTCCTCCAACGGGAATAGCGTTTCCGAATCCTGATCCAACGCCGGGACCGTTGCAGGCTCCGGCTTCGCGGCACGCGGCGAAGCCCGGTCCTGGCGCCCACGCGGCGAACGGGACATGTCTCTCAGCTTCTCGCCGAAATCGAAGTTGATCTCCAGATTGTCCGCCTCGAGCTTCCCGATGGTCCGAAGGCCGCTCCTTTGCTCGACCACGACCTGGTTCTGGAATACCGCTGAGTAGGTGTGGACCCTTTTGCGCCGTTGCGTGTCATCCAAACCGAGGGATGCGAGCTTCGTTGGGTTCGCCGATGCACCCAATCGGGCCTCGGCCTTCAGTGCCTCCACATCAGCGGCCAGCACCTCGGGGGGCCGCAGTCGGTCGGTGCCGCCTTCGGCCAACGGCTCCGACGCCAGCGACTTCGGACGATTCGCCGTGGCGAGACCGCCTTCCAGTCGGATCTCCGCCGCAGCCTCGTCGGCCGTCACGAAGTCGATCGACATCGGCTTCATGGCCTGCGCCCGAGGCACGTCAAAGCGCGCGGCACCCTCCCGCGTGTCCCCCGCGGCAACGTCCGCCCGATCGGACGGCCTGGCATCTCGCTGCCCGCCCGGCATCGCGAAGTCCACCAGCCTGCCCCCACGGCGAAGCATCATCCGTCCGCCGTGCTTAAATCGCAGCACGTCGATGCGGTTGTCCAATTGATTCCACTGGAGCGTCAGGCCCTCGACATCCTCGATCCGCGCCTCGCGGCTGTCCACCAGGATCGTGCCTTCAGACACCAACTCCGCCTGATCCATGTCGAACCTTGCGTCTTCGAGCTCGATGTCGATCAGATCGTCCGGATGGGCGTACCGGTCCGCCAATTCGGGATTCTCCTCCCGCCACTGAGACGTCGTCCGGTCGATGACGACATTCACGTTCCCCCGCAGCCAGCCTCGCTTCGGCTCAAGACGGTTCTTCGCCTTCCTCGCCAGCGTGACCTGCGCCCTGTCCGCGCTGATGTAGGTGATCTCACCTCGTGGGGAGAAGATCTGAATCAACAGGTCCTGGAGGAGGAAGTCCGTCTCCGAAACCGGCTCCCACGCCTCGGCCTCAAACTGGTACTTCAGCCGGCCCGTTACGTCATCATAGACACGCGCCAGCGTTTGATCGCCGGGGCTGAACGTCATCCCAGCTTCGCTGATCGAGTGGCTCGGCTGTGTGGCGGGCAGCGATACGAAGTTGCGCACCGCGTCTGCCGCGTCGTCGTCCCGCCGCGGTCGGTGCCGCCGATCGCCGCTTGACAAGACGAAGTACGCGCCGGCCGCGACGGCAAACGTGACCAACGCCAGGATGATCTTCTTGTGCATGGTCTGCCCCGCCTGTCACTTCTCCGCCCGTGCAAGCGCCGCCGGGCCGTAGGGTGCGGTCCACTCAGGACGGGATGCGCGTTACGTGGTCCATCGCGCCGTTGTGTTCGACCACATCCCATCGTGTCGCAGCAGCCGCTCGATTGCCTCGGCCACCGCGCCTTCGCCGCCGCGTCGTTGTGTCACGTGGCGTGCAGCCCGCTTCACCAGCGGCACCGCATTCGCCACCGCGATGGGATACCCGCACCGCCGCATCGGGGGCAGGTCGGGCAAGTCGTCGCCGACGACGGACACTTCGGCATCCGTCAGCCCTACCTCGCGGCAGGCTGCCTCATAGGCCGGCAGTTTGTCGACGACACCCTGGGCAACGAAATCGATGCCAAGGTCTTTTGCCCGGGCCGCCACCGCCGGCGACTCCCGGCCGCTGATTACCGCCACGACGCCGCCAGCCGCCTGCCACAACCGGATCGCCCCCCCGTCCTGCACATGAAACACCTTGACCTCGCTGCCGGCCGCACAATACGGCAACTCACCGGTCGTCAACACGCCATCAACGTCGAGGATCAACAGTCTGATTCTGCCCAAGGCCCAGTCCCAACGACCCCCCAGGCGAGCCCACCAGAACGAACAGGCACATTGCTGCACTACCTGTGAAAACACCGGATTGTAGGGTCGGCCCCATAGCCACACAAGCCAGATGGCGACCGGCCAACAGGGTAGGGTCCATGACAGTTTAGGCCGGTGCCACTGGCAGCTTGCCTGCCAGTGTGGATGCCCCACGCGCCCACCAGAGACACCACACGGGCGGACAAGCCGCCCGTGGCACCCAGAAACGAATGCCGCCGGAAGTGTCACGGACCCAAAACCAGCTACGCGGGCCGGGTGCGTGACGGTTTAGGCGGGAGTTGATCCGAGCCCCAGCTTGAGGCGCGGCCGGGAGCGACGGCGATCATCGGAAACGAATGATTGACGTGGCGCGGCTGTCCCGCAGGGACGACTGCGAGCAGGCCGGCGAGGAGCCGCTGGGCCGTCTTCATGAACCTTTTCGGGGCAGGACCGGCTGGGCTATCAGCAACCACCGGCAGAGCCGGTGGTCTGGACTTTGGCACTTTGGGGTCTTGATGGGGTGTCGGCTCAGGCTGACGACCTACCGGTGGTAACGATTCCGTCTTG
>JAFGQA010000452.1 GCA_016935885.1 Phycisphaerae bacterium | reverse complement strand
CGAAGCGTCAATGGAGCATGCACGCTCAACCCCAAAACGCTCTATCCCCGCACAACTCCTAATCCACTCCCAGTTGCCGCCATAGTGCGACCTCCGCCTCTCGATACTTCTCCTGCGTCTGCCTCAGGTCGGCAGCGATGCGCGCCAGGTCCGGGTCGTCAGCGGGAATGCTGCCTTGGTGCAGTTCGGTCAAGGCCCGCAATTGGGCGGCGGCGTCGTCGATCCTCGTGGCGGCCTCGGTGAAGCTCCTCGTGGCGTCGAAGATGGCTTGCTGCTTGACCTCGGTGGTGGAAGGCTCGTTCAGCAACCGCCACGGGTGACGAAGGACATACTTGACGCCGGTCTTGATGTGATCCGAGGACTCCTTGAAGTTGAGCAGCAGCCTGTTGATGTTCTCGCGGTTGAGCACCACCACCTGGCGCGTCGTGTCCGTCACGGTGTTGATGTCGGCCAGTGACGCGTTGAGCCTCCGGCTGGCCTCCTTGAAGTGGGCGATCAGGCTGTCGGCCTTGGCGGGATCGGTTTCGGCGGCGATGTTGGCCGCGGTGGTCTCCAAGTGCTGAATGGTGCGTGTCACCGGGGGCTCATTCGTTTTCAACATCCTGGTGATCGTGGTCAGACCTTCATTGACGGTATCCATGGCGAGGTGGACCTTGCCCAACAGAAGTGTGGGCTTCCGCGTCTCAAACTCCGCTCGGAGCGCCCCGGTCGTGTCGCTGATGTTGTCCACGATGTCGTGGATCTTCGCCAGCAAGGCGGCCTTCTGGTCCGGCTCCAGTTCGCGCGCTAGGGCGGCCGTCACCTGGTTGATGTCCGTGAGCGACTGCATCAGCTTGGCCATTAGCGAGACCTCGGCGTCGGGGTCCAGTTGCGACTTGATCTGGCCCAGCAGGCTATCGGGATTGGCCCCGTCGAACTCGCTCTGTAGCGAGGCGAGGATGGCGCTGAAGCCGGCCGGGTCGGAACCTTCGATCATCCCATCGGCCAGCTTGTCGAAGTCGATCGCCTCGGACGCGGAGCCGAGATCGATCTTGAGGAGGCCATCGCCGCCGAGCGGGGGGCCTTCCGCGAAGACCTTGCAGTCGGTCCTCAGCTTGAGATCGCTGCGGATTTCAACCTCCACCACGAGGTAAAACGCCTCCTTTGCCGTGCCGGCGTTCGGATCCGTCGCCGAGATCAGTCTCAGATCGGCATCCACGACCTTGCCGACCTTGTGACCACCCACCAGGACAGGCGAGCCGGGCGTCAACGTCGGCATGGTCGGCGTGGATTTGAAGCGAACAACGATCGTCTGCATTTCGCCGCCGACCCGTTGACTGATCCACATCAGAATCACGAAGAACACGGCCACAATGAAGACCGTGACGACACCGACCTTGACTGCATTCCGTTCTTGCGGCATAGAAGTGTCAACTCCCTGTACGCTTACAGCACGGCGAGCACGCATCCATCGAGGATTCGATTGAGAGGACCAAGCCTCGTGAATCGCATCTCGTGAAGCGCCTCGTCCCGGCTTGCCGTTTGGCGGCCTCGACGAATCCTCGCAGTTTGAACCTTCGGACCCTTCAAGCGTTCCCCTGGCGCCGTTTCACTCCTCACCGGTGACCAGCAGCTTCTCATACCGGCTTCGGCCCTCGGAGTCCGTCAGGGGGCCGGCCGTGTGACCGTTGAGGAACTGATTGATCAGGCGATCCTCGCGGGTCTCAAATTCGCCACGGGGCCTGTCTCGTAATTCCTCGAATTCCGCGCGCGGCCCGATCTTCAGGACGCGCCCCTTCTCCAACATGACCATCCGGTCGGCGATCCGAAAGGCCGAGTCCATCTCGTGCGTGACGACCACGCTGGTCACGTTCAGCTTCTTCGACAGGTCGATGATGAGTTCGTCGATCGCCGCGCTGGTCACGGGGTCGAGGCCGGCCGACGGCTCGTCGTAGAACAGGATCTCGGGATCGAGCACCGTGGCCCGGGCCAGACCGGCACGTTTCTTCTGACCCCCGGACAGCATCGAGGGCATCTTATCACGGTGCGGCAGCATGTGAACCTGTTGGAGCTTCAGCGTGACCACGATGTCGATGATCGATTCGTCTACATAGCTGTGCTCGCGAAGCGGCAGGGCGACATTCTCCGCCAGCGTCATCGAGTTGAACAAGGCCCCGCTTTGAAACAGGATGCCGAAGTGCTTGCGGATCTCGTTCATCTCCCGCTCGCTCATGCCCTCGATATGGAGCGGCTTGGGCATGTCCTTCGTCTGGTACGCAATGCTGCCGCCGTCCACCTTGTATTCGCCGATCAGGCAGTTCAGCAGCGTGCTCTTTCCACAGCCGCTGCCACCCATGATGATGATCGTCTCGCCGCGATAGATGTCGAAGGTGACGTCGTCGAGAACGGTGACCTCCTCGCCACGCTTGCTTGTGAAGCACTTGCGCAGTCCGCGAATGGAGATGACGCAGTCCCGGCCGACGCTGTCATCGCCGGTGTTGTCTCGGATGTCTCCCATTGAGGCTCCCGCTGTGAAGACCGTTGGCGGTGGCGGAGACTCTTGGCGACGAGAGGCGGCGCGCCGCCGAACGGGCGGATTGTAGACGGCTTGGGGCAATCATGCACGGGGACCACAGAGGTTTCGGACCATTCCACCTCCAAGGCACCCTCGGTGGTGGACCTCACGTGCGTCTAAGGCATCGCGCAGAAGTAGCCTGAACGATGGCACCGCTTGGCTCGCCCGCTGGCGGGCCGTTCGGCGGACCTGCCCGTTGTGTGGCGGACGTGCCCACGGGCAGGCGGATCAATCCTTCCCGAGCATCTCGCGAACCTTGGCGGCGATGTCGCTCGGCGCTAGGCCGGCGTAGGCCATCATCTCTGCGGGCGTCTTGGCGCTCTTGGGGATCCTGCGGCAGGTCATCGATTGGACGGTCACGCCGCCCGTCGCCGCCGCGGCCTCCGCCACGGCACCGCCCAGGCCACCGACGTAGTTGTCCTCGACGCACAGAATGCGGTTACCCGTCTTCGATGCCGCCGCCAGGATCGGCTCGCCGTCGAGCGGGAACGAGTATGCGTCGATCAGTGTGCAGTGGACCCCGCTGGCGGCCAGGATTCCCACTGCCTCCTTGCAGACGTGCACCATGTATCCCGCGGTAACAACGGTCACCGCGTCACCCGTTTGCAGGACGTTCGAGCCGCCGACCCTGAAGATCGCGTCCGGCGAATCGATCGAAGGCGCGTCCAGTGGGTAGATCAACGGCACGTCCGGCCTGTGCGTCCGCATATAGCACATGCCCCTGTGCGCCGCCATCAACCAAGTGCAGTGGTAGGCAGCGACCGCGTCACAAGGATGAAACGACACACACACGGGCTGGCCGAAGCCGTTGTCGGTCTCGCTGGCGCTGCGGAAGTATGCCACGTCGTGCAGGCTCATCTGGCTCGGCCCGTCGGCGGCGAGCGAGATGCCGGCGTGCGAACCGGTGATCTTGATGTTCGCCCGGCCTATCTGGGCCATCTCGATCTGGTCGTAGGCCCGAGCCGTGAACTTCGCGAACGTGCTGACGAACGGGATGGCTCCCGACGCCGCCAGGCCCACGGCAACGGAGATCATGTTCTGCTCGGCAATCTTGCACTCGACGAACCGATCGGGATGCCTCGTGGCGAAGATCTCCGACATGGTCGAGTTCCGGACGTCCCCGTCCAGGGCGATGACCCGCTCGTTCGCGCTGCCGATGGCCAGAAGCGCCGCCCCGTAGGCCCGACGCGTCGCCAGCTTGCCATGTTCAAGTTGCCCGGCAAGCCCGGCGTTCTTGACGGCCGTCTCAAAACTATGGTTGTGCTCCGGGCGCGCCGCCCGTGTTCCTCCCACACCATCTGTGTGGCACGGGCGTCCCCCCCGTGTTCCTCCTTCCACCGCCGAGACGGCGGTGCCACAGGCAAAGGCGCGAATCCCCAACGTGTCGTACATGCCGTCCAGTTCCGCGATGGCGGCATCCAGTCTATTCGCCGGTACCGGCTTGCCATGGTTCGACTTGTCCTTCAGCGCGTCGCAGCCCCAGCCCTTCACGGTCTTGGCGATCACGGCCAGCGGCAAGGCGCGCTTCTCGGGCTCGGCCAGGGCTGCCCTGATGGCGTCCGGATCGTGCCCGTCGAGGATCACTGCCTGCCATCCAAACGCCCCGGCCTTGGCGGCGAGCATATCGGGCGATTGCTGCTTCGACACATAGTCCGCCTGGCCCTGACCGTTGCAACTGAAGATGGCGACGACGTTGGTCAGGCCGTAGTCGGCGATCAGGTCCATCGCCTCCCAGACCTGTCCCTCGCGGGACTCGCCGTCGCCGAGGAGGACGTAGATCTGCTTGTCGATCCTGCGCTGTCTGGCGGCCAGCGCGAGACCCGCCCCGACGCTGAGGCCCTGGCCCAACGAGCCCGTGGCCGCGTCGAAAAAGGGAAAACCCTCCGCCGGGTTGGGATGACCGTCCAGCGGGCTATCAGCTTCCCGCAGCGATGCCAAATCAGCCTTGGACAGCACCTTGGCAGACCGGCGATCACGCCCGACCACGCCGCCCAGATCGGCATAGGCTGCATAGATCGCGGGCACGGCATGCCCCTCGGACAAGACCAGCCGATCGTTGCCCGCGTGCCACGGGTCGGCCGGATCCCAGCGCATCACGTCGTGCATCAGCGTGACGACGATGTGCATGATGGAGAGCCCGCTGGACGGATGCCCGGAGCCCGCCCCCGTCGTCATGCGCAAGACGTCCTTGTTCAACTCGATTGCCTTTGCGTTCACGAACTGCCGAAAGTCCATCGCTTCTCCCAAGATGCCATTCCTTCAATCGTCAACCACCGTAGCGTATCAGGTGCAAGCGAGGCTGCAAGACTGCGGTCCGGGGGCAGGTCAACAGGGGTCCATGACACCTCAGGCAGCATTCGATTCTGGGTGCCACGGGCGGCTTGTCCGCCCGTGCGGTCTCTCTGGTGGGAACATCAGGCATACACACTGGCAGGCGAGCTGCCACTGGCACCCGCCGAAACTGTCACGGACCCGGTCAATGGCCCGCTGTCTCGTGTCGAATCGATCGGCCCACCGTCCAGGATGTATGATTCCCGTTCCCCGGATCAGACGCTGATCTCCGGTTTGCGTCTCGGTGTGTTGCGATGTCGGCGCTTCAGCGGCGCAATCACCGACCGGAGGAAGTCGTCCACCTGCTGGACGGCCATGCCGACGAGCGCTTCGGGCACATCGGGCTTTAGCAAACCATCGATGGAGACGCTTGCAAAGGCCGCGTCGTTTCGGATGCGTTCGAGCAGATCGTTCCGTCTGCCGTAGCGCTTGACCTCGGCGGCAGCGGCCTGCGCGTGGACGCGGATGCGTTCGTGAAGTTCCTGGCGGTCACCACCTGCTTTCGCCCGCGCCCCCGCCCCCGCCGCCATCGCGGCCGTCAAGATGTCCTCGGTCAGCATGAATGGCAGTTCCGCATCGAGCCGGGCCTTCATGACCTTGGGATAAACAACCAGGCCGCCGGCGACGTGCGCGACGATCTGTAACATGGCGTCGGTCGCCAGGAACGCCTCGGGGATGAGCAAACGCTTGTTGGCCGAATCGTCGAGCGTACGTTCCAACCACTGCTCGGCGGCGTTCTGAAAGGCCGACTGGGCGAGGGCGATGACGAAGCGTGACAGACCGGTGGCACGCTCGCACAGCATGGGGTTCCGCTTGTAGGCCATGGCCGAACTGCCGACCTGCGACTTGCCGAACGGCTCCTCAACCTCCTTCAGGTTGGCCAGCAGCCGGATGTCATTGGCAAGCTTGTGAACGCCGGCGGCGATGTTGGCCAGGACGGCCACGATTCGGGCATCTACTTTCCGAGAATACGTCTGCCCCGTCACCGGCTCGCACGATTTGAAGCCAAGCTTAGCGGCGACGCGCGTTTCAAGTTGCCGGACCTTGGCGGCGTTTCCACCCAGCAGCTTGAGAAAGCTGGCCTGCGTTCCCGTCGCGCCGCGGATGCCGCGGAAACGCAGGTCGGCTATCCTTACGTCGGTCTCTTCCAGGTCGCGAACGAAGTCCCAACACCACAGGGCGATGCGTTTGCCGAGGGTCGTCGGCTGTGCCGGCTGATAGTGGGTGAAACCCAGACAGGGCAGCCGGCGATGCTTCCTGGCCTGCGCCGCCAAGGCATCGATCACCGTGACCAGCCACTGCTGGATCACCAACAACGCCTCGCGCATCAGGATCAGATCGGCATTGTCCACGATGTCCATGCTGGTGGCGCCGAGGTGTAGGATGCGGTGGGCACCGGGGGCCTGGTCGGCGAACGCGTGCAGATGGGCCATGACGTCATGACGCAGGCGCCTTTCGTGTTTGGCCGCGGCCTTCAGGTCTACGTCAGCCAGTCGGGCGCGCAAAGCGCGAAGCTGCGACGCCTTGATCGGCAATCCCATCTCGTGCTGCGCCTCGGCCAGCGCCAACCAGATCCGCCGCCAAGTCAGCGCCCGGCGCATCGGCGAGAAGATCGCGGCCATGTCGCATGAAGCGTACCGCGCTACGAGCGGGCTGTGATAGACATCAGTGGCAACGTCGAGCTTGGCGCGGCGGTGTTTGGCTGGCATGTTCGTCTCGTGAGGCGTGAAGCATATCTCGTGAAGCGTATCTCGTTTGCCTCTGATGCTTCACGCTCCACGAACGACGCTTCACGCTTTAGGATTCCAGACGAAGCAGCTTGTGCAAGTAGGCCTCGTATTCCCGCTGGAACCTATCGAGATCGTCCGTGACATACGCCCGGAAGACGGCTTCACCGTAACTCATTTTGCCATCGGTGTCCGTGGCGAGGAAGGCCCGAGCCCGCCTGTCCATCGAGTCCGTGCCGACCTCCTGGAGAAGCTGCGTGAACCCGTCCCGGTACAGGTTGTCCTCGTCGGGCCGGATCAGGAACAAAGTAAGCGACCAGACCTGGGCGTAGTAGCTGCGGACGTGGCTGCCGCCCCTTCGGACTGCTTGCCCTGCGTGGACTTCCAGGATCTCCTCGAGCGGGATGAGCTGATCGGTGACCAGGGCCTCGCGCAGGCTTCGCGTGCGGAGATAGTTGGTCTCCGGCTTGAAGACGGGGCGGTTGGTTTGCAGGTCCAGGTCGAAGCCTTCGTGATACGTGGCCAAGCCCTCGTTCAACCAGGGCGGAATGTTGCTGCCGCGTGTCAACTCCAAGTACTGGTGGAGGCCCTCGTGGGCCAAGACGGACAGGGCACTACGCTGGCTGGCGTAATGTGAAACGGTGATGCCACGCTCCGAATAGCCGCCGGATCGAATACGCTTGTACACCGGTGCCCGAGCCGGGTTGAACTGCTCGGTGAACCGTTCCCACTGCCAGCGGGCCTGGAACAAGTAGACCTCCAGCCGGCGATCCGGGACCATCTCGGACGGCACCAGGCTTGCGTACGCCTCCCAGCACGATTCGAGGAAACCCGGCATGGCGTCCACGAAAGGCTTGGCCGTACACGTTGTGTACAAGACATAGTGTTGTGAGGTGAGCTTGCTGCCTTTGGCCCCGCCGTAGGACCAGTCTTCATGGGCGAACTCGGCGGGTTTAGACGATGTGGCTCCGAATCGTCGCGCTGACCCCTTGCCCTGACAGCCGCACACGAGCACGCCCACCAACACCACGAGCGCAACTGCGGCAGGTGAAGCCGCCCTCCTCGGATGGTGTCGTCCAAGGCGTGAAATGCTCATAGCGATGATATTCTAGGGGGCTCGCCGCTCCTTCACAATCCTGTCTGGTTTGGCTGTGATCTGGGCGGGTCTAGTGCTCCTTGACACCCGCCTCCAGGGCCTTCTTCAGCCTGATGTAATCGCGATGGACCTCCTTGCGGGGGTCCAACCGCAGGATCTCATCCAGCGCGTCCCGGGCCTTGCTCCACTGCTTGGCCTTGATGGCCGCTTCGGCCTTCTCGAACAACGCCGCGATCCGCTCATCCTTTGGCGGCGCCGGACCCGTCTCCTCCTGCATGTAGCTCGTCGCCCACCGGACGCCGAAGACGCTTGCAACCACGGCCCCAGACAGCAGCACGACCACGAAGATGTACTTGAAGATCAGCGTGCTGCGGACCACGCCGCCTGCGTCGGCGAGCTTTGCGAAGATGCCGGGCTTGCGTCGCTTGCCGGGAGCGAGCTCGCCCTTCTTCTTCTTCTCCTTGTCCTTCCTGCCTACAGACTGGTCGTAGCCTTCGATGAGCTTGTTGCGTTCCTCCCGGCGGGCGGCCTCCTCCTCGGCGCTGAGCTGCTTCCTCTTCTGGGCTGCGTCGAAGCGGGCAAGTGCCTGTTCCTTCTCCTCCTTCGAGATTCTCGGAGAAGGAGCATCCGCCTTGGTGGGCCTGGCCGGCACCCCAGAGCCGCCCGTGGCGACTGGGATTTGAAGGGGGGCTTTGCACTGCGGGCATCGGACCTTCTTCCCGGCCATGTGGTCCTTTACCTTGAACTTCTTGCCGCACCGACAATTGACGGCGATCGCCATGCTCCACGCTCCGTGCCGATACGCTCTTCGGGCAGGTCCCCTGTTCGCCAAGGCATCCCCCAACAGAGACATTCAATTATTCAGGTGCGACCCGCTAGATGCAAGGCCGGCGTACGGCTCCGAGAGGAGACGGGTCCGAGAGGAGACGGGTCCATGACCGTTTGGGCGGGTGCCACTGGCAGCTTGTCTGCCAGTGCATACGCGCCATGCGCTCACCAGAGAGGCCGCACGGGCGGACAAGCCGCCCGTGTGGCGCCCAGAATCGAAGGCCGCCGGAAGTGTAACGGACCCAGGGGAGGCATCCGGTGCCTCAGAGGCCCCGTCTCGCTGGAGAAACCCGCCTCGTGGTGCCTTGGGGCAGCATTCGCTTGACCGGCACGGGCGATGACGTACGATCGAAGCCATGCCGAAGGGAACCGGGTATGTCCGTGGCCGCGCCGCGCTTCCACATCTCGGCCGCAGCGCGGAGGACCCTGATCCCCGCTGCGCCGCCGGATCTGCTAATGACCACCCGGCCATGCCAGCCACGCCGGCCATGACACTAATCGAGATGACGATCGTTGTCTTTGTTGTGGGCGTGGGCTTGTTCCTCCTGATCGGGTGGGTGAACAACGTACGGCAGGCTGCCAAGCGCGATCTGGCCATCCGATTGCTCGCCGACCTTGACAAGGCTCTGGTGCGCTATCATCGGGCGACAGGCTGCTACCCCACGTCGCACGGCCCGAACTCGGCCATTCAGGCGACGATCGACCTGCTCGACCACGACAGGACCCGCCCGATCCTGCTCGCCCTTCCACAGGCGGTCTGGGAGACGCCGGCCAAGCGGAATCTCGTGGACCCGTGGGGCACGCCGCTACAATACCATTCGGCAACATCCGGCTCGGCGCTGGTGAAGGCGAACAACGGACGGCCCATCTTCGTGTCAGCCGGACCGGATCGCCGTTTCGGAGACGGAGACCCGGCGGGACTTGGCGACAACCTGCGAAGCGACGATCCCGGCCCCAACGGGTTTCGACTACAGCAGGCGTTGCGCGAAGCGATGACAGACAAGGAGCAATCAGGTGGCGAAGAAAACGATTGACCAGGTGGAAGTCGGCGATCGGCGCGTGTTGATGCGCGTCGACTTCAATGTACCGTTGGAGGAGGCCAGGATCACCGACGACCGACGCATCGTCCAGGCCCTCGAATCGATCCGGTCTGTGCTTGACCGCCACGGCAAGCTGATCTTGATGAGCCACCTGGGACGGCCCAAGGGCAAGGCGGATCCGGCCTTCAGCCTGCGACCCGTGGCCCACCATTTGAGTGGGCTGGTGGACAGGCCGGTTGCCTTTGTCAACGACTGCATTGGCAAGGAGGCCGACGACGCCGTCTCCGCCATGAAGGCTGGTGACGTGCTGCTCCTGGAGAACCTGCGTTTCCACGCCGAGGAGAACCTGATCGACCAGGCCAAGAAGAATCTAGACAAGAAGCCCACGCCCGAGCAGATCTCGCGGATCGATGCCTTCGCGACGGCACTGGCCAGGCACGCGGACCTGTATTGCAACAATGCCTTCGGCACGTGCCACCGCCGGCACGCGAGCATGTACGACGTACCGGTGAAGCTCGGACCGGGCCGGCGCGTGTGCGGACACCTGGTGCAGAAGGAGTTGCGATTTCTCGGCGAGGCGCTGGCCGAGCCAAGGCGGCCGTTCGTCGCCATTCTCGGTGGGGCCAAGGTGAGCGACAAGATCGGCGTGATCGAGAACCTGCTGCCCAAGGTGGACGCGATCCTGATCGGTGGGGGCATGGCCTACACGTTCTTCGCGGCACAGGGCATCGCGGTGGGCAAGAGCTTGTGCGAGCGAGACAAGCTGGACCTGGCCCGCAAGCTGCTGGACAAGGCAAAGGACAAGATCCGGCTGCCGGTGGACGGCGTCTGCGCGACGGCGTTGGAGGCAAATATCAGCACGACGGTCGTCTCCGGCGACATCGACGAAGGTCTGCTCGGTTTGGACATTGGGCCGGCGGCCGTGAAGGCATACTGCGAGACGATTCGCTCGGCCAAGACGATTATCTGGAACGGCCCGATGGGCGTGTTCGAGACGCCGCCCTTTGACAGGGGTACCAAGGCCGTCGCGCAGGCGCTCGCCGAGGCAACCGACCAAGGCGCGACGACGATCATCGGCGGCGGCGATTCAGCGGCAGCCGTGGACGCCGCCGGCCTGGCCGACCGGATGACCCACATCTCGACCGGCGGCGGAGCCAGCCTGGAATTCCTGGAGGGCAAGCCGTTTGCTACAATTGAGATCCTGGACGACGCATGAAACGCCAGATGCTGCGACGACGGTTGGGCCACGGCGGTCCGTGACAGTTCAGGCGGGTGGTACTGGCGGCTTGTCTGCCAGTGTGTGCGACGCCCCATGCGCCCGCCGGAGAGACCGCACGGGCGGGCAAGCCGCTGACGACACCCAGAAACGAACGCCGCGCCCGAGGTGTCACGGACCCGGGCTACAGCAGTCCTGGATGACGGCGTGGCGAGCTTGCTGCAGCAGCGATACAATACGCCGCGCAGCCTCCGGGCAAGGGGCTGACTTCGATGCTCCGCAGAGACGATGACGAGGCTGTGTGGACGTGATGCCGACGTCGGCACTCCACCGTGCCGGCAGCAACCTGTATCCCGCGTTCAGAGAAGCGACTGGGGGCGGAGCCACGGCCCCAGACGTTCCACGCCAAGCCGGCTTGGAGATTCATGGCGAGATTGATCCTAATCCCGACTGCCCAGACCGACTGGCGAGCCCAGGGCCGCCTCGCCGGTGACACGGATCTGCCCCTGAACGAGTATGGCCATCGTCAGGCCGTTGCGTATGCACAGGCGATCGCGGACCTGCACCCAGCCGCGGTCCATTGTGGGCCGGAAACAGCCACGAGGCAGACCGGCGCCGTCGTTGCCGGCGAGTTCGGCATCAAGGCCCGCAGCACAGGCGATCTTCGGGAGATGGACCTGGGGCATTGGGAAGGCCTGACGCAGGAGGAGTTCCGCGAGCGTTTCGCCAAGGTCTATCGTCAGTGGCGCAGCGCCCCGATGTCGATCGAGCCCCCGGAGGGTGAGGCGGTCGCCAAGGCCGCCGAGCGACTTCACAAAGCCGTGCAGAAGATCGTCAAACGCCACCAGGACCAGACTGTCGTATTGACCTTGGGCCAATTCGCCTACGCCATCGTCCGCTGCCAGCTTGACGATGGCGATTATGAGCGGTTCTGGGAGTACGTCGACGGGGATGCCGGATGGCATGCCGTCAAGACGTCGCCGGCGCATCTGGCTGGCCCGCCGGCCTCTGATGCGTCGCAGCCTGAGGATCGTTGACCGTTCGAGGGCCATCCCCAAGGTGCTACAACCAGCTTGACCAGGCCCAAGAATCGGGTAGGCTGTTGTCCTGATACCGATAATGTCTGGGCAAGCGCGGTGGGCACGTCCCATCGCGGCGTATCGAGGCCAAGGCAGTCTCCGCCCGAACACGATCAGGAAACCGCGAGCGTCTGACGCAATGCAGCACATCGGACAATCCGTGCCAGTGGTGACGGAGCGGGCCGAAGCCCGCCATTCATCGTGTCAGACGTTCTGTTCCGAATCACCGTTTGTTGCGTCGTGGCACGAGGAGTGATAATCATGACTGAGCGCGTTCGTGAGATCTTGAATTGCTATCGCAGCGAGAACCCGGGCGTCTTGACCAACCTCGCCCGGATGTTGAACCACGGGCGACTGGGCGGCACCGGGCGGATGGTGATCCTACCGGTGGACCAGGGTTGGGAGCACGGCCCGGCGCGGAGCTTCGGTCCAAACGACGAAGGCTATGACCCGCACTACCACTTCAAGATGGCGATCGAGGCGGGCCTGAATGCCTATGCCGCACCGCTGGGCTTCATCGAGGCTGGCGCCGCGGACTTCGCCGGCGAAGTGCCGTTAATCCTCAAGGCGAACAACCACGACCTGTTGGCGGACGAGAAGGACTCCTGGCAGGCCTTGACGGCCACGGTGGGAGATGCCCTGCGGCTGGGTTGCTGCGGCATCGGCCTGACGATCTATCCCGGTTCGGCCCTGCGCCAGGAGATGTACGAGAACGTCCGGGCCTATGCCGAGGAGGCCAAGGCGGCGGGCCTGGCGGTGGTCGTCTGGAGCTATCCTCGCGGCAGTCAGTTGAGCAAGGCCGGCGAGACCGCGATCGACGTGGCCGGCTATGCCGCCCAGATTGCGTGCCAGTTGGGCGCCCATATCGTCAAGGTCAAGCTGCCGACGAATCACATCGAGCAGGATGCAGCGCGAAAGGTCTACGAGAAAGAGAAGATTCCGATCGGCACGATGGCCGAGCGCGTCCGCCACGTCGTTCAGTGTGCCTTCAACGGCAAGCGTATCGTGATCTTCAGCGGCGGCGCCAAGAAGGACCGGGACGAGGACGTCTTCGAGGAGATCAAGGCCATCCGCGAAGGCGGCGGCTTCGGTTCGATCATCGGCCGCAACACGTTCCAGCGCAAGCGGAACGACGCCCTGAAGTTCCTCGATACGATCATCAAGATCTATTCGGACTAGGCAGCAACACGTCCTGCCACGGCCGCCACTGTTTGCCCCGATAGTAGATCGTGCAGGCCCCGACGCGCTGCTGCCCGCCGTAGTTCGCGCGCAGCCAGCGCTTCAGCGGCGCGAGTGTCCGGCCTTCCCGCATGGGATGGGCGTCGTTCGGCGCCTCGGCAAACGAAAAGCCTCCCGCCGGCGTAAGAAGGCGTGGCTCGGCGTCGGGTCCGTCGGCCGCTGGCGGTTCCACGCCCACCGGCGTCCAGTCGACGACCACGTCCGGCGGCTTGGCCTTCAGCCGCTCGAGCAGTTCAGGCATCGGCGGGCTCAATCGGTTGATCTTGCCCTTGAAGATCACGTCAGAGTTGGACACCTCCAACGGCGTGGCTCGGCCGGCGTAATACAACACGGCATAGCCCGAAAGCATGTAGTCCGACGGCCAGACCATGACCGATTGCTGCGGCGTCGTCTGGGTCTGAATGGCATCGACGAGGGCGCGAGTCTGCCGGGCCTGCTGGTCGTAGGCCACGCGCCATTCACAGGTGCGGTCAAAGGTGAACTCGAAATGATCCCGAAGCGGCCAGATGCCGACCACCAGAACAGCAACGACAAGGTAGGTCCAGAACCGGTGATTCTCCCCGGCACATCGCGGCTTCGAATCTGCCCCAACGCATCCCGTGGTCCGCACTTCTGCCCCGCAATGAAGCGCCCGCGGGACACCGGGACCACCGCTTTGGGATAGCGGCCCGTGACGAGACTGTGGCACCGGCGTCTCGCCGGTGGTTTTCACGGTCAGGAACGGCGTTTCCGAAGAGCTGTCTTCCCCTTTACCACGGGCTGATAGGCTTCCCGGACCGGCCGACCCTGGTTCGCGTGCGACGAGCACGCGCTCGAATAGCCAAGCGGCGATGACCGCCGCCGGCGGTGCTGCCTGCAGGAGGTAGTGGCCGTAGCCGTACGGCGCGACCGCGAAAACGAGCGTGGTCAACAGCCAATACAGAACCACGATGAGCAACGCGGCATCGGCGTGGGCGTCACGAGACGTCCCACCTGTTCTTGCCCACAGGCGACGCTGCGCCCAATAGATGGCGCCAACAAGGGCCGGTCCGAACAGCACGGCGACCAACTTCAGCACGCCAACCGCGTCGGCCCAATGCTGCCCGGTAGCCAGCCGCGACCGCTCCACCTCCGTCGAACCGACACGGGCCAAGTCGTACAGCACGACTTGCTGCCAGAACGGTTCGAAGACGCCGGCGGCGGCCATCCAGCCGACAACGGGCAGCCACGGTACCGCCGCCCCCAACCACAGCAGAACGACCGGCACGGCTCGCCCCGGCGGGGCTTCCTGATTGGCACGCCGCATCCCAATGGCGGCAACCGTCGCGGCCACCAAGAACAAGACGCCTGTCTGTTTAAACAACGCCGCCAGGCCGCAACAGACCCCGGCGACCAGCCAACGCCACCGGTCGTTCCGTGTCGTCGCCTCCCGTCCGCGTCCGCGACGGGCACCACCGATGTTGCCCAGCACAAGCCAGCAGGCCGTCATCTCGAACAGGGCAACGAACTTCTCGACGTTGTCGCCCCAATCGGCCAACACCCGATGGCAGAACACGACGCTCAGCAGTAGCACCGCCCCAGCCGCCGCGGCGCGAGATGCGAACCGCCGCGCGACCCCGTACGTGACGGCGAAAACGCACGTGCTCAGCACCGCATCGAACCACAGCAACGCCCCGTCGCGGCCGACGCCGAGCACCCATTCGACAATGGCAAACGTGTAGTAGACCCCCGGTGGCTTGCTCTCCCACAGGTCACGATAGGGCAGGGCGCCGTCGAGGATCCGCGAGCCGATATACGCCCACATCCCCGTGTCGGTTTGCAGCGGGATGCCGCTCCAGGACAGCCGCGTGGCGATGACGTGGGCGACCGCGAAGGCTCCGAGAAGGATCGCAATGGCGGCTTGCCGGGACACGCTGCCGGTCGCCGGTTCGTCAACCCCCGGCAACGGGCCGCACGTCCTGTCGCCCGGTCGTGTCATGGTCGCATTGTAAGCGGCTGCCGTTCGGGCGTCAGCGACGGACCGCGCGAGACCAAAACGTGCAGCAGGCCCCTGACACGTCACAAGCAGTTGGCTGCTTTTTTGCCTCTCTCTGTCTGGTCCAGCGTCTCACGAGTGTGCCACTGGCGGCGTGGGTGCCACTGGCGGCGTGGGTGCCACTGGCGGCTTGTCCGCCAGTGAATAGGGGCAGGCAAGCTGCCCGTGGCGCCCCGCAGTAGTCGCCGAGCTTCCACAACGCGGCAACAGTGCGCGAAAATATTCTGCACCGGATCGGCAATACGGGGTAAGTTGGACAATCGGTGCCGTCCCGGCGTGGGCGCACTCGGCGCCCGGACTGCGGCCGGTCCACGTTCGCGCGAGGATTCGAGGAACCGCATTAATTCGGAGGAGCCACCATGTCTGCACGAAGAACCGTCAACGCCTGTATCGCCACGCTGCTGATCGCCACGATCGGCCTTGTTCCCTCGCCCGCAGCGGCCCTGGATCAGCCCGATCTGCACAGGGCCTACTACCTCGAGCACGCGGCCAAGGACTTCACAACGGCCAAGGCAATCTACGACAAGCTGCTGGATGCCGACATCCCCGCGGGCACCAAGCAGGCCGCGCGGGCCGGCTCCGACCGATGTCGGGATCACTTGGCAGCGGAGAACTTCGCCACCTTGATGCCGGAGGATGCGCTGTTGTACGTCGAAATCAAGCGCCCAGGCCGCATCGTCGAGCAGTTCGCCGAGATGCTGGGCCTGGCCGGCAAGAACATGCAGGAGATCCTGGCAAATCGGCCCAACGCGTCATCGAACATGCTGTTCCACATTCCGCAGGAAATCGCCATCAGCCCGGCCATCTTCGAGGAGCTCAACAGGTTCGGCGGCGCGGCGGTGGCGATCACGGATTTCGACCCGCGAAGCGACGGCCCGCCTTCCGGCGTTCTGGTCCTTCATCACGGCGACCTCGCCTTCCTGAAAGGCCTGCTGGAGACGGCCTTCCAGTTTGCCCCCACCGCCGAGAAGATCGGCGGGATGCCGACCTTTGGCGCCCAGGTGCCAGACGTCGGTCACGTCAGCGGCGTTCTGACCGAATCGCTCCTGATCGTGGGCACGGGCGACGATCTTGTCGAAGGCGTCGTGAACCGCCTGGTCGGCACCAACCGGGCATCCCTGGCAACCAGGGAGGACCTCACGGAGATCACCGGGAAGCGTGGCAACGAGACCCTGTTTGCCTTCGTGGACATGCAGAAGGCTCTAAAAATCGCCAAGGCGAGCATGGACGAGCACGACCAGCGCGACTTCGCCGTGGTCGACGCCTTCTGCGACCTCGATAGCCTGCGGTGGGCGACCGTCTCAGCGGGCATCGATGACGGCGTCCTGGGCTTGGAGCTCACCATCCGACTCGCCGCCGACCACCGCAATTTCGTCTACAACCTCGTGAGGCTGCCCCCGGTGACCCGCGACTGCCTGCGGGCCATACCACCCGACGCCGCGGCCTTCCTCGGACTGGGCTTGAATCCGGCGCTGACCCACGCGGCCGTCGGTGCGGCGGAAAGTCGTCGCACTGATCCGACGGTCACGGGCTTCGACATCGGACGCGAGATCTTCGGAAACATCCAGGCAATCTGCGCGTTTGTCGTTCCGGGGAAGATGCCACGGCCGAAGGGCGAAAACGGGCCACCCGTCATTCCGAACATCGGCGTGGTGCTCGCGGTCAACGACACGGCCAAGTCCAAAGCCCTGTGGGACCAGCTCCTGGCCATCCCCGGCCTGGTCGCCGGCGGTAAACCCATCGTCCCCAACACGACCACGATCGGCGACACCGACGTCACCGCCTTCTCCATCCCGGATTTCGGCAAGATCTACATGGCCGAACTGGACCATTGCATCGCCATCGGGGCCACCCGCGGCGCGATCAAAGCCACCATCGAGGCCTACAATAAGCAAGAATCCATCCTCGACGACGAAGTGATGGGCGGGATGATCGACGACATGCCCAACGACAGCAGCATCATGATCGCCGCGCACGTCGGCCGGCTCGCCAAGGTCGCCACCGGCGCAGACGAACCGGGCGTTGCCATCGTCGCGGGCCAGGTCGCACAACTCTGCCCCCACACCGTGGCTTGGTTCGGCCTCGGCCAGTCACCCAATCAGTTGACGCTCCGCACCGCGGTGACCGGCCTGCCAAACGTAAACGAGGCCCTGAAGACGTTCGCGCCGATGTTGAAATCCCTCGGAGGCCTCGCGTCTGCCATGGCATCTTCCCGGCAGATGGACCCCGAACAGACGGCACTCGCCGAGGTAAACAGGCTGGCGAACAAGGGGATCGAGGCCAGCGAGAAGGGGGACTACAAAGCCGCGTTGAAGTACGCCCTCCGCGCCCACGAGATCGCCGACATCGGCCTGACCAATTTCAACCTTGCATGTGTGTACTCACGGTTGGGCAAGAAGGACAAGGCTCTCGAGCACCTCCTCCGGGCCGCGGAACAAGGCATGGAAGACACCGGTCACGACGTCGTCCAAGCGATGCAGAAGGATTCAGACCTTGATAACATCCGCGATGATCCGCGCTTTGAAAAGGCATTGGCCATCGCAAGGGGGAAATCGGTCAAAGCGAAGAAGCACGAGAAGTCCACGGAGCCTGACGAGCTTTAGCCTGGGTGATTCATCACGCAGAGGCGCAGAGGCGCGGAGAGGTGATGGACAAAGGCTTGGCTGGCTGAATGGCCGTTGGGCGAGGCGTTTACACACTGTCGGACGAAAAGCCCGGTGACTCGTTGCTAGCCCAGTTAACGAGTGAATGTAGCGTCGGGGCTCGTCCCCGGCGCCTGCTTCGGGAGCATCCCACTGCGCCGCCCACAAGGGGCGACGCTACATTCAAACGTGAAATGCTCTAGCCCATCTTGCAGACAGCACTCTGCGACCTCCACGGGCTCCGGCGGGCTCCGCGGGCTCTGCGTGATGCGTCACCCGGGTTAGCACGACCGCGCAAGGACACAGCCGCGTTCTAGAGCCACCGACCTTGACCCGCGCAGGTGCCACGGCCCTCAGATTGGCTCTAATCAGACCGTTTCTTCTCCTTGCCTCCGGTGCTTCCGGGTCCCTTCTTTCGCTTCTTCTCCATGGGATGCCGGTTGGGCCGACGCGAGAGATGGACCTCCGGCTTTGCCGTGGCCCCGCCGGAGAGGATCATGGACAGGGCGTTCTCCATGCTCCAATCCGTCGACGTAATCTGCTCCACCGGCACCATCAGCATATAGCCGCTGGTCGGGTTCGGCGTGGTCGGCAGGTACACCGTCGCATACGTTTGCTCGCTGACTCGGTCGGTGATCAGATTCGTCATGAAGGCGACGGCCTTCATGTTCTCGTTGGGGAAATCGATCAGCACCACCTGTTGTTTCTCTTCGCCCGGTTTCCCAACGCCAGACAGCGATTGCACCATCCGCTTGATCGCGGAGTAGACCGTCGCGACCAGGGGAATGCGTTCGACCAGGCTCTCCACAAAACCGATGATCCGCCGCCCGACCACGTTCGTACCCAACCATCCCAGGAGGTAGAACATCAGCAGCGTCAGCCCGATGGCCATGGTGACGTCGATCCAGTCGGGATTGGCGGGATCGATCAGCGTCTTCATACTCTGTGAGGCATCTGGGCCGTCCTTGAGGTGGGCGATTGCCACGTGTAATTCCCGGATTGCCTGTCCGAGGCCTTGGATCGAACCTGGCGCTTCGTGATGCACCGATCCCATCCCATCTACGAGTTCGTGGGCCCCCTCGTGCGGTCTGGTCCCAGTCGCCCAAAGCGAGACCTTCCAAACCCAATTCACGGCGATGGCCCCGACGTTCAGGGCCGCCTCATACACCCACCGAACCAGAACCGCCGTCACGGTCAACGGGATGATGATGATGATGCCGGCGCCGATTCGGCCCCGGAACGTCCTGGGCGCCACGGACCCTTTGCGTTTGGCCTTGGCCGTGTCTGCTGCGTCTTCGCTGGCTGGCGGGGTAGAGTCTGGCTGGCTGCTCGTCATGGATCTCTCCTGCTGCTGCCTGCTGCTGGACGGAAGTATATCACGCCTGCCGCTTGCCGATACCGCGATCCGACAAACAGCTTGCAGGCCGGCGCGCCGACGCGACGTCCGCACGGGCTGAAGCCCGTGGCTGGACTTTGGCACTTTGGGGTCTTGATGGGGTGTCGGCTCAGGCTGACGACCTACCGGTGGTAACGATTCCGTCTTG
>JAFGQA010000451.1 GCA_016935885.1 Phycisphaerae bacterium | reverse complement strand
GCGAATAGCGAATGGCGAATAGCGAATGGCGAATAGCGAATGGCGAATAGCGAATGGCGAATAGCGAATGGCGAATAGCGAATGGCGGAACACGACCGAGACGTCGGTGCCACACTGCATGGATGGTGAGCGGTGGACTGTCGATGGTGGGCCGCTGATGGCGGGCGGTGGATGGTGAACGGTGAGGTGATTGGGATGCTCGATGGGGCGGTGGCATTGACGGCGCGGGAGCGCGAGCTGGGCGCGATCATCTCGTCGTACAACGAAGTGACGGAGCGGTTGAAGACCGCGCACGAGCGTCTGAATTGTGAAGTGGGCCGGCTTCGCGAGGAACTGCGCCAGAAGAACGCGGAGTTGCGACGGCGCGAACGGCTGGCGGCGTTGGGCGAGATGGCGGCTGGGCTGGCGCACGAGATACGCAACCCGTTGGGCGGGATCGCGCTGTATGCCTCGATGCTGGAGAAGGGCTTGGCTGGTCCGACGAAGGACCGGTCTGCCGCGGGGAAGATATCGCAGGCAGTTCGGTCGCTGGAGCGACTGGTGTCGGAGATTCTGGATTTCGCCCAGGAGTATCGGCTCGAGCGACGGGTTTGCAAACTGGGCGGTATCTTGTCGGCGGTGGAGGAGAGCGTTCGACCGTGGGCGGGGGAGCATGGCGTAGCGGTCAGGTTTGAGCGTTCGGCGCTCGATGTGAACGCGTACTGTGACCCGTTGCGCCTGCGGCGGGTATTGGTGAACCTGGTGATGAACGGCATCCAGGCGGCCGGCGAAGGTGGACACGTGTGGTTGTCGGCCGAGGCTTGCTGTGAGGCGCAGAGTCGTGGCACAGCGCGGCCTCCGGCCGCAACGGAAGTGTGTTACGGGCGTCCCACCAGTGACACCACCGGCGAGACGCCGGTGCCACAGGTTTCTTCGCGAGGCGCGAAGATCCCAATCGTCAGTAGTACAGGCGTTTCACCTGCGACGCCACCGCCGAGACGGCGGTGCCACGGTGAGGGTAGCGGCGTGTGCCACGGTGAGGGTGCCGGCGGGAGGCGCAGTGAGGGTCCGCGCGAGAGCCACAGTGGGTCGCACAATAGTGGCGTTCGGATTGATGTGTGGGACGACGGGCCTGGGATACCGGCGGATCAGTTGAATCGGATATTCAACCCGTTCTTCACGACACGCGGGACGGGAACGGGTCTGGGGTTGGCGATTGTGCACCGGATCGTCGAGGCCCACGGTGGCACGATCCGGGCGAGTAATCGTGGTGAAGGGGGGGCGAGGTTTGTGGTTGGCTTGCCCGGTAGATAGCGAGAAGCGAAGACCGAGATGTGAAAGTTGGAAGGCCAGGGCTAACAGCCCGTGGTAAAAGGGAAAACAGCGGTTCGGAAACGCCGTTCCTGACCGTGAAAACCACCGGCGAGACGTCGTCGGTGCCACAGTTTTGCCACGGGCTGCTAATGGCCGGAAGCTGAGAGCCAGCAGCTTGATGACTAAGGAGCCGCGTAGAAACGACGTAAACGGTTGATCCGCCTGCCGCGGGCAGGTCCGCCAAACGGCAAGCCAACGGGCCAGCCAAGGGGCGCAATCGGTCATGTTATTTTCGCGCGACGCCTAGAAGATAACAGCTAACAGCGTAGGAGCGAATGACATGGCGCGCGTGTGCATTATCGATGACCAGGAGGTTATGCGTGATTCGTTGGCGGACATCCTCGGTGCGCAGGGGCACGAGGCGACGGCCTACGCGGATCCCCACCATGCACTGAGGGAGGTTTCGTCGTCGCGGTTCGATACGATCGTGAGCGACTTGAAGATGCCTGGGATGGATGGGATCGAATTGCTGCGTGCGCTGCGGTCTCGCGGCGTGGAAACGCCGTTTGTGTTGATGACGGCCTACGCGAGTGTGCCGACGGCCGTGGAGGCGATGAAGGTGGGGGCGTTCGACTACATCCAGAAGCCGTTCGAGGCCGACCAGATCGGCCTGGTAGTGGACCGGGCGGTGACGATGGGACGGCTGCGCGGCGAGAACGAGGCATTGCGTGCGAGCCTGCACGACCTCGAGGGCAATTCGGAACTGGTCGGGTCCGGGCGGGCGATGCGGCAGGTGCGATCGCAAATCGATCGCGTGGCGAGGAGCCAGGCGACCGTTCTGATTCAGGGTGAGAGCGGCACGGGTAAGGAGCTGGTTGCGCGTGCCATCCGGGCGGCATCGCCGCGGAGCGGTGGGCCGATGATGTGCGTGAACTGCGCGGCGTTGTCGCCGACGTTGCTGGAGAGCGAGCTGTTCGGCCACGAGCGTGGCGCGTTCACGGGGGCGGACAAGCTTCGGAAGGGCCGGTTTGAGTTGGCGATGGGCGGGACGCTGTTGCTCGATGAGATCAGTGAAGTGCCGCTGCCATTGCAGGCGAAGTTGCTGCGCGTGTTGCAGGAGCGCGAATTCGAGCGCGTGGGGAGCAGTTCAACCATGCACGCGGATGTTCGGGTGATCGCGACGACCAACCGGGATCTGTCGGACTGGGTGTCGCGCCGGCGATTCCGGGAGGACCTGTTCTTCCGCGTGAGCGTTCTGCCGATGCTGTTGCCGCCGCTTCGCGATCGCCGGGAAGACATTCCGGAACTGGTTGACTACTTCCTGCGGCGCATCACGCGCCGGGAAGGCCGGGGGCCGACGAAGATGGCGCCACCTGCGTTGAATCTGTTGGCGAACTACCATTGGCCGGGCAACGTGCGGGAACTTCAGAATGTGTGCGAGCGGGCGGTGGTGTTGTGCCAGGACGAGACAATTGACAACAGTCTCATTGAGCCGTGGCTATCGGCGGAGACGACGATCGAGAACGTGTCGCGCCCGGTGCGGCCCGGGCACCTGATGGAAGACATGGAGCGGGCGTTGATCGAGAAGACGCTGTTGCGTTTCAACGGTCACCGCGTGAAGACAGCCAAGGCGTTGGGTATCGGCGTACGGACGTTGGGTATGAGGCTAAAGCGCTGGCGTGAGGAGGCGGCCTTGCAGATGCAGCAGAGTCAGCAACGCCGCGCCGGGTGATCGGTATTCACGGTCGGCGCGCATGATGGACGACCGGTCAGGATCGTCGGCCGCCACTCGCCTGGCCCACGGAATGGCGTTTACGGGCGTTGGCAAAGGTTTCGTCGGTGGAGGTCGATCGACAAGCGTGCACCACTGTGCGCAGCAATTGCGCGTGCCGGCAAGGATCGCCGATGTGCTGAGAAGGGTGCAGATAAGATGTGGATTGATGAGGCTGCGATGGGGAAGTCACCCGTGGCATAGGGCTTGCCTGTCGAAGGAGGCAGCGGTGCAGGCGTGCGTGGCGAACGCGGGAGAGTGACTGCCTTGTTTGTGTTGGACATCACGGCTGGCGGCGCGTTTCCAATGTTGGAGAAGACGCTGGCGTTTACGGAGGCGCGCAACCGGATGCTGGCGACGAACGTCGCGAACGCCACGACACCGGGCTACCGCACGAAGCAACTGGACGTATCAGCGTTTCAGCAGGCGTTGCGGGAAGCGGCCGACCGGCGCGGTCAGCGTGGCGGAGATTTCGAGTTGCCGTCAGCGGACCAGTTTCAAGTGGATGAGGCGGGTTTTCTGCGAGTATCGCCGGGCGAGGAGCCTGTAGAGAACCTGCTGTTTCAGGACGGGACGAACGCCAGGATCGAGCGTCAGATGGCGCTGCTGGCGGAGAACACGATGATGAACCAGGTTGCCGCTGAACTGTTGAAGGGCAAATACGACGGGATCACCAAGGCGATTCGCGGGCGACTGTGATAGGCGGCTATGGTGAATTCATAGGCCTGGTGGGCAGGCAGTCTGTGGCATCTGCGGCGTTGGTTGGCCGGCTGTCAGGGCGGTAGTGACACGGGCGCCGGCGTCCGTGTCACACGCATTGTCGAGCGACACGTGTTGTCGCGAGGTTCGTGGCATGTTTGGCGTGTTGGATATCAGTACCTCGGGGTTGGTCGCGCAGCGGGTACAGATCGACACCATTGCGGGCAACATTGCGAACGCGCACACGACGCGGCGGTCAGACGGCCGAGAAGGACCGTACCTGCGACGGGTGGCGTTGCTTGCGACAGGCGACGGCAAAGGCGGCGCGGGGGTGCATGTGGATGGTGTGTTAGAAGATACCGACGGCCGACCGCGCTGGGTGAGGGCCCCCGGGCATCCGGACGCGGATGCCAGCGGGATGGTGGCGTATCCGAACGTGGATATGTCGACGGAGATGATCAATGCCATGGTGGCCGTACGGGCGTATGAGGCCAATGTGACGGCGATCGAGGCAACGAAGTCCATCGTGGCGAGTACGTTACGGTTGTTGGCGTAAGTGTTGTTTCACAAGGATGGTGACGCGGAGGTCCAGCGATGGCTGACCCGACAATTGGCAGCAGCGGTTTGACGCCTTTGCGGCCAATCCAGGCGCCGGCGTCGACGACGCCGGTGACGAGACCGGAGGCTCCGGGAGGCAAGGATTTTAGTTCGTACCTGCTGGAGAGTCTGGAGAAGGTGAATCGGTTGCAGTTGGAGGCGGATGAAGGGGTGCAGAAGGTGCTGACCGGGGAGACGGACAATGTTGCCGAGGTCTTCAGCGCGACACGGAAGGCCGGTATCGCGTTCGACATGCTGATGGAGATCCGCAACAAGCTGATGGACGCGTATGCAGAGGTCCAGCAGATGAGGGTTTGAGGATTCAAGGGTTCAAGGATTCGAGGGTCTGAGGGTTCATGGACAGCGGATTCTCGTGTTCAGGTGCTGGGACGAATGGCTGAGCGCATGGATGCGTGGGTCGCAGGCGCCGGGGCGTAACGGACTACGATGGAATTCCTGAGTGCACAGACAAAGTACATTGCCGAGCAGTTGCGGAGCTTGTCGGCCTCGCAACGGGTGGCCATTGCCCTGTTGTTGGTCGTGTTGCTTGGCGGGATGTGGGGGATGATTCAGTGGGGCAAGCAGGGGGACTGGATCGAGCTTCTTCCCCAATCACTGAGTGCGGTGGAGATCCAGCAGGTCGAGGCCCAACTGACCGTGGTGGGCATTGAGACAAGGGTGCAAGACGATCGCATCTTGATTCGTGGGGACGAGGACGAGCGGCGGCGTGCAACGGCGGTGCTGGCGCTCAGTGATGCGTTGCCAAAGGACACCAGCGCAGGTTACGCGGCGCTTGTGAAGGACGACAACGTTTGGGAAAGCGATCAGAAGGCCCGTTGGAAGCAGAACCGGGCGTTGGAGGCGGAGCTTTCGGCGGTGCTGGGCCGATTCCGCGGCATCCGGGACGCCCGCGTTCTAATCGTTGTGCCGGAGAGGAGGGGTCTTTCTCGCGCGCCGTCGACGGCAAAGGCCAGTGTTGACGTGAAGCTGCAAGGCGACGGTGTTTTGGACAAGCAGCGGATCCTGGCGATTGCGAACTACGTTGCCGGGGCAGTTCCCGGTTTGGGAGTGAAGAATGTTACGCTCACCGACGGCAGCCGGTCTTATCGTGCGCCGGACGCTTCGCAGGGTCTGGCGGCGAACATGCTCGACATCCAGCGAGGCATCGAGGAGCACTACACGCAGAAGATCTACGATCAATTGAAGCACATCGGGGGCGTCGTGGTCAACGTGAGCGCGAAGCTCCGCCAGAGTGACGAGCAAAGGGAAGAGATCAACTTCGGCAAGCCGGAAGTCAGCAGCGAGGAGAGCAAGACACAGGAGATGAGAGGGGCGGACCTGGCGAGGGAGCCGGCGGTTCGGCCGAACGTCGGTCGTGGATTGGCCGGCGGGGGGAGCGGTTCAACGAGCAACAGCGAAGAGAGCAGGACCGAGTTCAACGCCATGCGTGATCAGAAGACGACGAGAAGTAGCGAGCCGCGTGGGACGTTGGAGCAAGTGACTGCGTCGGTGAACGTGCCGAGCAGCTACCTGTTACGGGTCCTCAAGGCACAGCGGCCGGAGGTTACGGAGACGACGCGGAAGGACATCCAAGAGATTGCGGACGTGGAACTGCTGAAGATCGAGGAGCAAGTCAAGCCATTGGTTGTGATCGAGTCGAAGGACGACGAGGGAAGCAAGCTGGTGGTCGTTGATTGGTACTACGACCTGCCTGACGAGGGCACGGTTGCGGCCGAGGTGGCGTCGATTGACGTGTTGGGTATGGCCAAGGGATACGGGCCGCATGTTGGGTTGGGGCTGCTGGCCGTGTTGGGCATGTACATGATGTTCAGGATCGCGAAGAAGGCGCAACTAACGATAGCAGCAGGGGGCAGAGGGTCCATGGGCGCCGGCGTTCGCTTGGGCAGGGATGGCGGTGGCACGGAACCGGTGTTGCACTCGTTGGGCGGTGGACGTGAGCCTGTAGGTGAAGTTGGGGAGATGGAGGGGGTGCTGATGGGGCACGAGGTGGACGAAGGGACCGTTCGGACGCAGCAGATCGTGAGCCAGATCGGCGAGATGGTTGACGAGGATCCCGCCGCGGTGGCCGGCGTGGTTGAGTCCTGGCTCAGCGGGGACAACTAGGAAACGTCGAAACGTCGAAACGGCGAAACGGCGAAACGGCGAAACGCGGAGGCGTCGAAACAGCGGCGTCTAGCCGCGACCCAACGGTGAGCGCGTTTATAGAGAGGCATGAGAATGGCGGCGGCGGCTTCGGCGACGGCGACTCGAAACCAGTCCGGCTCGCAACAGGGGGAGCTGTCCGGCACGAAGAAGGTGGCGATCTTGTTGGTCAGCCTGAACAAGGCGAGTGCCTCGGCGATCCTCAAGGAGCTTGGCGAGGAGAAGGTCGAGGAGGTGTCCCGAGAGATTGCACATCTATCGAGCGTGTCCCAGGAGTTGCGGCAACAGGTGATCGAGGAGTTTCATTCGTTGGTGTTGGCCCGGTCGTACACCGAGGCCGGCGGGTTGGCCTACGCTCGGACACTGTTGAGTGAATCGCTTCCGAAGGAAGAAGCCGATCGGATCATGTCCCAGATCGAGCGGCAGTACTACTCGCGGCCGTTCACGTTTCTCCAGAAGGCCGAGGCCGAGAACCTGTTGACGTTCATACAGGATGAGCATCCGCAGACGATTGCGCTGATCATGGCCCACCTGCCTGCGGACAAGGCGAGCGAGATCTTGGTGGGTTTGGGCGAGGAGAAGCGCGTGGAGGTCGTGCGCCGGATTTCGCACATGGAGCAGACGAGTCCCGAGGTCATCAAGGAGGTGGAGAAGGGGTTGGAGCACCGGTTGAGCGGTGTGATGGCCGACTTGCAGCGCGTCGGAGGCGTGGAGTCGGTGGCGGAGATCCTGAACCTGACCGACCGCACGACGGAGAAGGGGATTCTCGAGGTTCTGGGTGACGACGATCCGGAGTTGGTGGAGCAGATTCGCCGTCTGATGTTCGTGTTCGAGGACATCTTGCTGGTGAACGACAAGGGTATCCAGGCGGTGCTGAAGGAGGTGGAGACGAGCGATCTGGTGTTGGCGCTGCGCACCGCGACGGATGAGTTAAAGGAGAAGGTCTTCTCGAACATGTCCGACCGCGCGGTGCAGATGATCAAGGAGGAGATGGAGTACATGGGGCCCGTGCGTCTGAGCGACGTGGAGATGGCACAGCAAAAGATCGTGGACGTGGTGCGGCGTTTGGAGGACTCGGGCGAGATCATCATTGCAGGGCGCGGCGGCGAGAAGGAGCTGATCGTGTAAGGAGTCGCGCGGGAATAGCGTAAACGGTTGATCCGCCAGGCAGCGGGCAGGTCCGCCAAACGGCAAGCCGGCAGGCCAACCAAGCGGCAAGGCGGCAGACGGCCCTCGGGGATACGAGACGATGTGATCGGGGACGGCACGAGAGGAGCGTATGAGCAGCGTGGTGATCAAGGCCGGCGAAGCACGGATGTTGTCGCGTGGTGCGTACGGTTTCGACTTGCGAGACATCGCCCGGGAGGCGGAGGGGATGCTGGCGGCGGCCCGTGCCGAGGCTGAGGGGATTGTCGGCCAGGCGCGCCGGCAGGCAGAGGCGGAGCGTGAGGCGGTTCGCCAGGCCGCCCATCGTGGCGGTTATGAACAGGGGATCGCGGAGGGCAGGGAAGCGGGGCGAGCAGCGGCACTTGTGGAGGTTCGTGAGCAGTTTGCCAAGGATCAAGGGTCGTTGGTTTCGGCCTTGAAGAGTCTGTTGGATGGGTTCAGCGGACAGCGTGAGCAGTTGTATTTGGCTGCCCGTCGCGACGTGGTGGTTCTGGCGATTGCGATTGCCAGGCGAATCTCGAAGAGGCTGGATGTGATGGATGACGTCGCATCCGGCGCGGCGGCGGCGGCGTGTCAGGAGGCGTTGGGGCTATTGGCCGAGGCGACGGAGGCGGCGGTTCGAGCGCACCCGGACGACTGCCAGGCGGTTGAGAGCTTGGCGGGTTCCTTGGGTGGTTCGCTCCTGTCGTCACGGCACATCCGCGTTGTGAGAGACGCCACGGTGGGTCGAGGAGGTGTCGTTGTGGAGACGGCAGACAGCACTGTTGATGCGCGTGTGGCGTCGCGTGTGGATCGCATCGCGGACGAGTTGGTGACCGACTGGCGGGATCGGTTGAAGGCTTTGTCGATTGCGAACGATGAACAGTTAATAGCGAATAGCGAATAGCGAATGGCGAATGGCGAATGGCCATAAGTGAGTGACGAACGGCTCACAGATACGGCTGACAGCGCGATGAGCATTCCATGAGCATTCTGGCCGAACAGATTGAGACAGCGCGGACAGTGGCGACGTTGGGCGTCACTGGGCGCGTGCTGTCGGCGGCGGGGATGACGGTGCAGGTGGCAGGGTTGCCGGTGCCGGTGGGGTCGCTGTGCGAGATCATCGTCGGACATGGTCGCGTGATTCCCGCGGAGGTGATCGGTTTTCGTCACGATGCCGCGTTGCTGATGCCGCTACATGGCGGTGCGGGATTGACGAAGGGCCAGCACGTTCGTCTGCTGACGAGGTCGCAGAGGGTTCCGGTGGGGCCGGCGCTGCTGGGGCGCGTCGTGGATGGGATGGGCGCGGCGTGTGACGGTGGTCCACCGATCTCGGCGGACACGTACTACCCGCTGTACCGGCCGGCGCCGGATGCGGTTTCGCGACCGCGGATCGATAGGCCGATCTCCGTGGGGGTTCGTTCCATCAACGCAATGTTGACGGCTGGATGTGGCCAGCGGTTGGGCATCTTCGCGGGGACGGGCGTGGGCAAGAGCGTGCTGCTGGGGATGATGGCCCGATACACGGGGGCGGATGTCGCCGTGGTGGCACTGGTGGGTGAGCGTGGTCGTGAAGTGGCGGAGTTTATCGCGAAGGACCTCGGTCCCGAGGGCCTGAAGCGGTCCGTGCTGGTTGTGAGCACGTCGGATCAGTCGCCGCCGCTTCGTGTTCGAGCGTGTTTCGTGGCGACGGCGATTGCCGAGTATTTCCGCGACCAGGGCGCGGACGTGCTGTTGCTGATGGACTCGATTACGCGGATGGCGATGGCGGGGCGGCAGATCGGTCTGGCGGCGGGGGAGCCGCCGGCGACAAAGGGGTATCCACCGAGCGTGTTCGCGATGCTGCCGAAGCTGTTGGAGCGGAGCGGGCGGACGGAGTCGGGCTCGGTGACGGGCCTGTACGCCGTTCTGGTTGAGGGTGACGACATATCGGAGCCGATCGCTGATGCGGTTCGCGGGACGCTGGACGGCCACATCTGGCTGTCGCGGAAACTGGCGAACCGCGGGCAATATCCGGCGGTGGATGTCCTGGAGAGCATTAGCAGAGTGATGCCGGACGTCGTGGACGCGGGGCAGGTGGCGGCGGCGCAGCGGGTCAAAGGGATGCTGTCAGTCTGGTCTGAGATCGAGGACTTGGTGAACATCGGCGCGTACGCGTCGGGGACGAACAGCGAGTTTGACCTTGTGATTCGGATGCGGCCGGCCATCGAAGCCTTCATGCGGCAGAAGATCGACGAGGGAGTGGATTTCGAGTCGTCGCGGAAGGCGCTGTTGGCGCTGACGGCACAGATCGAAGAGACGGGAGCGGAGATCAAGGAGAGGTTGAGGCGGCGAGATGCCGAAGGCCGAGATGCGGGAAGCCGGAATCGGCAAAGGCAAAATGTTGGAAAACAGATGGGTTGACGTGTTTGGCCGCGGCGCAGCGGGGCGCGCTTTGGGACTCGCGCGGGAATAACGTAGACGGTTGACCCGCCTGCCCGCGGGTAGGTCCGCCAAACGGCAAGCCGGTAGGCCAGCCAAGCGGCACGGCGAGCCATGTGGGACAATCGCTGATGTTATTCCAGCCCGATGTGTTGGCGTAGCGAACGGAGTCGTGGTGAATGGCGAAGCGATACACATTTCGGCTTGAGCCGCTCCTGCGATTGCGGCAGCAGCGTGAAGACGAGCAGAAGCGGGTCGTCGCGTCGCGCCTGCGAGAGATTGCCACTCTCCAACAACGGCGAGAGGTTTTGCACGTCCGGATCGGAAGCCAGATGCAGGCAATGCGCGAATCGCTGACGAGTGAGCAGGTGAATGTTGACGCGCTGAAGCTGGGCCGCCATTGGTTGATCCGTCTGCGGCGGGGTGTGTTGGAGGCGGATGCCCAGATTTCGGCCCAGCGGGCCATACTGGCGCAGGATCGCGCGGTGTTGGCCAATGCGCGAAGAGATACGAAAGTGCTCCAGCGGCTGAGAGAGCGTCAGCGGGCGGCACACATGGCGGAAGTCAACCGGCGTGAGCAGACCGAACTGGACGAGATGAACGTGCTGCGTTTTGCGCATGCGGGCATCGTGGAGGAGGAATAGCGAATAGCGAATGGCGAATAGCGAATAGCGAATAGCGAAGGGCGAATGGCGAATAGCGAATGGCGGATTGCGAGTGGTGACACACCGGCGAGACGCCGGTGCCACAGTGGCGAGTAGGGAATTGCAGGCGTGGTGAAGCGGTTGTTCATGGTCATCTTGGTTGTCTCGGTGGTGAACGTGGCCGCACTCGTGGGACTGGGTGTGTATGCGTGGAGTCGTGGCTGGCTGACCAGGGAGCGGATTCTCGCCGCTATAGGTGCGCTGCGCGGTGAGGAGGGCGAGCCGAAGGATGCCGCGGTGGTGGCGACGGGCGAGGCCGAGACGCCGAGCCCCGCGAGGGAGCGGATCCAACACAACGTCGAGCAGGAGGGGGAAATCCGCCTTCAATTCGACCGCCGTGAGCGGGAGATCCGAGACAGCCTGCGGATGCTGGAGGCGCGGGGGCTGGCGCTCCTCCGGGAGAAGGAGGCATTCGAGGAGAGGAAGAGGCGGCTGGCCGACGCGGAGGAGAAGCGGGCAGAGGAAGCAGGAAACAGCGGTCTGCAGAAGGAGTTGGAGATCCTCTCCGGGGCAAAAGCGAAGGAGGCCAAGGAACTGCTAAGGCAGAAGGACGACGCCGAGGTCGTCTGGATGCTAAGGTCCATGGAATCGCGGAAGGTCAACAAGATCGTTAGTGCGTGTAAGACGGAAGAGGAGCGCCTGTGGATCGGGCGCATCTTGGGAAAACTCAGTGAGCACAGTGCAACACAGGCGGAGGCCCTGGAAGCAGGCTCGTAAACGATTCGGAGAGCCTTATCCATGGGTCTGGGTCTATTCTCGGCCGAGGTCTTCCGGCCGGTAGGCGTTGAGCCTTCGGACAAGCGGCGCGTTCCATCCGTCGACCAGTCCGTCGGTGTGTTTGACGACTACCTGGCGGATGCGCGTTCGTTGCGGGAATCGGCGCGGTCCGACGAACCCGAGCGGCCGCGAGACCAATCCAACGAGAGCACCGACGAAGCCGACGAGAGCACTGGCGGGCAAGCCGCCAGTGGCACGCGAGGGCAAGGCGAGCAGTCCGTCGAGCCGTCATCACAGTCTGCGGTCAACATTGTAGGATGTGGGTGCGAGAAGGGATTCTCGCACCAGCAAACGGTTGGGTCGCAGGCCGACACACCTCGACCGCAACAACCGACCGAAGCCTTGCCGGAGTTGCCGGCCGGCGAGAAGGATGCTCCGCCGATCCAACCGATTGAGGTCGTGTCGGCGCAAGGAACCGGGGTCGGGAGTGAGGGCGACGATCACGGCAAGACGCCGGCGCAGGGCATCCCGCGATCACCGGCCTTGGCGTCCGTGTTGGACGACGAAGCTGCATTACCGCAAGAAGCCAGAGGCGATCGGGTCCAGCAGAAGGCTGTCGTTTCGGACGGGAGCCCGTCGTTGGATTCGAATCAGGCGCCTAAGCAGGCGGCGGTGTCGAGGGCTGATCGTGAGGAGGGGGATACGTCTGCTCGACGCGAGGAGCCTGCACCGTCTTCCTCGCGCCGCCCGGCACCGCGAGTGCAGCAGGAGCCTCGGGTTCAAAGCGCTGCCACGAACGAAGGTGAGTCGCCGAAGGCTGTCCGGGTTGGGGACGGCCCGGGTCGCGTGACAAACGAGGGGCCGCAGCCCGCTGAGGCGGAGACCCTCCACGATCTGAAGATGAAGGCCTCGATCGAGCAGCGGCGGCTGGGTTCTGCCGACGGTCAGGGGCCGCGCCCGCAGACGAATGGATCAGGCAGCGGTTCGGGATGCCAGCAGGCTGGGGCCGAGAATGGATCTTCGGTCCAGGCGGCGGATCGATCGCGGGCGGCGGGGGGCTACGTGGAGATGGTGACGGCGTTGAAGGCCGCGTCGGCTTGGCGTGGTGGTAGTACCGATGCCGCGGCGTCGGTGGGGAGGTTTCTCGCTGCGGGTGCCGAGAAGACGGCGAGGTCGAGCGGCGCCACCGGGGGATCCGTTCAGGGCGCTGGTCATGGGACGGTGGGCCCCGGCGTGGGTGGCGCGGCAGGATCGCCGTTGCCTGGTTTCGTTGATGGCGCGGCGGGCACGGTCTTGTCGCATTCCGCCGGCGGTGGGGCGGGCACGGCATCGACTGGCAGCGCCGCGGGCGGATCGGGCTCGGCGATGAGTGGCTCCGCCGCGTCGAATCCGATGGGCGCGATGATGGGGGAGGTTCTGGCGTCGGAGTTGGTGGGGCCGGATGGTCCGGCCAGCGCGGCACGGGTGTTGAGCGCGTCGGGCGCGTCGGGGCGGTTTCAGGTGGCGATGCAGCTTGAGCCGCCAGAACTCGGCCAGTTGAGGTTGAACATTCACATGCAGCAGCAGGCAATGACGCTGCACGTTGACGTGGAGAGCCAAGCGGTTGCCAAGCTGATCGAGTCGCGTCTGTCCGAACTACGAGACGCGTTGGCCGCACACGGCGTTCGCGTAGATCGCGCGGACGTGGTGGTTCGTTCGTGGGCGTCGGGAGAGCCGGGCCTTCAGCAGCATGGCGGCGGCCAGGGCAATGGCGGTGAGTCGGGACATCGGGCCAGCGGGCAGTCGGGAGCCGAGACGCCTGGTGGTGGGAACGCGGAGACGGGAGGCGACCAGGGCTCGCCGGCGTATGACCAGGATCCGCCGTCGCGCGAGCACGGCTTGTCGGCGACTGACGTGGCGGCGTGGCGAGGCGAGGGAACAGGGCAGGATTCGCAGGTGGAGTACATAGCGGGGAGTGCGGACGTCGGTCTTCCGTCGGCAACGAAGTTGTCGTTGGATCTGGTAGCGTAGCGGGCTGTTAGCGGGTAGCTGGGAGAGATGTCGAAGCGTCGAAGCGTCGAAACGTCAAAACGTCGAAACGTCGGAACGTCGGAACGTCGAAACGTGGAGCGTCGAGGTAACCACTTGCGGCCCAACGGAGAGCGCGTAGGCCGCCGTTGAGAACTGAAAGAGGAATACGCCATGGATACGTCAGCAGTTGGAAGTAGCCCGGTCGTGACGACACAGGAGCCAACGAGCCGTGGGTTTAACGACCTGGCCAGCGAGGACTTTCTCGCGTTGTTGATCGCCGAGCTGCAATCGCAAGATCCGATGGATCCGACCGACAACAAGGAGATCGTGGCCCAGATGGCGAACATGCGCCAAATGGAGCAATCGGAGACGTTGAACGAAACGTTGAAGGCCTTGGCTTCGGAGCAGCGTTTTGGGGCGACGGCCGCGCTGATCGGGCATTACGTTGCCGGCACGGTTACGGACGATGCGGGGCAAGGCTACGAGCTTCAGGGCGTCGTGATCGGCGTTCGCTATCAACACGACGGTCAGGCGATCCTCGAACTCCATGACGGACGTTCGTTGCCGGCGGACAAGGTGGAGCAGGTCACGCTGTTGGAGAACCTGCCGCCTGAGATCCTGGAGCAACTGCAGGAGGAATTGAACATGCTGAATGAAGAGACGGATGACGGCCAAGGGGATTCATCGACGGCACGGCTCGCGAAGGAGGATTCGACGTCCGGCAAGGCTGTTGCCGGAGACATGGTCCGCCAGTTCGGGAGCCAGGTGGACACGGTGGCGAGCCTGCTGGATTCGCTGTTCGCGCCGCGTGTGAGCGTTGGGATCTAGGGGAATGCTAGGTTGTTAGCTGTTAGTTTTTTCTGACGGCTTGTTACTATCGCCAATGGAGAATCATTGTCATGGGGTTGACATCAGCACTATTCACCGGCTTGTCGGGCTTGAACAGCAGCCAGTTCGCGTTGGACGTCATTGGTGACAACATTGCGAACCTGAACACGACCGGCTTCAAGGGGTCTCGAACCCTGTTCCAGACGCAGTTTGCTCGCACGCTGTCCGCGGGGACGAAGCCCGGTGCTGGACAGGGCGGGACCAACCCGATGCAGGTCGGCCTGGGCTCGACAGTCGGCGCGATTCAGCGGTCGTTCCTTCCGGGTTCGGTCGAGACCACGGGCGTGCCAAGCGACATGGCAATCGAAGGCGACGGCTTCTTCGTCCTGCGGACACCAGAGAACGAGAGCGTTTACTCACGCGACGGGGCGTTCACGCTGAGCGCGGACAACCGGCTGATTTCCTCGGATGGATTCTTCGTGCAGGGCTACGGTGTCAACAACGACTTCGAGTTGATTCCCGGGGCGATTGTCGACGTTGAGATCCCGGTCGGGACGCTCACATGCGCCCGGGCGACGGAGTCGCTCCAACTCGACGGGACGTTGGATTCGACCGGTCTGGTCGCGACGCAGGGCACGATTGTTCAGTCGCAGGTTCTGCACGACGGGGCGGCGGTTCCGATCACCGGCGCCACGGCCTTGACCGCAGTGAGGAACCCGGGTGGCGCGGCGATGTTCGTAAACGGCGACGTGATCAGCATCGACGGGATCAAACGTGGCGGGCGTGAGGTGCCGGGCGAATCGTTCACGGTCGGCACGACGGGCGTGACGGTGGACGACTTCCTCGCCTGGATGGATGACGCGTTGGGCATTGACACGACGGCGGGCGTGGGCGGTTCGCCGGGCGTGGGTGTTACGGTGGACGGGCGTTTGGAGATTCGTGGCAACGTTGGCACACAGAACGGGCTGTCCGTCCAGCCAGGCACGCTGATCAGCAGCGGGTCGGAACAGATTCCTTTCCTGTTTACCGAGACGCAGGCGGCCAACGGCGAGAGCGCTCATACGTCGTTCATTGTGTACGATTCGCTGGGCACGCCGCTATCGGTGGACCTGACGTTGGTCCTGGAGGATCGGACGACGGCGAGCAGCACGTGGCGGTTCTACGCGACGGCGGCGGAGGACTCGGACGTCAAGTTCGACATCGGGACGGGGACGGTGGAGTTCAACGCGGCGGGACAGTTCGTGCAGTCGCCGCAGAATGGCATCGTCATCAACCGCGTGGACACGGGGGCGAACGATCCGCTGCCAATCACGGTCGAGTTCGACCGGGTCAGTGGGTTGAACACCGATCAGTCGTCACTGGTGATGAGCTTCCAGGACGGTTTCGCAACGGGCACCTTGATCGATTTTGCCGTCGGGCAGGACGGCACCATCACCGGGACGTTCACCAACGGTCTGAACCAGACCATCGGGCAGATGGCAGTGGCGACGTTCTCGAACCCGGCCGGGCTGCTGGCCAGATCCAACAACGTCTATTTTATCGGCCCCAACAGTGGTGAGGCCCGCGTCACGCCGCCGTTGGTGCTCGGTGCGGGCAAGATCAGCGCGGGGTCGTTGGAGATCAGCAACGTGGACCTGTCGCGGGAGTTCATCAGCCTGATTACGTCGTCGACGGCGTTTTCGGCCGCCAGCCGTGTGGTCTCGACGTCGGATCAGTTGTTGCAGGAGTTGCTGTTGGTGGCGAGGCGGTGATGGCGTTGTTCGTTGTCAGTCTTCAGTCGTCGGTGATTGGTAGTCTGATGTCAGTAGCGGAAAGGGGGGTTGAGGGTTCGAGGATTCGACCGTTTGCGGGTAGGAGGTTTCGAGGGTTCAAACGGCAAGCTACGCCGAGGCGCCTAAGGCGGGTGGTTGCTGACGGCTGAGAGCCGATAGCAGCCCGTGGTAAAAGGGAAAACAGCGCTTCGCAGACGCCGTTCCTGACCGTGAGAACCACCGGCTTTGGCGCCGGTGCCACAGTGTTGCCACGGGCTGATAGCCTCTGAGGTTGGCCATGATTAGGGTTACGCGGCTGAACGGCGAGTCGTTCGTGGTGAACGCGGAGTTGATCAAGACGATCGAGTCGACGCCCGATACGATGCTCTCACTGCTGAACGGGGATCGCTTGGTGGTTCGTGAATCGGTCGAGGAGGTCGTGAAACGCGCGGTGGAATACGGCCGCAGCCTGCGGGCGTTCGCGACGTGACCTCGGCGATGTGACAATCAGCGACGTGACATCGGCATGAATTGCGCTCGGTGCGCAGGTTTGGACGGAAGTTGGGCTCCGCGGCGATTGTGGTTGTGGAGTGGGCGCAGGAATCGACCGATAAACATGCTAGGCCCCCGGCCGATGACTGGTAGCTGACAACCGATGACTGATGACTGATGGCGGCAAGGGGGTGGTGTGCCCAGGGGGTGTGGGGCGCCGGCGTGCATCATGGCCGATGAAGAACGACAAGCGGAGGTTGGGGAGGGGGACGCGTCAGGCGCGAAGCGCGGGCGGTCCGTCACGACCATGGGCGTCTTCGGCGCCGTGATGGTGGCCGAAGGGCTGGCGATCTTTTTGTGCATGAAGTTCCTCGGCAGCGAGCCCGATCCGACGCAGGGGCTCGACGGCCTGGAACCGACGACGCAGCCGTGGGCACAGAGCCCGGAGGTCCAGATAGCGGAGCTTCGTGTGTTGAACCGAACGGGGACCCGGTCGACGCTGTACAACGTGCGTGTCGTGGTGACGGTGCGAGAAGAAGACAGAAAGACGATTGAGGATTTCCTGAAGAATCGTGAGAGCACCGTCGCAGACGCCATGAGCCAGGTGATTCGCCGTGCCGAGGAGGTGCATCTGGCCGAGCCCGGCCTCGAGACGTTGAGGCGTCAGTTGCGGTTCGAGCTCAACAGACTGATTGGCGATGATACGATCATTGAGCAGGTCTTGATTCCTGAGTTTACGCCGATTCCTACGGGCGTCTAGGCCGGTGGCTCAACTGCCCAGTGCAGGCACTGGGACGACAACAGTCGCAAGTAGTCCCCGATGGCAGCGTGCATTGCCGTTTTGAGTCCGCGTCAGGCATGGATGCCCAGACCCACGGATGCAAATCCGTGGGCTCGCCATGGAAGGTAGGACCCTATGTCCGGGGAAGGCCCCAACGAACAGGAAGGTCTGTCGCAAGAAGACATCGACGCCGCGCTGAACGCGGCGGGTGCCGGAGGTGCATCGGGGGATGCTCCATCGCCGGCCGATGAGGCCACTGAGGAGGGGGCCACCACGAGCGGGGCAATCAGCGATGGGGCAACCGGCGATGGGGCAACCGGCGATGGGGCGGTCAGCGGTGAAGCGGCGGACGATGGGCTGACGGGCGAAGAGGCCGCCGACGATGGTGTGACCGGCGATGCGGCGGTAGCCGGTGTGCCAAGCGAGGATGAAGCGGGGGAGAGCCCGCCGTCGGGAGATGCTTCGGACGGTGACGTGTTGGCAGGCGGCGGTGGTGGGGAGGAAGCCCAATCGGAACCGCCATCACCACAAGCGGAAACCGACGGCGCGCTCGCAGAAGCGAGCGACGCGTCCGCCGAGGTCGCTGGATCTTCGGAGGAAGAGGCAGCGATCGTAGACGACTCCGCATTCGGCGGGCTCAAGCAGGCCGACATAGACGCGGCGTTGGCCGGTGCGACGACTGGCCCCACCTTGGAGACCACTAACCCGGACGGGACTCCGAAGCTCGACTCGACAGGAAAGCCGTTCGATGAGGCGGCCGCCATGATGGAGGCGGCGATTGCCGAAGAGAAGGCTGCCGCGGCAGCGGCGGATGCGGCTGCCGCGTCGGAGCCGCATGTTGCCCAGGCTCCGATACACAAGGAGGCGGCGGTCCCACCACCGCTACCGCCGGGTGCAACTCCACTGGAACTCCAGGATTTTGACAGCGCGTTGGCGGATCCGGAGGGCAAAGGCATCGAGTTGCTGAACGACGTCGAACTGAACGTCAAGATCGAACTCGGCCGCGCTCAAATGCTGATCGAGGACGTCTTGAAGCTGGGTGAGGGAGCGGTCGTCGAATTGGACAAGCTGGCCGGCGATCCCGTGGATGTGCTGGTCAACGAACGCCTCGTGGCGAGAGGCGAAGTTCTGGTTCTGAACGACAGCTTCTGCGTGCGGATCAGCGAAATCGTGGCAGGGGTCGGGCTGGCGGAGGAAGCGTGAGCGGCGGAGCCGCGGTGGGGTGATGTCCATGCGTGTTGGGTCACGTGTCCCAGTTCGACTGTTGTTTGTCGGGGCCTCGTGTATGGGCCTGTCGACTGGTGCCCTGGCGCGGGGCGACCAGGACGTTTCGGACGCACCCGTCGGCGAGGGCGCTAAGCTGGCGACCGGGACGGGATCCACCGATGACGCCGTCGAGGCTTGGTTCACACAGACGGTTGCGCCAGCGCAGGGAGATCTCCGCCCGTTGCGGCGCAGGGGGACCGGCAGGGCCTCGCCACAGTCGAATCCGCCGACCATGGACAAAGTGGCGAGTTCCAAACCGCTCGATGTGCTGTGGCCTCTCCTCGTCGTACTTGGGTTGATCGCCGCATCGGTGGTGGCATTTCGCAGGTGGGTGCCACGGGCGAATCGCCTTGGGGCCGGTGGTGTTATCAACATCCTGGCCCGGCACTACCTGTCGCCCAAACAGAGTCTTTGCCTGGTGCGGCTGGGACCGCGCGTGCTGCTGATCGGCGTGTCGCCGGATCGGATCAACGCGGTGGCTGAGATTGGCGATCCGGAGGAGGCCGCAGTCATCCTGTCGGCGGTGGAGCGCAGCAAGCCCGGTTCGTTTTCCTCGATGTTTGCCAGGTTGACCGAGCGGGATGTGGAAAACGAGGTTTGGGGGGCGGAACAGGAATGTGGGGTCCCGCTTGCCAACGGGCAGTTGGCGCGTGCCGGCGCAGATGTTCGTGATCTGATTCGCCGGATACGCGCGCTGGCGATGCCCCCTGTCGGGGCCTCGCGGTCGGAGCCGTCGGCGGAGCCGACGTAGCGGCCAGCCCGGTCCGCCGCCGGCGAGGCGCCGGTGCCACGGGCGGACGGGGGCTGCGTTCGAGCGCAAAGGAGTTGCGCGATGTCCAGCCAGTGGCACCGCCAGTGGCGGTTGCGTTCAATCCTGTTTGCCGGGGCGACTCTGCTTGGGGCAGGCCTGATGACTGGCACGCCTGCGCATGCGCAGACGACGGTCAGCCCGGACGGCGCGAGCGACTCGCCCGCCGGTGCCATCGACAATCCGTTGGGGATTCCAGACCTTAGTCACTTCGCCCCGCCGGCGAAGGACGTCAAGGGCATCAGCGCCTCGGTGAAGATCCTGGTGCTGCTGACGATCCTGTCGCTGGCGCCGTCGATTCTGATCATGATGACCAGTTTCACCCGCATCATCGTCGTGCTGGCGTTGTTGCGGCAGGCGCTCGGGACGCAGCAGTTGCCGCCGGGGCAGGTATTGGTCGGCCTGTCGCTGATCATGACCATGCTCGTGATGGCCCCGACCTGGCAGCGGATGAAGACGGACGCGGTCGATCCCTACCTGGACGGAAAGCTGGGTCAGTCGGAGGCCTTTGACCGCGGCGTCAAACCGCTCCGCGAGTTCATGTTCCGTCAGATCGAGTCGGCGGGCAACGAGGAGAACGTCTATCTGTTTCACGAATATGCCCGAGGTGTAGAACTGCCCGACGATGCGCAACTCGAGCACAAGGACGTTCGCTTGATGGAGCTGATTCCGGCGTTTGTCTTGAGCGAGTTGACGACGGCGTTCGTGATGGGATTCAAAATCTATCTCCCCTTCCTGGTGATAGACATGGTGATCGCGTCGATCCTGATCAGCATGGGCATGATGATGTTGCCGCCCGTGCTGATTTCGCTGCCCTTTAAGTTGATGTTGTTCGTGTTGGCCGACGGGTGGGGCATGGTGGTTGGCTCGTTGCTGCAAAGCTTTGGGTGAATGAGAGGGGATAGCGAATGGCGAATGGCGAATGGCGAATAGTGAATAGTGAATAGTGAATGGCGAATGATGATAGAGACAGTTTACTGATCGTAATCTGATGTTCGCGATTCGGCATTCGCTGTTCGTAACTCGATGTTCATAAGTGGGGTAATGTGAATGGAACCTGGCACGGCGGTTGATCTGAGCCACGACGCGTTGTTCATGGCGTTGACGTTGGCGGGTCCGATCATGGCCATCGGCATGGTGGTTGGGCTGACCATCAGCGTGGTGCAGGCAGTCACGCAATTGCAGGAGCAGACGCTGACGTTCGTGCCGAAGATCGTCGGCATGGGGTTGGCGGCAGCGTTCTTCATTCCGTGGCTGGCGACGCGCATGATCGAGTACACGCATCGCTTGTGGGGCCCGGGGATGTTGGGACCGTAGAAGTCATCGGTTTTCAGTTATCAGTGAGGAGGATCCCGCACAACTGACAACTGAGAACTAACAACTGAAAACTGAGACACAAGGCGAAGCCGCGTTGCCACTGGAACTTCTTCGATTCGAGATGTTGCTGCCGGCGTTCGGCTTGGTGCTGGCGAGGGTGGGGGGGCTCGTGTTCGCGATCCCCATGCTGACCAGCCAGCAGGTGCCGCGTATCGTCAAGGTCTGGCTTGTAGCGGCGCTGGCATTGATGGTCTTCCCGGTTGTGGTCCCGCATGTGCCCCGTTCGTTCACGCTCGGTCAGGCTGCGACGGGTTTGGTCGGCGAACTCCTCGTCGGCGAGGTGCTGGGGCTGGGCGCGGGGCTCGTCTTCCTAGCGGTGGAGATCGCTGGCAAGGTCGTGAGTCATCAGTCGGGCATGGCGTTGGGTGAGGTGTTCAACCCAGTGATGAACGCGCCGTCCACGGTGCTGGATCAGGTTTGGTTCTACGGCGTGTTGATGTTCTTCCTGGCGATGGGGGGGCATTTGGCCGTAGTCAACGTGTTGCTTGGGAGCTTCGAGCAGGTTCCTCCCATGATGATGGTGTTCGACGGCACGCTGGGCGAGTTTGTGGTCGGCATCTTGCGGAGCACGTTCGAGATGGCGCTGCGCTTGTGTGGCCCGGTCGTCTTGGCGTTGCTTCTGACGTCCTTGATCATGGGTTTTCTGACCAAGACGATGCCACAACTGAACATCCTGTCGGTCGGGTTCAGCTTCAAGATCGTGACCGCGTGGTTCATCCTGGCGATCACCATTTCGTTTTCCGACGGGATGATCGCGGACGGCGTTGCGGAAGGACTGGACCAGATCAGGCTTCTGTTTGAGGCGATATCTGAACAGGTGATTCATGCCGGATGACAGAGGCGACAAGACGGAGCCCGCGACGCCGCGACGCCGGACCGAGGCGAGGCAGCGCGGCCAGGTCGCCAAAAGCACGGATCTGAGTTCGGCGTTGCTGCTCGTGGGGGGAATGCTGTGCATGAGGCTGTGTGGGCCGTGGATGATGGCGTCGCTGATGAACGTGATGAAGGAGCACTTGGCGGTGGGCGACCCGGCCTCAGCGGCACGTTTGGACGTCGTCGCGGTGGTCTCGTCAATCGGCCTGTTCGGGCTTGCGGCGACGGGCCCGATCCTGCTGGGGCTGGTGCTGCTGGCGGTGGTGTCAAACCTGTTGCAGGTTGGCCTGCTGTTCACGTCGCATCCGCTCCAGCCGAAGGCGGACAAGCTGAATCCCATCAACGGTTTCAAGCGGCTGTTCAGCAGCAAGACGCTTATCCAATTGGTGATGAACCTGCTGAAGCTGGCGGTAGTGGGTTCGGTTGCGTATCTCGCGATTGCAGATCGGAAGGACGACATCCTGCTGGCCATGGAGATCAGCGGCTGGCCGCAGGTCGTGTTGATATCAAAGGTGCTGTACGAGGTAGGGTTCCAGCTTGCCGCCGTGCTGCTTGTCCTCGCTCTGTTCGACTTCGCGTGGCAGCGTTACAAGCACGAGAAGGACCTGAAGATGTCCAAGCAGGAGGTGAAGGAGGAGTTGCGGCGAATGGAGGGTGATCCGATCGTCAAGCGTCGCCGGCTCCAGATGCAGTACGCCGCGGCGATCCAACGGATACGGAGTTCCGTGCCCACGGCGGACGTCGTGGTGACCAACCCGACAGAGCTTGCCGTGGCGATCAAATACGACGCGGAGTCTATGCAGGCGCCGAAGGTGGTGGCGAAGGGGCAGAACCTGCTGGCTCGGAGGATTCGTGAGATCGCGATCGCAAATAGGATCCCGATCGTGGAGCGCAAGCCGCTGGCGCAGGCGTTGTTCAAGATGGTCGAGGTTGGGCAGGAGATTCCGGAGCAGTTTTACAAGGCGGTCGCGGAGATTTTGGCATACGTGTACGAGCTGTCGGGACGCTCGCCCCGCAGGAAGCCGGCGACGGCGGCGTAAGCGGCGAAGGATGAAGGTGGGAGGATGAAGGATGAAGGATGAAGGATGGATGACATGACGGAGATCGCTGGCGAGCCGCGGGCTGAAGCGTGTGGCTCGTCTCTGTTCCGTATGAGGAGCGATCGGTTCTTCGTCGAGTACGAAGTACGACGAATCTGAGCCTGACAGATTATGGCGAAGGAATTGGCAACGGCTGAGACGACGGCATTAGGACGTGTGATCTCGCTCGTGCACGAGTATCGTGGGCTGGTCTTCCCCATACTGGCCATGTCCTTGGTGCTCGTGATCCTGATCCCATTGCCCACGGGTGTCTTGGACGTGCTGCTGATCGGGAACATCACGCTCAGCGCGGTGGTGCTGCTGACCGTGATGTACATGAACGGTCCGCTGGAGTTTTCGTCGTTCCCGTCGTTGCTGTTGTCGTTGACGCTGCTGCGGTTGGTGTTGAACACGGCGACGACGCGGTTGATTCTCACCAACGCGGATCAGGGCACGTCTGCGGCCGGACACGTCATCGAGGAATTCAGCGCCTTTGTGGCGGCGGGCTCGCTGGTCGTGGGGATCATCATCTTCGCCATCATTACGGTTATTCAGTTTGTGGTGATCACCAAAGGGGCGACGCGCATCGCCGAGGTGGCGGCCCGATTCACGCTGGACGCGATGCCGGGTAAGCAGATGGCGATCGACGCCGACCTGTCCGCCGGCCTGATCGACGAGAAGGAGGCGAGACGCCGCCGGGACAACATCACGCGCGAGGCGGACTTCTACGGGGCGATGGACGGTGCCAGCAAGTTCGTCCGGGGCGACGCGATCGCGGGCATCATCATCACGCTCGTGAACATTGTCGGCGGAATCACCATCGGCATGCTGCAGAAGGATATGGGGCTGATGCAGTGCCTGGAGGTGTTCACCAAGCTGACGATCGGCGACGGGCTGGTGACACAGATTCCAGCGTTTCTCGTGTCCATCTCGGCGGGCATGATCATCAGCCGCTCGACGGCGAAGACCAACATGGGCGAGGAACTGATCAGCCAGATGACGTCTCGCCCGATCTCGATGCTCCTGGCCGGCGGTTTCCTGGCAGTGCTGATGTTGACCCCGCTGCCGAAGTTTCCGCTGATACTGATGGCGGCCGGCGTCGGCGGAATGGGCTATTTGATGTTCGGGAAGGCCAGGAAGGCGGAGCAGGCCGCGGTCAAGGCCAAGGCTGCCAAGCCCAAGGAGCCTGAGCGGATCGAGTCCTTCCTCAACGTCGACGCCCTGGAGTTGGAGGTCGGCTACGGGCTGATCCGACTGGTCGATCGGAAGCAGGGCGGCGATCTGCTTGATCGGATCACGAACATCCGCCGGCAGATCGCGACCGACCTTGGCATCATCGTGCCGCCGATCCGCATCCGGGACAACGTTCAGCTCGAGCCGAACCAGTACGTGGTCAAGCTCCGCGGGGCGAGCCTTGCGAAGGCCGAGTTGATGCCCGGCTACCTGTTGGCCATCGATTCCGGCGCGGTGTCCGAGCTGATGACGGGCATCGACACCAAGGAACCCGCATTCGGCTTGCCGGCGCTGTGGATTCCTGAAGGTGAGCGATCGGCCGGGGAGCACCGAAACTACACCGTTGTCGAGCCGACCAGCGTGGCGGCGACGCACCTGACGGAAGTCCTCCGCAGCCATGCCGCCGAACTGCTGACGCGGCAGGATGTCAGCCGACTGATCGACAACCTGAAGGAGCGAAGTCCGAAGCTCGTGGATGAGGTCATTCCAGAACAACTGAAGGTTGGCGAGGTCCAGGCGGTTCTGGAGCACCTGCTGCGCGAGCGGGTGCCGATCCGGGATTTGGAGGTGATTCTGGAGACGCTCGGAGATTGGGCCGGTCGGACGAAGGATCCTGAAGTCCTGTCGGAGTACGTTCGCAACGCGTTGGCCAGGACGATCTGCGAGCAGCACCGCGATCGGGACAACACGATTCACGGTGTGACGCTCGACCCGGGCCTTGAGGACACGATCAACACACACGTCGAACGGACGGAGCGGGGTTCCTATTTGACGCTCCCGCCGGCGTTGGCGAACAGGATCGTCTCGGCCCTTCGCGTGGAGTTGGACGGCGTGGCGACGAAGACGTCCGGCCAGCGGCCTGTGGTGCTGGCGTCGCCGGCGGTTCGTCAGTGGGTTCGCAGGTTGATAGAGGCAACGCTGCCGAGCGTGGCGGTGTTGGGATACAACGAGATCGTCCGTGGCGTAAACGTACGGACACATTCGATGGTGACGGTTCCCGATGGAGTTGAAAACGTACCAAGCCCGGTCAATGTCTGACGCGTTGGCCAAGGTGAAGACGGAGCTCGGCCGCGATGCGGTCATCCTGCACACACGGACGGTCAAGCGGGGTGGGATATTCGGTGTCGGCGCGCGGTCGTTGGTGGAGATCACGGCGACAGCGGATTCCAGGTTGGCCGCGTTGAGGGCGGTGGCCGGTAACGGTGTGGGTCGCCGCGCCCCGTCCGAGCGGACGGCGAGGAGGCCAGTTGCTATCGATTGCGGTCAGGTCGGCCCGGCGCCCCAACTGAAGTGCGAAGAGGAATCATGCCATTCCGATGGATCATGCCACCCCGGTGCCCGTTCTCCGAGAGAGGACGAGGTTCCCGGCGCGCCCGATGGGTCGCCTGCCCTTCCTTGCAGAAAGGATGGTGTACGCATCGCAAAGGACGGGGGCCGCGTTGGCGTGGCCGTGCATTCCGATCCGGTTCTTCGGACCGAAGTGACGGAGATCCGCGCGATGGTCAAGGACTTGCTGTATCGGGCCGAGCAATCGCGGTGCCCGCGCGTGCCCGCTGAGCTCGTGGACTATTACACCCAACTGCTCGGCCAGGACGTCGGAGAGGAGTTGGCGACGCAGTTGCTCGGCCGCGTCGCGTGCAGGCTTCAGGAGCGTGGCGCCGCTTACTGGGATGAACGCGGTCGGCCCGTTGGTGGAAAGGCTGTGTCACCGGAGTGGATTCGTGAGGAGTTGCAGCGACACGTTGTCGAGATGCTGCCGCCGGCCGATCCACTGACGCTGAGGGCCACGGACGGACCGACCGTCGTGGCGATGGTCGGGCCGACGGGCGTCGGCAAGACAACCACGATCGCCAAGCTGGCGGCGAATATGAAGCTCCGCGAAGGCAAGAAGGTCGGCCTGATGACGATCGACACCTACCGGATCGCGGCCGTCGAGCAGTTGAAGACATACGCCGAGATCCTGCAGGTGCCGTTGGTGGCGGTGAAGACGCCCGATGAAATGCGGGAGGCGATGCGGCAGATGTCTGACGTGGACCTGGTTCTGATCGACACAGCCGGGCGGAGTCAGAAGGACGAACTCAAGATCGCGGACCTGCGGCGGTTTCTAACGGCCGTCAAGCCGGACCAAGTGCACCTCGTGCTGTCCAGCACGAGCCGGGAGGAGGCGATCCGCGAGGCGATTCGCAACTTCTCCGTGCTCGGTGCGGAGCACGTCATCTTCACGAAGCTCGACGAAGCCGTCGGGTTCGGCGTCATCCTCAATGTGCTTCGCTCCGTGGATATGCGGTTGTCCTACGTGACAAACGGGCAATCGGTCCCGGCCGACATCGAGGCTGGCAGCGCCCGGCGCGTCGCCCAGTTGGTACTCGGGATGGGCCCTGAGTCGGCCCCATCGACCGAAGGCGCCTCGGCGTGGGAAGGAGGGCGTTGAAATGAGCACGGTTCAGAAGGACCAGGCCTCGGAGTTACGGGCGCTGATGGCCTCGCAGCAGGCGGTTCTGGGCAGGCGGCCTGCTGCGGCGGGCGAGCGGCAGGACATCGCCAATAGCTCGTCACGGCGCTTGTTCGAGCGGGCGGCCGGCTCGGGACACTTGATTGTACGACCCGCCGCCGAGACGCGTCTGACCGCGTTGCCGGCGCGATCGCCGCGCGGCCGCACGGCCCGCGTGGTCGCGATTGCCAGTGGGAAAGGAGGCGTCGGCAAGACGAACATCGCCGTGAACCTGGCGATCAGCCTTGCCAGGCGCGGCCGGCGCATTGTGCTGGTCGACGCCGACCTTGGCACGGCCAACGTTGACGTCGTCATGAACGTGCGATCGCAGTTCGACCTGTCGCACGTCTTGAGCGGGGAGCGGACCGTTGATGAGATCGCCGTACCGATCGAACGAGGACTGCACCTGATTGCGGGGGCGTCCGGCTTGGCGTCGGTGGCAAACCTGGGTCCGTTTGAGAGGCGGCAACTGATCGACGAACTGGCCAAGCTGGAGTCACGGGCGGATATCATTGTGCTGGATTGTGGGGCGGGGATCTCCCAGAACGTGCTGGCGTTCACGCAGTCGGCGGACGAGTTGCTCGTCGTGACGACGCCGGAGCCAACGGCCCTGACGGACGCGTATGCATTGGTGAAGGTCCTGAGTCGAGCACCGTGGACGCCGCCGATGGGGCTGGTCGTGAGCCAGGCGAACACGGTCAGAGAGGGACAAGTGGTCGCGGAGCGGATTGCCTCCGTGGCGGCGAGGTTTCTTGGCGTGTCGCTTGCCCGTGCCGGGCAAATCCTGCGCGACCAACATGTGGCACTGGCGGTCCGGCAGCGCGTCCCGTTCGTCGTCAGGTATCCGAGCAGTCCGGCGTCGAGTTGCATAGCAGCATTGGCATCGTGGGTGGACCAGGCATCCGGCGACGGCGCCGGGAGGGCTGGGTTCTTCCGACGTGTGTTCCGGTTTTTCTACTGAATCGCGCAGTTATGTTCGCCGATGGCTAATGCGAGGGAATAGCGAATAGCGAATAGCGAATGGCGAATGGCGAATGGCGAATTGCCAGTGCCAATCACGTGCAGGTAGTGCCGAGCCCCAAGCGCCAGCGCGGTGTCTTCGTGGGCGGACGGTTAACTCCAGGTTGCGGCCGGTAGGCCATCTTCTTCTTCATTCGCTATTCGCCATTCGCTATTCACAAGCGGCATAGGGTGGTGAGGCCGTGGCGCGAGTCTGTGGTGCGTGTTGTGGATTGCTGGTCTTCAGTGCGATGATCGTCTGCGGCATGTTGGCAGGTAATCCGATCCAGAACATCATCACCCGGGCGTTGCTCGGATTGATCGGTGGATTCACGCTCGGGTCACTGGTGGGTTGGATCGGTCTGTTTGTTGTCAAGGAGAACGCCGACGTATCGCGGAGTGACGATGCGGTTGAGCAACCGGCCCATGTGGGGTCACCAGACGAGGCCGGGGCGTCCTCGCCCTCTCCACGGACGGTCGGACAACCGACCCGGTAGGCGTGAGAAACAGCTGGGCCGGATCTTCCAGCCGGCATCATGCTGTGCACAGGAGTAGCTCCGGATGCTCGCGACCGAGATCGATATCGAAGCCGCGTGGAGGCAGTACAAACACCACCCCACGGAGGCCCGGCGGAATCGCCTCATAGAGCAATACGTGCACATTGTGCGATTCAATGCCGAGCGCATCCACGCCAAGCTGCCCACGGAAGTCGAGCTGGACGATCTTGTCTCCGCAGGCATGTTCGGTTTGATCGATGCCATCGAGGCGTTCGACCTGGAGCGGGGTGTGAAGTTCGAGACGTATTGCTCACCCCGGATCCGGGGTGCCATCCTGGATGAGCTCCGTTCCATGGACTGGGTGCCACGCCTGGTTCGCAACCGGTCGCAGAAGATCCAGACCGCCACCAAGGTGCTGCAAAGTGAACTGGGCAGGGTTCCGAGCGACAGGGAGGTTGCCGAGCGAATCGGGGTGTCCGCCGCTGAATTCAAGCGAATGTCCCGTGATTCCGCCGCGGTCTCCATGACCTCGCTCTCTCGCAAGGCCTTTGGCAGTGATTCCTCGCGGGACGTCTCCGAGATCGACGTACTGAAAGACGAGCGTGCCAGCAGTCCCGTTCAGGAACTGCAGAAGTCGGACCTCAAGCAGTTGATCCAAAAGGGCCTGACATCCACTGAACGCTTGATCCTCATACTGTACTACTACGAACAGATGACGATGAAGGAGATCGGCGTGACGCTCGATCTCTCGGAGAGCCGGGTCAGCCAGATGCACTCGGCCATCGTTGACCGGCTCCGCTTCCAGTTGAAGCAACGACACCGAGAATTCCGGGCGTGAGTCAGAAGGCGTCAGCAATCGGTCGTCGGCAGGAAGCGGCGGAACCTCCAAGAGCTGAGACCTGAGGAATGTCCGCGATACCGCCTCCCTCCATCGGATCCGTTCTGCAATCGGGAATCCAGCAGAGCGAACAAGCCCGCCAGACAGACGCAGACAAGAATGCCCAGGTGGACCGGGCCCGCGTGACAGCCGGCGGTGCCGACGGCATCTTGGAGGTTGAGGAGACCGATGCCGATACCCAGGTGAATCCCGACACCGGCGGCCAAGGCAGCCAGGGCCGCCACGACGCCCCGCCGGAAGAACAAGTCGAAGCACTGGAACAGCCTAGCGGGATCACGATCGACGAAGACGGCAATCCCCACCTGGACCTGTCCGCCTAGTCCGTCAAAGCCCCTCCGCCCCAAGGCCGACAAGAATACTCCATGACCACGCTCCATTTGATCGATCGGCCGGCCGTCTCCGGTCGTCCGCCGAGCGAACTCCACCATCTCATCGAACTGCGACTGCCCCTTGAGAATCATCTGTTCTCGTGTCATCGCACTGCGGCAACGCGGTGGATCACCCGCCGTCACCCGCGCAAACTCTCAAGACGATTGACGCAGCGCCGCGACGACCTTTCGCATCGCTTTCGACATGCCGAGTGAATCGAGGTCGTCCAGTGCCCGCCAGTGTGCGGCCGAGTGCCATTGCTCTGTGAGTAGTGCTTCACATGGGAACGTCGTGTCGTCACTGGGAACGGCTGAGACAGCACTGTCAGACGGGCTCAGCACGGCTGACGCGGCGGTGGCGCCCCGCCGTGCGATTCTCCGGCGACGTTTCGGCCGGCAGATGTGGCCGATGAGGCGGATGGTTCGGTGCGTCAACTGGTGGCGCAGGTCGCAAAACGGCTCCGGGGCGACGTCACACGCCAAACCAGCCGCGTGGCGGGCGATGCGAGCCGCCAGGGCAGCCGTGGCTTGGCCGTTGAGGACCGCGGTCGGCATCTCCCATAGTCCACCCCACAGGCCTCGGGCCGGCCGCGGAACGAAGAGCCAGCGGTCGTCGCGTGCGATCGCCGCGACGACATGCGTCTCCGACTTGACCGTGGGCCTGCGAGCCTTGGCCGGGAGGTCGCCGACCGTTCCCGCCGCCATCGCCCCGCAGTCCGCTCGCAGCGGACAGACAAGGCACGTCGCTGCCTCGCCAGGCAGGCAGACGGTCGCCCCAAGTTCCATAAGAGCTTGGTTGAAATCGCCGCATCGGGATCTGGGGAGCAGGCGATCGGCCAGTTGTTCAACGGTCCTTCGGCCCGCTCGCTCGTGGACGTCGGACGAGACATTGAACAGGCGAGCCACGACACGGACAACGTTGCCGTCGACGGACGCGGCGCGGACATCGAAGCAGATCGATGCCACGGCCGCGGCACTGTATGGGCCGATGCCAGGCAGCTTGCGCAGTTCGGCTACCGTCCTCGGAAACCGCCCGCCGAACTCTGACGCGACCACCTGCGCCGTGTGGTGTAGGTGTCGCGCCCGGGCGTAGTAGCCCAGGCCGGCCCACACGCGCAGGACCTCGTCCGGGCTTGCCGAGGCCAAGTCGTGCACGGTGGGGAATCGGGACAGGAAACGCTCGTAATACGGAATGACGGTCGTCACCTGTGTCTGCTGAAGCATCATCTCGCTCAGCCAGACGGCATACGGGTCCCGCGTTCGGCGCCAGGGCATGTCGCGTTTGTGGCGATCGAACCAGGCCCGTAGCTTACGCCGAATGCGTCCCAGCCGTTTGGTGTCGATCTCCGCAGCCACTCGGCGCGATTATACGGTCCGGCATCGATGAGGGAATCCAGTCCTGTCTTCGAGCCGCGCCACGAATGGTGTTCATCGTCGGGTGCGTGACAGCTTGGGCGGGTGCCACTGGCAGCTTGCCTGCCAGTGTGTACGCCCAATGCGCCCACCGGAGAGACGGCACGGGCGGACAAGCCGCCCGTGGCACCCAGCAGCCCTTGGCAAAACTGTGGCACCGGCGCCAAAGCCGGTGGTCTTCACGGTCAGGAACGGCGTTTCCGAACCGCTGTTTTCCCTTTTACCACGGGCTGCTCGAATCGAATTGTCGCCGGAAGTGTCACGGACCTTTCATCGTCCGGCCGACCGGAAGCACGACGCTCACGCTCGGTGCCCATCGTGCCAGGCGGCCGCGGCGCCCGGCGACTGAACCGGAAAGGGCGGGCCTACCCGTCGCACGGGTGCATGACAGTTTAGGCGGGTGCCACTGGCAGCTTGCCTGCCAGTGTGGATGCCCCACGCGCCCACCGGAGAGACCGCACGGG
>JAFGQA010000450.1 GCA_016935885.1 Phycisphaerae bacterium | reverse complement strand
CCGAATGGGGCGGAGGATCGTTGCCACGGGTGGAGCGAAGCGGAACCCGTGGGTACGGATCGTACCTTTCGACCTTCCGCCCCGACGGGGCGGAGGCAGGTGTCACGCGCATGGCACTTCCGCCTTCCCATTGGGGGCGACGGTGGCCAAGTGGCCCGGTTACCGGGGGTTCCGCTGCGCTCCACCCCCGGCTACGATCCCCGGCCCCGTTGGGGCCGAAGCGGACACGCGCCCCGCGAACCCGCACCTTGTGGATCTGCACTCCGCAGACACACGTTCTGTTGCCACGTAAGCCGGGTGCGCGGCGCGCGGCACGAAACGCTGAAACGGCTGAGCCTTGTCGATTCTCACCGCCAGAGGCGGTGGTTTGCCAAGGCAAATCGGTGACACACCTCGCAGCACGTCTTCCGAACCGCGAAGCCTCCACGAATGTGACGCCCATACGACGGTCTCCCGCTGCTGCCTACTTCGCCCCCTGCTCGGACTTCTCCGGCACCAGCCTGACCGCGAGGTAGTCGAGGCCGATCACCGGCGACTCCACCGAATCCGGCGCATCCTCGAAGACGATCGTCAGCGTGTGCTCTCCCTCGGTGAGAGAGACGTCCTCGGTGGAGAACTGGCGTGCCAAAACGCGATACGGCACATGCAGATTGAGCACGTCGTCCCGACGGGCAAAGTGGGCCGGATCGCCGTCAATCTTCGCCGAGATGCGCCCCGCCTCGGGCGTCAGCGCAAGGCCAAGATGAAGCTGGTACTTCCCCTGTTTGGCCACCGAGAAGGGCAGGTCGAGCATCTCGCCTTCGGCCGCGGGATGCCACGCGAGCATCTCGCCGCCGGCCCATAGCCGGCCCTCGATCATCGTGGTCCGCGGCCCGGGCTGGACGAGGTCCTCGACCGCGTGAATCTCGGCGTCCTGCAAGACGTAGGCGGCCGCCGGCTGCCAGTCGGGAGGCAGCTCCAGGGGGCGCAGGTCCTCATCGGTGATCTCGACATGATCGTCGTAGCAGCCGGGGCGGGCGTAGTAGTAGCCGATGCGTGCGTACGACATGTCCGGTACCCGATCGTGCGGATAGAGCTCCAGGTAGAATGCGAACCGCTCGCGAAACGGCAGATCGTCGAGAATGTGCCAGCGGTGGTTGGTGACGAAGCCACGGTTGCCCGGGCCGTCGTTTCGCGGCTGACCACAGTAGGCGTCGCTGAAGATGTCCGGGGCCGACCAGGCGTAGTTGAAGTAATCCTCTGAGCCTGTACCGAAGATTGACGGGACACGGTCATCGTCAACAAAAACCTTCTCGTCCCCTTCGCCCCACCAACCGCCCCAAGGAGTCGACGCGCGGCACGGGTTCAGCAGCATCAACGCCGAGCCTACGTACCGCCCCGAGCCGCCGGCGAGCAGGAAAGGCATGTCCTGCGGTCTGCGGCCCCAGCCGAGAACGCCATGGTCCACGCGCCACCGGGCGCGGAAGTGCATCGAACGATCGCACCAGTGGTAGTCCATCGGCAGCACCGATCCCGTCGCCGTGACGAGCTGGTCGCCGCGGTTGTCCAGCACGATTCGCGCGGATGATTCAAATGGCATGACGTAGCGACACGTCATCGTGCCGTCGGGCTCCACGGTGAACGGGATCGAGTCAAACGGATTGACGCCCGGCGCCGCGCCAAAGAAGTCGCCGACGGGCGCCTGCACCTGCGCCCACGGGCTCTCGTCGAAGAAGATACGCAGCACGGTCTGGCGGAGCGCACGGTCTCGATCGTCGGCGTCCAGCTTCAGCGTGAGTCGCTCGAGCGCCTTGGGACCGTCGAGTTTGAGAACCTCAACTTGCTCCTGCGGATTGACCACGGCAGCGATCTCCACGGGCGCCTCTCGGCTGGCGAAAACATACTCGCTCGCCGGGGCGCCCAGAATGCGCCGCGCGTCTTCCGCCGCTTCGGCGAAGGTCTTCAAATCCGCCGGCTGAAAGCTCCGCACGGGCGTACCGGGCTCATACTGTCGAATCTGAATCTGGTAGAAATGGACCTTTTCTAGCTGCCCCGTCCAAGTAATGCGGCAACGCTTGGCGAACGGGATCGGGCAATAGCCGGCCTGGTGTTGCTGAAACACGCCATCGGGCATCGACGCCTCGTCACCAGACGCCTTGGCGATGGCATGATAGGGCGAGAAGAGAAAGTCAGCGGTCGGGCCTTCGTAAAGCGGTTTCCGCCGACCATCGAGGAACACGCGGATGGTCCCGTTCATGGCGGCGGTCCACGTGCGCACGATCGCGCCCGGTCCTTTGACGTCGCAGATCAGGTACTCGCCGACGCCGTCGGCGTCCGGTTCCTTGACGACGGCCTGAAACCCCGGAATCGGCTCGCGGCCGAATCCGTCGGAGTTGGCGAACCAGCCCGGCCCACCCGGCAGGTTGCTGCGCCGATCGTACGACGAGAACTGCACGGTCTTGTAGGCGGGCGACGGTTCGTCGGTAAGCCGCGTCATATCGGTCATCTCCCGCAACAGTTGCCCAGTGCGAACGGGCGCTGCGACACAGCCGGCCAAGTGGGTCATCGCGATCGTGACCAACGTCAGCAAGGTAAGCCTCTTCATCAGCCAAGCTCTCCTTTCTTTAGTAGTACATCGGGGCACCCTGACGAACGTGAGGCGGCCCGCCCCACGGCCGCGGCGCGGACGGCGTTGACTTCCACACCGTCGCCGACCAATGCCAGCGGAAGGCCCTTTGCGAACCGATGGCGGTTATGTGGAAGAAACCGCTAACCGTCAAACAGCATAGGCTGTTCGATGGCCTTCCGTTGCCCAAGATGCCCGTTACGCTGCGACAGGTCAATCGGCCTCCATGCCGACCTATCGAAACAAGAAACGCTGGCCGCTAAATAGCGTTTCTCATGCTCGAAAGCGAGCCAGCGGCGTTTCTCTCGTTCTGCTGCCTCTCCGGTCGTATTGCTGTCCGCAAACGGGTCAAGCACAAGGTCACCTGGGTCCGTGAGGTAGCGAATAGAGCACGTCGGGAATCGCAGTGGGAACCTTGCTGGGTGCGGCTTGACACCTTCAGCCTTGCATTGACTCATGTACGCGCCGTTGGCATCGTTGTTGCCGAAGATAAGGACGTTCGGCGGGATCGAGCCACCTTTGTCGGCAAACTTGTGAGCAATCACGTGGCCAGATGGGCAGACCTTGGGTCTGTAGCCCCGCCTGAGCAACCGCAGCATATCGAGACTGTATTCTGTGAGGACCTCCCGATTGTCCGCCTTGGGTGAGTCCGTCTTTGAGAGCCACCAAATGCAATTCACGGCGTCTTTCACCCGGATCTTGCGAACCGTCACCCACTCGCCTGGCGACGGCAGCTTGGCGGGATTGTACCAGTAGAACTCCTGAGCAAGATGGAAACCGATCCTGCGGCAGAGGGCTCTGAGCAGCTCGAAGTGATAGAGCAGTCTTGTCGGCTTCCCAGGCGTCCAAGCCCCGCCGATATCAAGCACGAGACTACCGTCATGAGTGAGCACACGGAGAAAACCGTTCGCAAACCCAAGGAACCCATTCACGTACTCTGCCTGCGCCGCATTGCCGTATTCCTTCTTGAAGTGCAGCGCATACGGTGGCGACGTCATGATGAGGTGAACGGACTCGTCACGTAGCCTGCTCATCAACTCCTTGGCGTCGCCCAGATAGGCGGCTCCTCGCTCCGTATTGAAAAACGCAGGAGACTTCGTGGGCTTTGGCAACGTCCGTCGCTTGTTCATGATTCATCTGGGATAGCCTCGGCAAAGGCATCGAGGGGATCCGTGGTCCACGGTGTCTCGGCCGCCATCGGCACGAGCTGCATCACGACAAGGAAATCCTCGAGATCGAGACGGCGAGCAAGTCGCTCCGTCGCCACAAACAGGCAGTCCCACTCGCCGGTCTGGTTGAGAAGGCTGACGCCGAGCACATCGGACTCATCGACACTGTAGCCCCGAGTCGGTCGCCCGTCCATGCTGTTGCGAGTCTTCTGAAGCTCGGCTTTGTAAGCTGGTGGTTTCTTGTAGGTTTCATTGCGAATGTTCCTGCACTCAACCGTTTGCTCGCAGCTGTGGTACTCCTTGCCGGGGCTGTGCCCGTCCACGGTGAGTCCTTGACGATTGACCAGTAGGTTCTGTCGACTGGAATACGGAACCTCGCCTCTGGAGAAAGCGACTTCCGTCATTCCACTGTCGTCCAAAACTCCTTTCAAGCGACGCACTTCGCCTCCGTCGGAAACTCGATGGCCGCATCTTCCTTTGACTTCACCGGGGCCGAGCGGTTCGGCACGTCTTTGATCGAGGCCTCCCATGAAGCCGAGGACGTTGGTGGCTCCGGGCTGTTCTCGATTTCGTCCGGCGGCTTTCCTGTCAGCACGTTATAGGACGTCGCACTCGACATCGACGCCTCCTACACCTACAACACTCCCGCCACCTACTTCGATGTCGCACTCGCCGTCACCATCTCCCGCGACGATCCCTACGATGCCCTGTTTAACGAAGTTCACCACGGCGTGCCCATGGCCGGCCATCCGCCCGCCGGGATGCTCACAATCGGCGGCGACGTAATCCTCCCCGCCGGCGACACCTAGAGCAGTCTAAGCTTGAGATTGCCTATGCCGCCGACGCCGATCCGAACCGCGACCGTGAGGGAGCGGTCAGCCTTCACCCTT
>JAFGQA010000449.1 GCA_016935885.1 Phycisphaerae bacterium | reverse complement strand
GTGCGCTCGGCCAACAGCAATGGGCCACTACCCTCCGGAGGACCGCCCCGCGTGGCTCGACTCAGGAAGTATGAATAATCCGGGTTATGCACGATTGTACATAACGCCGCGCCTTGACACAAGTATATGAAGAACGTTGCACGGGCTGCGGCGACACCTATTGACGACGCCAAGCGAGGAAATGATAATAAACCGCTTGTACAGAGGCGGCTTTGTGAATGCATCATCCACACTGCTGATCGGCCACATTGCTGATCGGCGCGATGAGATGCCGCTGGGTGTTTTGGGAGCCACTGGATTCGTATCCGTCAGTCAGTGTACTTCGTAACAGACGAGGGAGGTACTGAATGTTAGTCACACGTAGAGGATTCCTAAGGGTCTCGGCAGCCTCCGCGGTCACCGCGGGCGTGGCCATCTCCGGGTGCGGTTTCGATCTGTTCCCTATTGAGGATCATACGACCGCACTGCGGAAGAACCTCCGGGAGGCCACGCGTACCACGACCATCTGCCCATACTGCGGCTGCGGGTGTGGTTTCGTCGTGCACGCCTCCGAGGGCAAGGTCATCAACATCGAGGGCGACTCGGATCACCCCATCAACGAGGGAACCGCCTGTTCCAAGGGCTCCTCGTTGTATCAGATGGCCAACAACAAGAACCGCCTGCAGAAGGTGCTCTATCGCGCGCCCGGGGCATCCGCGTGGCAAGAGACAACCTGGGAGTGGGCCATCGCCCGCATCGCGGAGAAGATCAAGGCGACCCGCGACGCGACGTTCGAGGCGACCAATGCCAACGGCAGGCTGGTCAATCGGACGACGGCCATTGCATCACTCGGCTCCGCGGCGCTGGACAACGAGGAGTGCTGGCTCTACCAGAAGCTGCTGAGGGCGCTCGGCCTGGTGTATATCGAGCACCAGGCGCGGAACTGACACTCCGCCACCGTCGCCAGTTTGGCGACTTCATTCGGCAGGGGGGCCATGACCAACCACTGGATCGACCTAAGGAATGCGGATGTCGTTTTGATCATGGGCTCCAACGCGGCGGAGAATCACCCGATCTCGATGCACTGGGTCAACGAGGCCAGAGCCAGCGGCGCCAAGCTCATCAGCGTCGACCCGCGATTCACACGTACAGCCAGCCAGGCAGATATCTACGCCCCTCTGCGAAGCGGGACCGACATCGCTTTCCTCGGAGGGATGATCAAGTACATTCTGGACAACGACTACATCCACGAGGAGTACGTCAAGTATTACACGAACGCCAGTTTCCTGTTGAACCCGAGTTTCGCCTTCACTGATGGGTTGTTCAGCGGCTACAGCAGCGGCAGTTACGACCAGACCGCCTGGGCCTTCCAGACCGATGCCTCCGGCGTCATTCTCAAGTCGAACACGGGCGGTGTCAGGGATCTGAACGATCCGCAGTGCGTGTATCAGTTCCTCAAGACGCATTATTCGCGTTACGATCTGGACACGGTCTCGAAGATCACCGGCACGCCCACGGCGAAGCTGACGGAGGTGTACGAGGCCTATGTGAAGGCGTCGTACCAGCCCGGCACGGCGGGCACGATCATGTACGCCATGGGCTGGACGCAGCACACGGTGGGCGCCCAGAACATCCGGGCGATGTCCATCATTCAGCTTCTGTTGGGGAACATCGGCGTTGCCGGAGGCGGCGTGAACGCCCTCCGCGGCGAGTCCAACGTGCAGGGCTCCACGGACCACTGCCTGCTGAACCACATCCTGCCCGGCTATCTCAATAGTCCGGTCGAGACGCAGACCACACTTGCCGAGTGGAACGAAGCACGGCCCCTGACGACCAATGAGCCGCGCAGCGCCAACTGGTGGCAGAACACACCCAAGTACACGGCGAGCTTCCTCAAGAGCATGTATGGCGCGGCGGCCACGGCCGCCAACGATTTCCACTACGACTGGCTGCCCAAGCGGGACAACGGGGTCAACTATGCTTGGCAGCCTATGTTCGACGCGATGTACAACGGCACGATCAAGGGCTTCTTCGCCTGGGGCCAGAACCCCGCCAACAGCAGTGCCAACGCTGATAAGGTGAGGCAGGCCTTGGCCAAGCTCGATTGGATGGTCGCGGTGAACATCTATCCGACCGAGACGGCCGATTTTTGGCGTGGGCCGGGCATGAATCCTGGGAGTATCCAGACCGAGGTGTTCCAGTTGCCCGCGGCGGCCTCCGTCGAGAAGGAGGGCAGCATCACCAACTCCGGCCGATGGGCGCAGTGGCGGTACAAGGCTGTCAACCCACCGGGAGACGCCAAGCCCGACGCCGAGATCATGAACGACCTCTATGCAGCCTTGAAGGCTCTTTACACGGCAGGCGGCAGCCTGCCCGATCCGATCTTGAATGTGAAGTGGGATTACTTCACGGGCTCCGAGGCTCCCGCCCACCAGATCGCCAAGGAGATCAACGGCTACTTCTTGGAAGACACGGCGGGCGGCGCGGCGGGGACGTTGGTTCCCAGCTTCAGCATGCTTAAGGATGACGGGACGACTTCATCGGGCAACTGGCTCTACTGCCAGTCATACACCGAGGCCGGCAACATGATGGCCCGGCGGGTCCGCGAGACCAGCGGCATCGGCTTGAACCCCAATTGGGCCTGGTGCTGGCCGATCAACCGGCGGATCATCTACAACCGCGCCAGCGTCGACCTGCTGGGGGCGCCGTACGACGCAACGCATCCGGTGATCACGTGGAACGCCGCGACCAGCTCGTGGACGGGCGACGTGCCGGACGGCGGCTGGAAGCCCATGCAGGATGCCACCGGTGCGGACAACGCCGACTCGAAGTTGCCGTTCATCATGCTTCGTCACGGCGTCGCCCAGATCTTCGGAGCCATGGCGGATGGCCCGGTGCCCGAGCACTACGAGCCGCTTGAGTCGCCGCTCGCCACGAACCCGATGGGGCACTCCCAACGGCTTAACCCCGCTGTTTACGTGCCACCGGCAGATGAGAGCAACGCCGTGGCCACGCCCGGCGGCACGGACTACCCGTACGTCTGCTCCACCTACCGTGTGACGGAGCACTGGCAGACCGGCGTGATGACACGCTGGGTGCCGTGGCTCAACGAGATGCAGCCGGAGATGTTCGTCGAGATGTCCGAGGAATTGGCGACGGCATTGAGCATCAGCAACGGCGATCGCGTCCGCGTGCAAAGCGCTCGCTATACGGCGGGCCTGAAGGCGGTTGCCATCGTCACCAAGCGATTCAAGCCGTTTGCCGTCAACGGCGGTACCGTTCACCAGGTGGGTATCCCCTGGTGCTTCGGCTGGTATGCTCCCAGCCGGGACAACACGCGGGTGACCGCAGCGAACCTGTTGGTCCCGAATGTGGGCGACCCGAATACACGGATTCCCGAAAGCAAGGCCTTCATGGTCAACATTGCGAAGGAGGCATAAGTCATGGCAGTCAACGGTAAATCAATCTTGTTCGACACAACCAAGTGCTTTGCCTGCCGAGCCTGCCAGGTGGCCTGCAAGCAATGGAACGGGCTGGAGGCCGAGGACCCGGTTCCCACAAACCGCGGGACCTACGAGAACCCGCCCGATGTGTCCCATTCCCAGTGGCTTCTGATCCACTTCAAGGAGACGGAGGCGTCGGACGGCTCGGTGGTCTGGAACTTTGTTCGCAACTCCTGTCGCCACTGCATCGATGCGCCGTGCAAGCAGGCGGCCAGCAACGCGAACTCGATCACCATCGACGAGGCCACCGGCGCGGTCATGTTCAACGAGGGGACCAAGTTCGAGTCGTTCAGCAAGATTCGCAACGCCTGCCCGTTTAGCATCCCGCGGAAGGGGCCCGACGGCCGGCTGTACAAGTGCGTGATGTGCATTGACCGCGTCAGCAACGGCGAGATTCCGGCCTGTGCGAAGGCCTGCCCGAGCGGGGCCATCACATTTGGTGACCGGGCCGACATCCTTGCGGAGGCGGACGCACGGGTGGCGGCAATCCAGGGCGACTACCCGGACGCGACGATCCTGGACCGCGATGACGTCCGACTGCTGATCCTGCTGGGCGACCGGGCGAGCAAGTACAAGTTGCAGGCAGAAACAGTGTAGCAAGGGCGCGCAATGAGCGGCTCCGCCTCGTCAAACGGACAGAAGAAGGCCCTCAAGACGCTCCAGCAGCGGGCCGAGCAAATCTTGAAGGCTCGTCCCGCATACAGGGAGATGGTCGATTTCTATCTGACCGTCTTCCGCCGGCAGATTGAGTGGCGACCCAAGCTGGCCGTACACCCGCAGGAGGTGGGTGACGATCAGCGGCGGCAGTGTCTGGGCGCTGGCAAACCGCTCATCGAGTGTTACGATCCGGGCATCGAGTCGGAATCGCTGCTGGACCTTTGGATCGAGATGAAGGCGGTGTTTCGCCGCGGCAACGATGTCCTGCGTGACTCGGTGGACAGAATCAATGATGCCGAGAAGGCGGGCAGTTTCGTGCCCGCCACGTGGCTGCCGGAGCAGCGCCCGGACCGCGCCGAGTTGGTCATGGATGCCTGCCGCCAGATCGGCGTCGGCGAATCGGTGCTGGCGACGTTGACGCGGGCAGTCACATTCCCACACTGGCAATTGGTGTCCGAACGTTGGCTGCCGGACCTCGGCCTCGACAGATGGGGGCGATCCCGCTGCCCGACGTGCGGCGGGCCGCCCGGGCTTGTTGAAATCGGCACGGCAGGCCGCGCCGGCGACGGGATCACAGCGGCCCCCAAGCGTCTGATGCACTGCCCGTTTTGTGGCTGCCGGTGGGTGGTGCCAGGGCTCAAGTGCCCGGCGTGTGATTCGACTCGATCGGGCGATGCGAAGTACTACTTCACCACCGAGGAGCCGGAGCTTCGCGTCGATTTCTGCAATAAGTGCAACCACTACGTCAAGGTCGTGAATGCCGACAAGATCGCCGGCCGGCTTCACATCGGGCTGGAGCTGCTCACCACCGCCCACCTTGACGCGATCGCCCAGGATAAGAACCTGAGACCTTTAGAAGCTTGTTCGTGATTCTTCTTGGAGATTTGAATGATGAAGCACATATATCGTGGCAATCGGCTGGTCCTCCTGCTGGTGTTCGTTGGCATCATTGGAGCCGGCCTGATGACGACCGGCACGAATTGTTGTCCCACCGGCCTCGACAGCTTGTACGACAACGCGCTGGAGAGCTTCTCACACGATCTGTCAGCCGGGGGACACCATAACCAGGCCTGCACGGCCTGCCACCACGTGGCGGATGGGACAAAGACGGACGCGACCGGAAAGGCTTGTGCGCTTTGCCACAACCCGGACGAGGTCGTGGGTGGCATCCCCGTGCTGAAGGACGTCATGCACAGCTCGACCGGTGGGTGTCGTGCCTGCCACAATCAGCAGAATGAGGACGGCACCTGGGACTGCTCGTTCTGTCATAGTGGGGCGTGAGGGCAAGTTCTTGCGCTGGTTGCCTCGGCAGGGCATCGCCTCTGGCGGCGAGAATCGGTGAGGCTTCGGCGTCAGAGGCATCTTCTGACACATAACGCGCGCCTGGGGTCCGTGGCCTCCTCGGCCCCAACGGGGCCATGAACGTAGCCGGATGTGGATTGCAGCGGAATCCCCGGTGGCCGTGTTGCCTACCCACGCCAGCCGGGAAGAAGCGTCGGGAGTGCCGCCACCGTGACACGCACGGTTTTCGCGCATCGGGGCGAGGGTTTGACCGGTTCGAGGGTACAGGCGGTTTCGGCGATGGTCATCCACGTCCAGCTCTCGATTCCGGGAAGAAGCCGCCGCTGTCCAATCTGAGTGCCGAACAGTATTGAAGCCGGGTCCGTGACACTTCCGGCGGCATTCGATTCTGGGTGCCACGGGCGGCTTGTCCGCCCGTGTGGTGTCTCTGGTGGACGCATGGGG
>JAFGQA010000448.1 GCA_016935885.1 Phycisphaerae bacterium | reverse complement strand
CCCCATGCGTCCACCAGAGACACCACACGGGCGGACAAGCCGCCCGTGGCACCCAGAATCGAATGCCGCCGGAAGTGTCACGGACCCTCGTCGCCCTGGCTCCTTGCAAACGCCCTGCCGCGCCTTTATCTTCCCCATACGATGGATTACTCTGGTCTTCTAAATCGATCTCGCCAAAGCGCGAAACGGGGATACCGTCCATGTACAAGAAGAAGAAACTCGCCAACCTAAAGCACAAAAGACGAAAGGCACGCCTCAAGGCCAAGCTCCGAATGCTCAAGACCGGCAACGCCTCCGAATAAGCCCTCGCCCGGCTCATTCCTCGGACCGGACATCGACCTTCCGCCCCAACGCCTCCGGCTTCTTGGGGATCCTGATGTCCAGGACTCCATTCTTGCTCGTGGCCGTCACGCCTTCGTCTCGTACCGGGCCGGGCAGTTCGTACCTGCGGCAGAAACCGCCGTGTCGGCACTCAGCCCGAAGCTGCCGTTGGTTCTCCTCTGTCTTGACAGGTGCCGGCTTCGTCCCCTTGATCGTCAATGTGTCCTTCAAGATAGAGACCTCGACGTCGGCACCGCTGACCCCAGGAATCTCAACGCAGACCCGATACGCGTCCGCCTCCTCAATCACGTCAAGGCTCGGCGCCCAATCCTGACCGTCCAGTGGTGCCGTGGTTAGCCCAACGTGCCAAACGCGGTCCAGCAGCCGGTCGAATTCGTTCCGAATGTCCTGTACCGAAAACGGAAAGTTGCGCGGTGAAGGAATGCTCGGCATGGTCAAGCCTCCTGATTGTCTTCTTGCCTGATCGCGGCCTCCTCAAGCCGCCCCATTCGTATTATATGCCCTCGTCGCAACGTACATCGCCCTCCTTCGTCCCACCACCGCCGATTGCACCGCACACATCGGCTTGCCGTCTGGGTGGCGATGGCCTTCTACATATCGGCTTGCCGTTTGGCGGCCGCCCACTCCGACCGCGCGGCCACCAGTCCATATATTATGACACCGCCACCTGGCTTGCGAATCCTCGCCTCAAGCCCACGGATAGCAATCCGTGGGCCGGTCAAACCGTGCTCCCGACGTCGTTATCGACGTCCGGGAACCAAGGAAGATCAGTCACACTACGCCTGCCGACCCCGCCGTTGCCGAACGGCTTCGTAAAAAAACAGCGCAGCCGTGATCGAAACGTTCAGGCTATCCGCCATACCAAGCATCGGAACCGACGCCCGAATCACGCCAGCTCGTTTCCACGCGGACGTCAGCCCCGTCGCCTCGCTACCGAAGACCACCGCCACCGGACCCGATAAATCCACCTCGGTAAACGCCCGCTCCGCGTCGGGCACGGCGGCAACCACGGCGATCTGCTCCCCAAGCAGCCACTCAATCGCCTCCTCAGCCGAAACCTCCACCAGCGGCACACTGAACACTGCCCCCAAGCTCGAGCGAATGACGTTCGGCCCGTAGATATCCGTGACGGGATCGGCCGCCAGAATCGCCTCGACCCCCGCTCCGTCGGCACTCCGAAGCACCGCCCCGAGATTGCCGGGTTTCTCGACACGCTCGACCACGCAGATAATCGGGCACTCGCTCAATGGCAGGTCCCGCAGACCCGTCTCCGGCCGCGTCGCCGTGGCCACGATGCCCTCGGCTCGCTCGCCGTAACAGATCTTGGCAAAAACGGCCTCGCTCACCTCCGCTAGCCGCGCGCCGCGATCCTCGGCTGAGCGCAGAATCCGCCTGTCATCATCATGGCGAAGCAACGTCCGACAATAAAAGACCTCCTGAATCCGAACCCCCATATCGACCGCCCGGCCCACCTCCCGGCGACCGTCTATCATGATGCACGCCCGACGCCCCCGACCGTGCCGGTCCCGTAGCTTCACCACGGCCTTGATCCGCGGATTCTGCAGACTCGTGATGACCTGGGCTTCCACCAACGTTTCACACGCCCTTGCTGTCCATGCGAGACAAATGGCCTGCGCCTTTCAGATGTTTCACTTTCACAGTATTCAGAAATACTGAACAGCGAACTTGAACACAAGCCAACGGCCTCCACCGTGATATCATGGACAAGAAGATGTCCACCTCAGAACTCAACGTCGTCACCGGATCCTTCGAATTCTCAGGCAAACACATCACCCGGCAACTCCTCCACCGTGGCATTCGTGTTCGCACACTAACCGGCCGCGAGCCGGCCGGCGACCCGTTGGGCGACAGCATCGAGGCGATGCCGCTCCGCTTCGACGAGCCACGGAGCCTCATCGCCGTCCTCCGTGGTGCACGAGTGCTCTATAACACCTATTGGGTCCGCTTCGCCCACGGCCAAGCCACACACGACTTGGCCGTCAACAACACCAGGATCCTGATCCGCTGCGCTGCCGACGCTGGCGTCCAGAGATTCGTGCACCTCAGCATCACCAATCCGAGCGAGCATTCACGATTGTCGTACTTCCGCGGCAAGGCCGATGTGGAACGCGCGCTGACCGAGTCCGGCCTTTCTTACGCGATCCTGCGCCCCGCCCTCCTGTTCGGCTCCGGCGATGTCTTGATTAACAACATCGCCTGGATGCTCCGCAGGCTGCCCATCTTCGGCATCTTCGGACACGGCTCCTACCTCCTGCAACCGGTCCACGTCAACGACCTGGCCACATTGGCAATCAAGTGTGCCTCCCAACGCAACAACGTCGTTCTCGACGCCGTTGGTCCCGAGACCTTCACCTATGAGCAACTCGTGCGCTCCATCCGAAGCGCCGTCGCTGGTCGGGCACGGGTCGTCCACATCCCTCCACGACTCGGCCTTGCCATCGGCAGCCTGCTTGGCTGGATCGTCGGCGACGTCGTCATCACCCGCGAGGAGATCGACGGCCTGATGGCCGGCCTGCTGGTCTCCGACAAGCCCCCGACCTGCCCGACGCGGTTCAGCGAATGGTTGACGCAAAACGCGGGTAGACTGGGGACGCGCTATGCATCCGAGCTCTCACGCCATTACCGCCGGTCTCCCCGTCACGCGTCCAGATACTCGAGAATCAGGTGAATCGCCACGATGTGCACTTCCTGGATGTGCGAGGAGTGCATCGCCGGCGTCGTCAACGCGATGTCGCACAGACCGTGCGCGGGGCTGCCGGCCTCTCCCAACAGGCCGATCGTCGTCATGCCCAAATCCCGGGCCCTTCGGAGCGCCTTGACGATGTTCGGGCTTCGCCCGCTCGTCGACAGGGGCACGAGCACGTCGCCCCGCCGGCCCAGTCCTTCGACCTGTCGGGCGAACATCTCCTCGTATCCGTAGTCGTTCGCGATACACGTCATCGCCGCCGAGTCGGCGCACAGGCAAATCGCGGCCATCGGCTCGCGGTCACGGGAGAAACACCCGATCATCTCCTCGGCCAGATGCATCGCCTCCGCTGCCGAGCCACCATTCCCGCAGGTCAAGACCTTGCCGCCGCTGGACAGCACGCGCTGGATCTCCGCGGCCATCTGCTCGATCGTCTCCGCCGACTCGGCAACCGTCGCAAGCGACGCAAGGTGATGATCGATCGAACGACGGATGCCTGATAGACGCGACGCCACGCTCGGAATCCTCCTCACAGCGGCATCATCATGCGGTCAGCCGGCCGCCGGGTCAATCGCGCAAAGAACGACGGCGACCCACATCAGTGAGCCGCCGTCATTCAAAACTTGCCCAACGCTATCCGGTTCGCGTCGAAGTCCTACGGAACCAGACAGGCATCCGACTTGCCACCAAGATTGACCGTCCAGGTGGCCCCGCTGCCCGCCGGTGCATTAGCGCCGTAGTCAACAACCGCGGTCGCGGTGCTGCCGTGCACCGTGTAGATGTGGTCTTTGCCGCGGGAGAACTTCAGCGAGCTTTGGACCCTGCCGGACAACCCGCAGTCAGGTCCCTTCTCGAAGTTCACGTGGTCGTCCTGGTACAGGACATTCTGGCCTTCGCGATTCGTGTGGTTCCCGCTGTTGCCGCGGTACTGCGACGACCGGTCGAGCGCGAACGTGGCCCCGTCGATCCCGCCCTTAATGTACGGATTCGCGTCCGCCATGAACGGGAACGTCGGATCAGAGGACGTCCCAATGATCCGGCAGTTCGGGTCGTGCTGGTACTGGTAGGCGTAGCTGAGGAAGGCGCCCCGCAACGGGAAGTTCGTCGCTCCCAACAGGAAATCGTAGTATGCCGTCGTGTCCTGAGCCGGATCCTCTGTGTCGGTCGTGCTCGGACAGATGAATTGCTTCGGCGTACTATTGTTCGCCCGGACGATCGCCCACATATCCACCGTCGGTGACGGAATACCCGTCGTCGACGGAGCCGTTGTGCGGTCCTGGTCGAAGAAGAAGTGGCAGTTGCTGCTCGTCTGGTCGTACGTCTGGGCAATCGCGGGGAACACGTACGGAGCATCCTGGGCATAGATGTACATCGCCTGCCCGATGCCTCGCAGGTTGGCCGAGCACACCGTCCGTTTGGACAGCTCACGCGCCCGGGAAAGACTCGGCAGTAGAATCGAGATCAACAACGCGATGATCGCGACCACCACCAACAACTCAATTAGGGTAAACGCTCTGGGTCTCTTCACAACAATACCTCCTCAATGGCAACGTATTAAGTACAGATGATCAATCCCATCAGCACGCAAAAGGCGCTACTGAAACAACGATGAATAAGGCCTGGGGTCGGATCCAAACCAAACGGTCCGAAACCGCTTCCGAGTATGACCTCCCACACGCCTCTGGCATCGGTCACAACGTGCGGACCCGTTGCCTCGGCCCACACGTCAAAGAACGCCGAAGCCCCAGAAATCCTCGGCAACCATTGCCGAAGGCTCGGGCCTCACGAACACTCGCCGATCACGATCGTACGTACGCTGGATCGCGCCGACGCTCTCAGTCCGAATTCAACTCCCTCCTCTTAGCGCTTCCACGCCAACGATTGTCCCCGGGCACACTATGCGCCCTTTAATCGGTCCCCTCGTCTGTCGGCTTAAGCGATCGCAATGCTGCTCTCTGTCAAGGGCATGAACTAGGCAAGGAGGGTCTTGGAAGGAAGGTATGAACCGCAGTCTAACTGGCCCCCGCGCGGGTACGTATTACTGACACCACACAATGATGATAACGATGATCCTCGCCTGGTTTTAGCTTCGTGTCTTTGGAAGGCCACACGCCACCCAAACCACTCGCCATCTACCTATTATGTTATCAGTTCCTGCGGTCCTGTCAACCACCGGCGCCGGTCTACAGCCCTTTTTTTCGGCCGGGAGATGGCACGTCCGTAAATCTTCCACGCGTGCCCAGAAACCCCAGACCTGCCACATCGCCCTACATCTCCACATTCCGCACGTCGATCCGCTCGCCGTCCAACTGCCCCAGCCCCAACTTCGCCGCAGTCACCAGTTGATCGGGAACCTGGGCCCCAGGCAGAAGCGGCCTCAATCCGCGCTGCGACCGAAGCTCATTCAGAATCCCGTAACCTGTCGCGTCACACGCCACCGGATCCACCCCGAACAGCAGCGTCCCGGCCGTGTGCATATCGCTCTCCCGGGCCTCCGGCCCACGGTCCAGCACAACCCGTAATGCATTTACGATATTGAGTTTCAATTTCGCACGAATTTGGGCCGATGCCACGATCTCCCCAATTGCAGGATCACACCCGTTCGCATGAAAACGCGACGGATGCCGTATCAGCCCGTGGGACAGGTTCTTCAGGCAACTGGTCATCGTCGCCAGGTGGTGCGTCTTCAGGAATGGAACGTTCACGATCGCCGTGGCCTCACCAAGTGCCGCAATGAACGAGTCCTTACCGGACTTCCCAAACTCAACCTCCTTACCCTGCCACCGCTGGTCCGCCGGCCGCGTCTTGCGGATCCCGGCCACCTCGGAGCCCGCCTCCAGGACAATGATCTTGTCCAATCCCCATCCCGCCGAAACCAGCGAGTCCAGCAGTTCAGCCACCATCGCCGGCCTCGTCCCCAACTGTTCCGCCCCCGACCGATTGAACTTCAGCAGGATCACGTCGTCCGGCTTAAGGACCCGATGCCAGGCGTCACACACCTCCGACTCGCTCGTCAACGCACACAGGCCTTGGGCAATACAGTCCTTCAGCAGCGACCTCTGCACAATCCGAACCGGCAGCACACGCTCGGACACCACACGCGCAACGCGCGACACGGGCGGCGCCGCATTAGCCAGCGGCACAGTCGAACCGCCAAGACCATCCTGGCCCAGTAGACGACACGGATCACAGACCACCGACGCCGCCGCGGCCGAGATCAACCCCCCCAGGAACTCACGCCGCGTCTTCCCGTCTCGCATACCAACATCAAACCTGGATCTTGTCGGTGTGCCCACGTTGACAGCCCACAACACGCTGATAGTTTATCACGCGTACCACATGACCCCGAGCGGTCATACACGTAAATCGACAATGTGGCCCAAGACCATCAAGCCGAGTCCACGAGGGAATACGAGCATCCAGTGTCAGCCACACAGAGTGCTTATCCGAGAGCCCATCCGACCGACCCATCGCACAGGAACAACATGAGCGGCGGTGCCGCTCGGCTCGACTGCCGGCCTGCCTTTGACAGGGGCTTGCCTTGTCAAGGGCTTGCCGTTTGGCGGATCAACCGTTTACCCTTGACAAAAGCAGGCCTTTGTCAAGGGTTTACGTCACGCCTGCCCGACCAACAACGGTGGCACCGGCGTCCCACCGGTGAAAGCACACCCGGGTGCCACTGGCGGCTTGTCCGCCAGTGGGCATTGGCAGGCAAGCCGCCCGTGCCCCACACCAGTTGACCTGTGTCGTAGCACAAGACCACGAAGGCGATCAGAGTGATCCCTCATGGCGGGAGAACAAATGCGTCAGCCCACAAACCAGCGTGTCGAAACACTCCGTGCCCGCTTTCAAGCCGTCGGCCAGGAGCACGTCTTCACCTTCTGGAACGAGATCAGCGATGCCGAACGTCGCCAGTTGCTCGATGACCTCACCTGCGTCAACGTCTCCGAGCTGCCCGCACTCGGCAGGCTCGCCGTCGCGACGCCCGCCGACCATGGCGAGACCGCATCGCTCGAACCGGTCGAGGTCATCCACGCCGATTCCGCGGGCCAGGATGCCCGCGAACGTGGCCGCTCACTCATAGCCGCCGGCAAGATCGCCGCCTTCACCGTCGCCGGCGGGCAGGGCACGCGCCTCGGCTTTGAAGGCCCTAAAGGCGCATTCCAGATCTCACCCGTCAAAAACAAACCGCTATTCCAACTGTTCGCCGAGGCCATCCTCGCCACGGACCGCCGATACCAGTGCCGCTCACAATGGTACATCATGACCAGCCCGGCCAACGACCAGCAAACGCAGACCTTCTTCAGGCAGCATTCATACTTCGGAATGAGCCCGGACCACGTCACCTTCTTCCAGCAGGGTGTCATGCCCGCCTTCGATCGCGACGGTAAGATCCTCCTCGATCAGAAACACCGACTCGCCCTCTCGCCCGATGGTCACGGCGGATCGCTCCTCGCCCTCGCACGCACGGGAATGCTCGCCGACATGGCCCAACGCGGCATCGAGCACGTCAGCTACTTCCAGGTCGACAACCCCCTCGTATCCTGCCTCGATCCCGTCTTCATCGGCCTCCATCACCTCCATCGCAGCGAGATGTCCAGCAAAGCCCTCCCCAAGGCGGACGACTTCGAACGCGTCGGCAACTTCGCCTTGGCCGCCGGCAAGCTGACCGTCATCGAATACTCCGACCTCCCGGATGAACTCGCCCGCGCGAAAAACCAAGATGGCTCCCGAAGATTCGACGCCGGCAACATCGCCGTACACCTCCTCTCCCGCACCTTCGTAGAGCGCCTCACCGCCGACCCCGCCGCCTTCGCCCTCCCGTGGCACCGGGCCCTCAAGAAGGTCCCCTACATCGACCCTACCACGGGCAGCCGCATCGAACCCACCGAACCCAACGCGATCAAGCTCGAATCCTTCGTCTTCGACGCACTGCCACTGGCGGCAAACCCAATCGTCGTCCAAACCTCCCGCGCCCAGGAGTTCAGCCCCGTCAAGAACCCGACAGGTGTCGATTCCGTCCAGACTGCTCGCCGAGACCTCAACCGACGCGCCGCCGACTGGCTCCAATCAGCAGGCTTCGACATCCCGCGCCAAGCCTCCGGCGAGCCCAACGGCACCTTCGAGATCAGCCCACTCCTGGCCCTCGACGCCGCCCAACTCGCCGAACAAGGCCCGACCCCCGAGCCCATCAAACCAGGCACAACACACTATTTCGATTAGCAGCCCGTGGCAAAACTGTGGCACCGGCGTCTCGCCGGTGGTTTTCACAGTCAGGAACGGTGTTTCCGAACTGCTGTTTTCCCTTTTACCACGGGCAGTTAGCCCCCCGCGTGTGCTCCCCGCACCGGCTTGCCGTTTGACAGATCCCTCCTTTCCCCAGCGTATCCGCCAATGCCAAACCGAATCCCCCGTCCGGCTTGCCGTTTGACAGATCCCTCCCTTCCCCAGCGTATCCGCCAATGCCAAACCGAATCCCCCGTCCGGCTCGCCGTTTGGCAGATCCCCCGTCTCCCCAGCGCATCCGCCAACGCCAAACCCAACCCCCCATCCGGCTTGCCGTTTGGCAGATCCCCCGTCTCCCCAACGTATCCGCCAACGCCAAACCGAATCCCCCGTCCGGCTCGCCGTTTGGCAGATCCCCCGTCTCCCCAACGTATCTGCCAACGCCAAACCCAACCTCCCGTCCGGCTAGCCGTTTGGCGGAGCAAAAATGTTTCCCAACGTAAATCCTGACCCGTCAAGGACAACCGCCACACTAGGGGAATTCCCCCGATTCCCGATTTGCCCCGCGCCGCCCCATGTCCTAGTCTTAAGTGAAGGGACAGACCGATGGCACCGCGGCAAACAAACCAGCCCAGTGGAGGCGACGGAAGCCGACAGAAACGTGGTGCCTGCAATCCACTGCCCCATCCTTGCCGAAGGAGACATCTCATGCCGCAGACGAGTCCACAACACGTCGAACGCGACGAGCAAAGCCGCCGGCTCCTCACGCGCCTGGAGCGCGAAATCATCACACGCCTGACCGAGCACTGCCGGGACCCCGACCTGCAGCCAGACCTGCTTTGCAGGCTTTCCCATGCCTACGGCGAACTGAAGAAGCTGAACATCGCCCACGAGAAAAACATCCTCGCCGTCGAGCTTGCTCGCGCGAAGGCTGACCACGCCAAACGCCAGGACCGACGCTGCAGCTCGCCGGCTCATCCTTCAATCGATGCCCCCTACGGCGAGAAGCCAGACGGAACTCCCTACACGCACGCCGAGTTCAACGCCGCGCTCAGCGCCGCCGTCGCCGACATCTACGGCCTCACGCCTCCAGACGAAAACACCGCCACCGCCAAGCCGGATGGGCACGTCCTCATGAACCCACATGATTCCGATCGCAACGCCGCCGTTGCCGATATACCCCCTGGCGGTTGTGCGGTGGCCGACGTACGCCAATCGGACACAACGAGCGTGGACGCCGACCACCCTGCTCAAACAGATCAGAAGACCAAGCAATGCTCGCACTCTGTCACCGAATCGCCGACCGCGCGCGTTGGGAATGGCGCGAATGGAAGAACCCCTCCGCGCCGTCGTTCCTCCAGGAAGAGCTCGACCACGCCCTCCTCGACCAGGTCCATTGGCGACCCCGCGAGAAGGTCCTCGACGTCGGATGCGCCCACGGCCACTACCTCCGCGCGCTCGACGCACGCGGTGCTTCCCCAACGGGCATCGACATCAGCCTCCAGGCTCTGCACAAGGCCAAGGCGTCAAACCACATCGTCGTCACTGCCTCCGGTCTGGCACTGCCCTTCGCCGACGAGTCCTTCGACACCGTCCTTTGCCACAAGACCATGCACCTCTTCCCGCGGCCCAAAACCGTCGCAAAGGAGTTCAACCGCATCCTTCGCCCCGGCGGCCGCGTCGTCTTCAGCACCTCGAACCCGGCCTCGCCATACGCACGGATCGCCCGCGCCGCCACACGCAACGGGCGAAACCCGAATTGGCGATCGGAGAACCACTGGTCCGCCGCAGATTGGTGCCGCGCATTCGCCGGATGCGGCCTGCGAACTCGCAGCATTTACTCCTGCAACCTCGTCTGGCCGTGGGTCTTCCGTGCATGTGACCGGTGGATCGTCCCCAACGAGTGGATGCGCCGCTACAACCGTTGGATCCGCCGCATTGCCAATACGCCCCTGCGGACCAACCACCCCCACGGAGCAGCCATGGACTACGTCCTCGAACTCGCAAAACCAGAAACGCCCCATCCCAGGAGATCCCGACATTAGCTCAAGAGCCCCCGACCTTGGTCCAAGAGCCCCCGACCTTGGTCCAAGAGCCCCCGACCTTGGTCGGGGGGCAGTCCGCGCAACACGCGGGAACATGCCCCCGAGTGCGTCCGTGACAGTTCGCGTGGGTGCCACTGGCAGCTTGCCTGCCAGTGTGTATGCCCCATACGCCCACCGGAGAGACCGCATGGGAGGGACAAGCCGCAGCCTTACATCAGAATGGAAGCGATGATGTCGTACACGGCATGACAGCCGACCGCCAACCCGAAACCCCGAACCACAAACACCGCCGCCAAATACGCCCCAGCCGCCGCCTGAAATGCGAACCGGCTCGTTGACCAGGCATCAGCACCGATCGGCGGGTAGTGATGTGCCGCGAACATCAGCGACGACAGGATCACGGCCAGCGCCACCCCAGGCACCTGCTTCATGTGCCCGATGTCGATCAGGAGCAGCGTCAACAGCGAAATCACGATCAGCCGGAAAACCAGTTCCTCGTAGATCCCCGCACCGATGCTCAGCAGCAGATTGTCGAGGGCTGAGACTGCCGGCCCGCCCGCAACCCCCTGCAAAGGCGGGGACCGGCCGATCAACTCGTTCAGCAGGAGAACGGGAACCGCCAGCACGATGCTCTCACTCGCCATGCCCACCAGCGAGTACCATGAGACCTTCCACGGATGATGGGACGCGATGTGCCATACAAGCAGCACGACGATAAGGGCGAAGCCCGGCAGATAGACACCTGTGGCCCCGAACAGGCTGAAGAGCCAATCCAGAAGCTGTTTCGCCGCCAGGCCGGGCTGCTCGTCAACGGGCACATTGCCGTGCGAAACGGCCATGCCGATCTCGTACGCTAGCACCATTGGCAGCAGGAACATCAGGCACTGCAACGGCCGGTGCGTGATGTCCCAGTAACGGTCCGACAGCGATGGACGCTTCTTCGACGGTCGCCTGGTCTGCGTTTTCGGAGGTCTTCGCCGGTTCGCGAGCTTGGCCATCACGCTATGATTACCACGATGCACAGGTGCCCGCAACGTGTCTACCCTGTCGGTGCAAACTGAAACGATGTCATCTTCGACGGCTCAAACGCTCCACCAATTCTACGACGTGCTCTATCGGGCCTATGGGCCGCAGGGCTGGTGGCCGGGGCAGACTTGCACCGAGATCGTCGTCGGAGCCATCCTCACCCAGAACACCAACTGGCGAAACGTCGAGAGGGCAATTGCCCAACTGCGGACCGCGGGCCTGCTGGACTGGACGGCCCTGCGGGATGTCCCTGTCGAGAAGCTGGCGGAGTACATCCGCCCCGCGGGCTACTACAACGTCAAGGCCCAGCGGCTGAAGGGCTTCGTCACGTGGTTGTGGGAACGGCACGATGGCGATCTCGACCGCCTCGTCGCCATGCACGCGATGGACCTGCGTCAGGAGCTATTGGCCGTCAAGGGGATCGGACCGGAGACGGCCGATTCCATCCTGCTGTATGCGTTGGACATCCCGACGTTTGTCGTCGACACCTACACGGCCCGCGTCGCGGGCCGCCACGGCCTGATCGACGGCGCCGTGGGCTACGAGGAGCTCAAATCCCTGTTCGAGGATAACTTGCCCGCCGACACGCGGATGTTCAACGAGTACCATGCCTTGCTCGTCGCCGTGGGCAAGCGGCATTGCAGACCCCGCGCACGGTGCGACGGCTGCCCGCTCGATGTATTCCAGCATGACGTGACTGACACGTGACCCTGACGATCACGTGGTGCCGATGGCGCGCACCCCACCGCGTTCAACGCCGCGAAGGACAGCGCGCAGACCCCAGCCCCTTTTAATCGATGCTGACTGATAAACAGGACGGGATCGAGAGAGCGATCAACTCATCATCTTGTTCTGGTAGATCTTGTAGGCGATTATGACCACAATGATCCCCGCGATGCCAACCCAGCTATACCACTTCATGACGAAGATGCCTTCCGCAAGCGTCAAGAGATCCGTTGCCATCGACATGCACTCCTTCAGCCAAAATGCAAGACCATCACTCTCGCGGGATGCACCAGACAACAGCCTCTCTGCTCCCACTGGGACGGCCCGGTGACGAACCGACATTACGTATTCAATCGTTACTGTGTTATCAGTCTGAGCTTGGCCTGTCAAGCCTTGGCGGCCCGGCAAATGGGTGGAGGGGTCCGTGACACCTCCGGGGGCGTTCGATTCTGCGCGCCACGGGCGACTCGTCCGCCCGTGTGGTCTCTCCGGTGGGCGCAGAGGCCACACACTGGCAGGCAAGCTACCAGTGGCACGCGCCTGAACTGTCACGGACCCGGGTTGAGTTCCTCGTCCTCAGCGATGGACCGCTGAGGGGCTTTCAGATAGTCCCTGCGAGACAAGTCGCCCGCCAGCGGCGGCGGCGTTCATCCGGAGATGTTGGGTCCTGGAAGTTTGACGTCGCGCGCCAGGGTCAGCGGGCCGATCTCCGCCTCGACCGCATCGAGGATGCTGCAATCCTCGACCAACTTGCGAATCGCCTCGATGTCGGGATACAAGACACGATCGTCCTTCAGCGGCGGGACCTTCTCTCGGATCAGGTCGTAGGCAACCGCCGTGCCCCTGCCGGGCCGACGGCCCTCGTGGAACTCGACCGCCTGGGCGGCGGACATCATTTCGATGGCCAGGACGGTCCGGACATTCTTCAGGATCTCCGTGCACTTGCGGACGGCGATCGGGCCCATGCTGACGTGGTCCTCCTGATCGGCGGAGACACTGATGGAGTCCACGGAGGCGGGATGGGACAGGACCTTGTTCTCGGAGACCAGGGCGGCTGCGGTGTATTGGGCGACCATCAGGCCGGAGTTGAGCCCTTTGCCTTCGACGAGGAAGTCGGGCAGCCCGGAGAGTGTCGGATTCAGGAGGCGGTTTGTGTGGCGCTCGGATAGGTTAGCGACCTCGGACATGGCGATGCACAAGAAGTCGGCGACCATGCCGATGCCCTGGCCGTGGAAGTTTCCGGCGGCGAAGTACTCACCGTCGTCGGCGAAGAACAGGGGGTTATCGGAAGCAGCATTGAGTTCGATTTGCACGACATCGCGGACGTGCTCCAACGTGTCGAGCGAAGGCCCGATGACCTGAGGGGTGCAACGCATGCTGTAGCCGTCCTGCACGCGGCCGGTTCGGTTGGCCATGATCTGGCTGTCGGCGAACAACCTCAGGAGGTTTTCGGCGACCGCGACCTGGCCCCGATATTGACGGGCACGGTGGACGCGTGGATCGAACGCGCGGGCGACGGCTCGGAGGCTGTCGAGTGCCATGGCGCTGGCGATCATGGCGTTTTTGAGAATGCGCTCGGCGTCGTAGGCGAGGAGGGCGGCGCCGGCGGCCATCATCTGCGGCCCGTTGATCAGGCCGAGGCCTTCCTTGTAGGTCAGGTCGGTGGGTTTGATGCCGGCGCGCTTCATGGCCTGTCCGCCGGGCATCAGCTCGCCCCTGTAATAGGCACGGCCTTCGCCGATGGCGACCTCGGCGAATTGCGACATGGGCGAAAGATCTCCGCTGGTTCCGACGGAGCCCTTCTCGTTGATGAAAGGCACGACGCCCTTGTTGACCATGTCCAGGATGGTATCGAGCAGGCAGAGGCGAACGCCGGAATAGCCCTTGGCCAGGACATTTGCGCGGATAATCATGGCGGCGCGAACGACGTCTTCGGGTTGCGGGTCTCCCGTGCCGGCGGAATGGCTGTAGATGATGCGTCGCTGGAGTTCGGCGCTCTGCTCCGGCGATATCCCAATTCGGGCAAATTCCCCTATTCCGGTCGTGACGCCGTAGATGGCGGTCCCATCGGCGACGCAACGTTCGAGATAGTCGCGGGAGGCCTGCATCTTGGCCTTGGCCCCCGGCGCCAGGGCGACCTTTGTGCCGCATCGGGCCGCCTTGACGATTCTTTCAATTGAGAGCGAGTTTCCGTCCAGCAAGACTTCCATGTGAGGTCCTTTCAGGTTGCACGATGTCTTCACTGTTGCAGGCGTAGCATACAAAATCATAGCCCTGCTTGCGAGGCCGAGCACGGCTTGCTCCCGAGACGGTGGTTTGCGGGGTTTGCGCGTTGCGCGGATATGTACGCGTGATCTCCAAGGCCGCGCGGGCTGGGGCCCGCGGCTCGGCTGAGGGGGCGTTCTGAGCCCCCCTTGTGGCACCGCCGTCTCGGCGGTGCGTACACGGGCGAAAGGCCAGTGAGAACGGGCTGGAATGGATGCCCACGGGTAAGGAGCCGCGCAGAAACAACGTAGACGGTTGACCCGCCAAACGGCAAGCCAGCAGGGAAGCCAAGCGGCACAATCGGCCATGTTATTCCGGCGCGACGTCTAACAGCCCGTGGCAAAAGGGAAAGCAGCGGTTCGGAAACGCCGTTCCTGACCGTGAAAACCACCGGCGAGACGCCGGTGCCACAGTTTTGCCACGGGCTGCTAAGCTCCGCCGCCGTTGGCGGCTCCGCTTATCCATGCCATCCCGCCCGTTGGGAATCGAAGGAGGAAAGAGACGGCTCAGGAGTCGGTCGGGCCCACGGATTGCTATCCGTGGGCTTGTTGGGCGTTTCGCTGAACAATCGGGATTAACGACGGCGATTCGTGGGCTTGTGGGGCGTTTCATTGAGTCGTCACGTGTAAGGAGCCGCGCAGAAACAACGTAGACGGTTGATCCGCCTGCCTGCGGGTAGGTCCGCCAAACGGCAAGCCAGCAGGGAAGCCAAGCGGCACAATCGGCCATGTTGTTTTCGCGCGACGCTTTAATAGGCGCCGAGTCCGAGTTGGATACCGATCTGGTGGACGAGCAGGGCGCTGACGTAGGCGAGGATGGTCATGTAGGTGAACATGAGGGCCGGCCATCGCCATGAGTTGGTTTCCCTCCTGACAACTGCCACGGTGCTGACGCACTGGCAGGCCAGGACGTAGAAGACCATCAGGCCGACGCCGACCAATGGGGTGAGGACTGGGCGGCCGTCGGGCCAGGTGGCGGCGGCGAGCCTATCCCGCAAGGCCTCGGATTCCTCGTCGACCTCGCCGATGGCGAAGGTGATGCCCATGGTGCCAACAAAGACCTCGCGGGCAAGGAAGGAAGAGAGCAGCCCGATACCGATGCGCCAGTCGTACCCCAGCGGCTTAATGGCCGGTTCGATGGCGTGGCCAATCCGGCCGAGATAGCTGTTTCGCAGTCGAGCGGCGGCGATGATATTCTCGCGGGCTTGTTCCGGGCCGTTGTGGATCGTTGGAGGGTACGCCATCCATGCAGGGTCCGCTGCGCGAACCATCGGGTCTTGGGCTTCCTGGTTCGATGGGGGGGTTGCATGGTGGGCCCTACCAGCCCGTGGTGAAAGGGAAAACAGTGGTTCGGAAACGCCGTTCCTGACCGTGAAAACCACCGGCGAGACGCCGGTGCCACAGT
>JAFGQA010000447.1 GCA_016935885.1 Phycisphaerae bacterium | reverse complement strand
GCTTTCGGAGAACCGTGGGGCCTCATTGGAGCACCCTCCTTTCAGGATGCCCCAATATATTGCATTATTTATGCAGAGGTCAATAATGAGACCGATTTTCACGAGAACCGGGTAACACTCCTTTCCGATTACATACGGTTATGAACCGGTTGTCCAGTAACCATGTTTCCACGGCCAGGCGCCATGCGGCGTCCGGGTCGTAGCCGTCCTTCTCGATCAACTCGATCGTGTGTTTCTTGATATGATCGTAGACCTCCCTTCGTTCACGGCGCGTGAACGCACGCGCCAGGTCTGCACCGCTCGCGAAGACCGCGCAGGATGTGCGACGGTGCAGGCACGGGCGCTTGCGATGATTCATCGCCTTCGCCAGTAGTTCGTCCACCTGCCAGTGGTTCAGGTTCCCTCCGTTGTCTTGCTTCAGGAACAACGGCGGCCCGTGGATCGCGAACAGTTCCGCCAGATGCGCGGCCACCTCGTCGCCGTGGGCCAGGTGGGCCTTCACCAGCGGCGAGAACGTGTACCGCGATCCCAGGTCCCGCACGTTGTTCAGATACGCCTTCGGATAACTTGGAATGGCTGCGCAAACGCGGGGCTCACTACCTGGTGGGTACCCCCAAGAAGCAGCTCAAGAAGTATGAGGCCGCCCTTCTGGACGAATCGGACTGGACGGCGATCCGAGAGGGGCTGGAAGTCAAGATGGTGGAAACCCCGGAGGGAACGGAACGCTTCATTCTGTGTCGCAGTGAAGATCGGGCGGCCAAGGAACGCGCCATGCTGAAACGTCAGATCGATCGGCTGCGCGAACACCTGGAGAAGATCGATGTGTCTTTGCGTCGTAAGCCGAAAGCCAACATCGGCCCCATCGAACGGCGTATCGGTCGCTGGATGGGACGGTATCCGGCCGCGGCGGCGGTCTTCACGGTGGAACTTGAATATGACAACCAGCAGCAGGCCTGCGCCCTCTCGGTGCAAGAGCACACGGATCGTTACCAGTGGGCCTGTCGCGCTCACGGTGCCTACGTGCTACGGACCAACTATGTTGAGGGTGACGAAAGCGACTTGTGGAAGTGGTACATCCAGCTCACACAGGCCGAGGCAGCGTTCCGCACATCGAAGACAGATCTGAACCTCCGCCCGGTGTTCCATCAGGTCGCCGGGCGCGTTCAGGCTCATGTCCTGGTCTGCTTCCTGTCACTGGCCATGTGGCGGGTGCTGGAGATGTGGATGTCGGCCAAAGGGCTCGGTTCCTGCGCCCGGCAACTGCTCCTCGAACTCGAAGAACTTCGATCCATGGACGTGGTTCTGCCCACCCGGGAGGCCGGCGAAGTCCGACTCTGCGTCGTTGCCAAGCCCGACAAACCGCTGGCTCAGCTTCTGATCAGGCTTGGCATCGAGTTGCCCAACATGCCGAAAGTGATCGAAAATGTAGTCCCGAAACCAGCATGAGAATCGACGAGTTTACCAGGAAATCGAGATCTGACGTGCCATAACTGACGAACTTGGGCTAGAATCAGCATCGTGAAACAGCCCCTTCAGGATCCGCCGGGCTATGAGCGGCTTCGCGATGATCCCGACTGCCGTGCCTTCAATCAGATGTCCAGGGAGGATGACTGGGAGGGTGCGCTCGAGCATGCACGGCGGTTCTGCGAGCGGTATCCCCAGCGCCCTTGGGGTTACTTCATGGTGGGTGACTGCTACCGCGGCCTTGGCCGTTTGGAGGAGGCGATGGCTGCGTACCGGAAGGCACTGGAGGTAAGAGACGAGTATGCATCGCCCGAGATACACCGGTGGGATGAACGAGGGCGGGCGGCGCGGGATCGCGGAGACTTCGCCGAGGCGGTGGCCGCCTGCTCGGCCTCGCTGGTCATTGTTCTGGAATCTGCCGACGCCGCTGCAGGCGCGTGGCTGGGAATCGGCAAGGTGCGTTGGTCGCAGGGCCGGTTTGAGGAGTCGGTGGAAGCCTGCGAGAAATGCCTGTCGCTCAAAGAGGGGGATCCGGACGGGTGGATGAACCTGGGGATGGCACATCAAGGGGCCAAGCGCCATGACGCCGCTGTTTGGGCGTACAAGAACGCCATCAAGCACTTCGGTGATGACCGGGAACAGGTGGGCAGCGTGTGGGCCCTTGTGGGGCAGGCGGAGACAGAGGGAGGCAATCCCAAGCGGGCGCTGGTAGCGTGTCGTCACGCTGCACGCATGCGCCCGGACAACTTCCATGCGCACCTGTTTCTGGGACAGGCGTGCCGCGCCCTTGTTCTGCAGCCTGAGGAAGGGGGTGGGGGGTGGTCACCGCCCGACCCCGCGGCGGAGAGCCAGCGGCGGGCGCTTCTGGCAGAGTGCTGTGAGGCCATGGAGCGGGCCGCCGCTCTTGACGGCTCCACGGCCGCCATCTGGTTCATGCTGGGCTCGGCTTACGGGATGGCGAGCCGCTGGGACGAAGCCGTCGATGCTCTCCGGCGGTCGAACCAGATTGAGGAAAGCCCTGGAACGTACAGCCTCCTCGGTCGAACCCTCGAGCACGCCGGCCGCTTCGACGAGGCGGGAGAGGCGTTCCGGAGAGAGGAAGAGCTGCGATCATCGTTCGAGAAGGGGCCACGTGGCCGACAAGCTTGATGGGCAACGAACTTGCGGTCTAGGATTCGACGGGGGAGAGTATGGGGTGGTGTAGAGGAGGGGGGATGAGACGCTTGCGCATAGGGGCTGTGGCGGGCGCGATGCTGCTTCTTCTGTCCGGCATGTTGCTCTACGTTTGGTTCGGGAATCGCGCCCGTGATCCCCGACTATGTGCCACGGACGTTCTCGTGCAACTGGACAAAGCCATTAGAGAACCGGCGAATTCAGAACGTCTGCCCGCACAGATAGTCCTGCCTCCCTCCGTTGCTACCCGGACGATTGCTGAACAGGTTGACTTCGCCCGCAAGGCGTTGCGAGACGAAATCTCGCACGAAGGAATTGAGGCCCTCCGGCAGCATGCCCAGTTCGGGCAAGCTTTGGATGTCTTCCCCGATCAGGCCGTCGCATGAGCGACGCAAGCAGGTGTCAGGGCGGAAGACTGCGTAGCCTTCAGGAGGATGTGCGGCGGGAGCCTCTCGAAAACATGGGTAACGAACCCGCCGCCGCTTCGCCCGTAGACGGCAGTTCCGTGTGCATCATCGACGTACAGTAGCCCAGCGTAGTCTTTCGCAAGGGCGCACAGGTCTTCGATCGGGGCAAACTCCCCGGTCATGCTGTACACGGAGTCCACTACCAACAGCGGCCGGGCGTGACCGGCTGTCTTGAGGAGTTTCTGTGCTTCAGAAACGTCATTGTGGTTGAATCGGCGCACCACTGCTCCCCTCGCGGGAACCCCTTCCCGGAGTGTTACCCGGTTTCCGGCCTACGCCGGTCTCATTATCTGGTCGTTAGCACAGACGCACGCGCCGACCTGTCGAATCCGAAAGCCGAAGCCTTGTCCGTCCCGGCCTCCAACCGCCTGCAAAACAAGGGCGAAGCGAATCCCGACAGTTTCCCGCCGTCGTCGTCCGCGTCCGCTGAATCGTCGGCCTCGTGTGCGTCGTCGCGCCGGTCGCCGGTCGGGATCGGGGATCGCCGTCAGCAGATGAAGTTGCTCGGAAAATCCGTCCCGGTCGTCCTCATGGAATACGCGATGCCGTGGAAAATCGTAGCGGAAATTGCCCCAACTGGAGATTGGAGCCGGTTGGCGGAAGCAGTCCGAACCTTCTTTGACCCGGAGTATGCCAAGCGTCGGGTGAAGTGAAAGCTCGTAGTGGCGTCT
>JAFGQA010000446.1 GCA_016935885.1 Phycisphaerae bacterium | reverse complement strand
GATCGTCATCAGAAGCTGCTTCCAGTGGTGGACCGGGTCGTGGTGGTAGAGAACGTCCTTCTTGCATTGGCTGCAATACACGGGTTTTACGGGTTTCATGAATCAACTCCTACCGCAACGCGGGCCTTGGTGCTGGTTTGCGACCGTGAAGCGGGCGGCGGGGCGGCCGGCCTCCACGATGGACGCACGTTGCGCCTGGACCGCGCAGCGGAAAGCGAACGGGGGAACTGCCAGAAGACTCGGGACGATGCGCCCTTAGCGCAGCCGGCAGATCAAACGAGCCATCGGCACAGGAGAGTCTGAAGAGAACGGTGGGACTGGACTGGCGGAGACGTCCCGGGGCAAAGGTGCGTTCGCGGCGACCGACCGTCGCCAAGGGCCGCCTGGGGGCCAGAGGAGAGCCCTGGTTTCTCGTAGTCGGAACAGAGGTTGGTCTGCGATGAGCCGTTCGCCAGCCACGCTTCGGGAACCGGTCGGCGCTGCGGGGGCGTGTCGCCGGGCCATTCCAGGCTCACGTCGGGATCCGAGGCGCTCGGTTCCCGTTCGTTGCACGCGGCGGCCGCCAGGCAAGCCGCCGAGGGAGTTGTGCTCGGGCCGCCGGCGCCCCACGGGCCTAGTCCGGCCACCGCCGCCGCAATGGAGGCAGAAACCAAGAGGTGGATCCGTCGGTTTGGGCAAGGCAGGCTGTGCATGGTCCTGGCGGCTACAAAATCACGAAACCAGGGGCTCGTACAAGTATAGGTCGGGCGTTTTGATGGGTGGAAGGGGGGAGCCGACGTCAAACACGGGAATCGTTCTCGCCCAGGCGCAAAGCCGCACGGAACTTCACACCAATAGACATAATAGGATGGCAACCGGTTTGGCAAAAGCCCTTTTGGAGGGATGCGACGGCGCTACGTTGGAGTGATCCGGCCGGCGACACGCGGCGATGGTGGCGTCACGGCCGGGCATGGCCGACCGGGGGGCATTCCACCTGGCCGGGTGCTCTGATATCCTCTGGTTGCGGCGCAACACCGACGATTCCGCGAGTCGGCCGGACGGTCCGGCGGAGCCTGGTCCGCAGAAATCGCTGAGGCCACATGAAACGTCGCCAGCTGTTCGAAATCCACGAGCTGCCCGCTTGTCCCCAAGTGGTGCGTGAGTTGGTTACGGGCTTCCTGGAGGCGATGACGGCCTTGTTTCGACCGTATTCGCCCCGGATGCGCCTGCTGGTGCGTGCCATGCGATCGACGAATACCCGGCAGTTTGTCGACCTGTGTTCCGGCAACGGCGGGCCTTGGCTGCATCTTGCCCGCCAGATCGAGCAGGAAACGGGGCAGGCGGTCTCGGTGGTGTTGACCGACAAGTATCCCAGCAGGGAGGCCCGGCGTCGGACGGAGCTGACGGGCGGGCTAAGCTATCTTGGCGATTCGGTGGACGCCCGCCGCGTTCCCGAACACCTGCGAGGTGTGCGCACGTTGTTCAACGGACTGCACCATTTTCGACCGGCAGACGCCAAGGCAGTGCTGCAAGACGCCGTGGCCGGCGGGCAGCCGATTGCGGTCTTTGATGTCCTTCAGCGCAACGGGCTCACGTTGGTGCAGGCCTTGCTCTTGCCGATCAGCGTTCTGCTCTTCACACCGGTTGTGCGTCCAGTGAAGTGGTGGCGATGGGTGTTGACCTACGTGATTCCGTTGGCTCCGCTGGTGGCGCTCTGGGACGGTGTCGTGTCCGTGCTGCGGTGTTACCGTCCCGAGGAATTGCGGGCGATGGCCGATGAGCTTGTCGGAGCGCCGTATCATTGGGAGGCCGGCAGCTACCGTCATCGCAGCGCCCCGGTGACCTACATGATCGGATACCCCGTGGAGGAAACGAAGGCACCAGCGCACCAGCGGTAGCGTCGCCATCGCAGGTTCCCTTGGACTCCGGAGTCCTGCCTGCGTGAATCCCGGGCCGAAGGCCCGCGCATTCTCCAGACGGATGAGCCTGTATTCCGTTTGCTGGAGCCCGGCGCCACGCTCGTCGTGGACGCGTCGCACGGCGTTCATGTCGCCTTCGCGCTTTGAGCTTGCAGGCGTTCATAACGGCCGCCCCGGCGCTCTGGTGCTCGCCGGGTAGTGCTCGTCGAGAGGGCCGTCGTCAAGTCGGGCGCCAGGCGGACGGTCTCGCCCGGGGCGAGCGTCAGCGGTGCCGTCTTCTCGCCGTAGCGGACCTGGCAGGAGCCTCCGTGTTCACTGCGGATCGCCGCGGAGACAAGCTGGCCGTCCTTCCACTGCATGCTCACCTCGAACCCGCCGCGCGCCCGCAACCCCGTGACCGATCCGTCGGGCCAGGCCGTCGACAGGGCGGGCAGCAGGCTGATTTCGCCGGCGTGGCTTTGCAGCAGCGACTCGGCCACACCGGCCGTGAAGCCGAAGGAGCCGTCGGACTGGTTGGAGCCGCGATTGTGCAGGTTCGCCGCCACCGAGTTGCCGACGAACGTCTTGGTGCACGAAGCCACCTTGTCGCCCCGCTCCAAACGCGACCACAGACAGATGTCCCAGGCCAAGGGGAAGCCGCCTCGCCCGCGGCGAGTCTCCATCCACTTGCGAATCGCGCCGACCAGCGCCGGATCGCCGTCCAGCCGGATGGAACTGCCCGGAAAGAACGTGAAGGTCGGCGAGAAGTTGTGTCCTTCCCCGCCCGGCCGCCAGTCCTCGATCCACTCTTGGAGGTGGCCCAGGTGGTTGACCCGGTAGGGTGGCAGCTTGGTCAGCGCAACTTCCAGCTTGCCGCGTAGCGCTTCGTCGACCCCGAGCACTTTGCTGGCTTCGATGCAGGCCGGAAACAGCTCGCGGATGATCGCAACGTCCATCGTCGGCGAGGGGGAGAGGAAACACAGCTTCCCCTCGCCGCCGAGATACCCGTGTTCGGGCGACATCGAGAACGGCGTGACCAGCCAGGGATGCTCGGGATGCTCGACCATCAGTTCCAGCAGGAACCGGGCGGAGCCTTTGATGACGGGGTAGTACTTCTCGAGGAATTCACGGTCGCCCGTGTAGGCGTAGTGCTCCCACAAGTGGAGCGTCAGCCAGGCGCCGCCCAGTGGCCACATCCCGTAGCGGGCCGCATCCACCGGAGCCGTCCCGCGCCACAGGTCGATGTTGTGGTGCGTCACCCATCCGTGGCAGCCGTAGTACACCCTGGCCGTCTTGGCGCCCGTGACCGAAACGTCCTCGAGCATGTCGAACAGCGGCTGGTGGCACTCGGACAGATTGCAGACCTCGGCCGGCCAATAGTTCATCTCGGTGTTGATGTTGATCGTGTACTTGCTGCCCCAGTTCGGAACGACGGATTCGTTCCAAATGCCCTGGAGATTGGCGGGCTGTCCGCCGGCTCGACTGCTCGACGCCAGAATATAGCGGCCGAACTGGAAGCAGAGCGCTTCGAGGTTGGCGTCGTCGCCCCTTCGCATCGCGCGAATTCGCTCGTCGGTGGGCCTATCGTTTCGCGCGGGATCGCCCACCGTCAGATGCACCCGCCCCATGAGCGCCGCGAAATCGGCCTCGTGTCGCTCGCGCAACGCGGTGTAGTCCCTCTCGGCCACGCCGGCGAGCGTCCTGTCGCAGGTGGCCGCCGGGTCGCCGCTGATGTCCTGGTAGTCGACGTAACTCGTGCCGGCGGTCACGACGAACGTGACGGCGTCGGCCCCTTCAATCCGCACCTGGTCATCAACCGCCGTCGAACGGCCGCCCTCGGCCCGAACCGTCAGCACCGTCTGGAAACGGATGCCCTCGCCTTCGACCGTCGCAATGAGCCAGTTCTCCGGCAGCGGGCCTTTCCAGCGTCCGTCCATCACCAGCTTGTCCGGCGTTGCGGTCACGCGATCCTGATAGGGGCTCTTGAGTTTCGCCTGAACGCCGACGCAACCGGGCTTGTCGGCCGTGATCCGCACGACCATCACGCGGTCGGGGTAGGAGAGGAAGACCTCGCGCGTGAAGACCGTGCCTGCGGCCCGATAACGAACCGTCGTTACGCCCGTCTCCATGTCCAGCTCGCGGCGGTAACCCTCGACGGCACCGGTGTCCACGCCATCGAAGGACAACACCAGATCGCCCAAGGGCTGATAGGCCTGTTGCGCTGTGGGGATGCCGTAGAAATGTTCGTTGGCAAGCTTCTCCGCCTCCTGGAACTTGCCGGCAAACACCAGGTCGCGGATCACCGGGAAGTACTGTCCCGCGTTGGGATCATCGTAGTCGTGGGGGCGTCCGGACCAGAAGCTGGACTCGTTCAGCGCGATCCGCTCGTTCTCGAGCCCGCCAAAGACCATCGCTCCCATGAGGCCGTTGCCGATCGGCATGGCGTCGAGCCACTCGTCGGCGGGTTGGCGATACCAGAGCACCATGTCCCCTTGCCGCCGGGCGTTTCCCTGCCGCCGAGCGTTTCCCTGCCGCCGGGCGTTTCCCTGCCGCCGGGCGTCTCCCTGTTGCCGGGCGGCGGACGGCTCCGACTTCAGCTCCACGCTGTTGACGGTGATGACGGTATACGTGTGTTGCTCGCCGGCCTGGGCCGAGGTGTCCACGTAGCGCATCTTGGGCAGCGGCTGCGAAGGCGTATCGTGATACGTCATCGACTGGAACAACGGACGTCCGAACCGCCCGACCGGCCTCCGGGGCACCTGCGCCAACGGTTGGCCGTCGCGCAGCACGAGGAAGCAGCGGATGCCGCTCTCGAAATCGGCGTCGGCGCTCCACGCGACGTCAGCCCCCCGGTCTCCCAGGGCGGTCACCCTGACATCGTGCGGGGCCGGCGGCGGGGTCGTGTCGCTGACGGCCCCTGTCTTGATGTATTCCACCCAGGCCTTGGCCACGGCCTCGTTCGGCAGCCAGACCGCCTTCTTCGGATCGCCTTCGTAAGAGGCGGCGGGCACGGCTACCTGATCTTCCCACGAGCCGAGCCACGCCTGGCTGTTGTCCACCGGCTTGGGCGTCTGGTCTTCGCTCCCCTTGTCCGGCAATCGCATTGCCAGGCAGGCGTCGAGGAAGGGGATGGCCAGGTAGCGGCTGTCGCCGCACTCGTGTCCGGTGCGGGGGTCCGGCGCGAAACCGATCGGGGCGCCCCGGGCACGGTATTCCTCGAATGTGGCCAGCGTGCCCGTCCAGGGGCCATGGGGTTTCTCCTTTATGCCTGGATTGCCCATCGACGGGATCTTATAGACGCCGGCCGGCACCGTGGGCGCCGGGAACTCCGGCCTCGGCCGAAACATGGCCGCCGAGCCCGAACGCATCCAAATCGCCAGCACGCGTTCGGGGTGCATCGTGCTCATCACGTCCGCCCAGATGCCGCCGCCCGAGTGGCCCCACAGGACCCACGGGACGGTCGCAACCTCGGGATGTTTCGACGCGGCCGCGAAGTCGTCCAGCGCTTTGAGGAACGTCTTCTCCGATCCGCGGCGCGGGTCGAACCAATGCTCGGAGCCGCCGGGCGTCAGATCGACCGCCTCGTTGACCACGTGGTACGAGGAGCAGAAGATCGCACAGTCCCACTTCGTCGCCAGCGCTTGCCAGTGCAGATCCCAGGCGGCCGTGGAGCCCTCGATGGAAGCCGTCGTGCCGGCGCCGTGCTGGTGCACGATAATGCCGCGCAGCCGCGGTGCTCCGTCGGGAATCCAGAGCGTGTAGGTGACGGGGGTGACCAACTCGCCCGGCGCGGTCGACGCCGGATAGTCCAGATTGAAGCACTGCCCCGCGGCAGAGGCTACCGCGGCGGGACCCAACATCCAAGCGACCCACAGCGCCAACGCGACGAGTCGCGTTCCCACCACGGCCGGAGGCGTCGCTCCGCACGCGGCAAGTAGTGTACGCATGGCTCTATCTCCCAGGCAAGCGAACAAACAACCGGTTGCGACTCCCGCCGAACCGAGTGGCAAAGCCCCACTATACCAGAGGCGCGCCGGTGTTGTACAGCGTCTGCCTCGGAACGGGCAAGCCGAATCGTCAGTTGGTCGCGGACTATTCTTATTGGTTCTGGAATTGGCGGTAGGGGGGCCTGATGAGCGAGTATCAATACATTGGATTCCGCGCGATCGACAGCGGAGTCAGCGAAAAAAACCTTCAGTACATGCGGCGCCAGTCCACGCGTGCGGAAATCACGCCGTGGTCGTTTGAGAACGAGTATCACTTCGGCGATTTCCACGGAAACGCCGTCGAGATGCTGCGTCGCGGAGCGGTCGACCGACTCGTACCGGCAGGCGGCCGAGATGTTGGCCGACCTGCGCGAGGCGCTCGCGGGCAGCAAACAGTCCGGATTGGCGGAAAAGCAGGCGCTGAAGTTGAAGACCAAGAATCCCAGGCTCAACCGCCTGACGGGAGTGCTTCGCGAGCAGGGTTTCGTGCCGAAGTAGGCAGGCAACGATGCGCCATCCGCCGGCACGTCTTCCGTATCGCCTACGGATCGACACCGTAGAGATCGGCCACTTGACAATCGACGGCTGACCGAGGGCGTGCTCTCCAAGTCGAGCAGACGTGGTAGCATCGTGTGTTGTTCGACTTCGAGCATCGCAAACGGCTCCGAAGAAACCGATCCTACAGAACACAATTGCATCGACCGATGCTGTCGCCCATGGCGAGTGAGTCGAACATCGAAGGTTCTTCCAGGCATAGCCCGATTTCGACTTCCGCATCTGCTTGGCGAGTCACATCGAGAAGATGCCGATAGACTGATTCTCGGAGTTCGCGGGGAAACCGAGCACGCCCATCGGCCATCCGGCCCTGTCGACGTTCAAGCCGCGCAGAAATCGGATTCCCCCGGCCGAGTTTTTGCTCGGTAAGACGCATCGCCTGGGGATAGGAGCAGATCGAGCCAAGTGTGATCCGCTGAAGTCGCACGCGAGACAACACATCGGTAAGGAACTCGCGATAGATTGCCTCCCAACCGGCGATCGGGATGATCGGCATCACCACGGCTCGAATCGGATAACCCGCTTCAGCCGCGGCTTCCATTGCGACTAAACGGTCTTCAAGCGATGGCGTCTTCTCCTCGAAGGTCCTGATGATCGCCGATGAGTTCAGCGTCCACGAGAGAATCGCGTGCCCTCGATGATCCAAGTCCAAGAGGTTCTCTACGTCCGCACTCTTGGTCAACAGCGTCAGCCGGGCAGTCGGATGGGCGGCGAAGAACGGGACCATCTGCCGCGAGTAGCCGGTCAGCGGATCGAGCGCCAGGCCGTCCTGGAGTTTGCCCAGGTAAAAGGCAGTCGGCTCGCCAATCCGCCGGGCCGAACGGTCGACTTCCGCGAGGATCTCCGGCAGGTTCAAAAACACCTTTACCGTCGGCGAGAACCGAACGCCCTGCGTGCCGGCCAGGTAGCAGTAGGCACAGCCATACGGGCAGAAACCGTACGGCGAGAAGTGCCAGTAGTTGGGGCACGAGTTACCCTCCTCGGTGCTGTGGCGGACCGCGCTATTATGCTCGCCCAATACCAGCGTGCGCTTCCCTTCGTTGTGCAACGCGAGCGGATCGGACTGCCCCAGGTTGATCCGATTGTGCGGCGTGCCGAAATCCTCGACCACTTCCGACTCTGGATAGGCCGCGCAAATGCCTTCCGCCAACCGCCGCCGGACCGACGTGGTGGCGCTCCCCTTAGCCAATATGATCCGAGACGGTGAGAATCCGGCCACTGGCAGGGGGACGTACCCGCTCAAAGTCGCCGTATCGGTCGGTTCCACCGGGAGTAGGGACACAGTATCTTCGTCAAGTCGTGCTGGCCGGGCTTGCCTGGGTAGTCAACATATGTATACTATACGATAGGTCGGGGATTGTCAATGCCGGTTCGTGGGCCACGGACGACACCCACGCACGAGCGCGACGTGGGAAAAAGTACCGATGAAAGACGTGCCTGACGCGTCAGTGGTCTCGCGGCCTGGCTTGCGCGAGTCGAAAGGGCAAGGCCAAAGGCCCCCCTCCGGTGTTGGTTGTCAACCCGCGATTTGACCCCACCGGGCCTTGCCACCGTTACGATTCCACCCCATAGTATCGTTACAAGCGATTGATGCAATTATCGCCCGCAGCCCCCAACGCCGACATCTTGACAAGGACTGCCATACCCGCTGTACTTCCTTTTGGATCTTCATGAGGAACTCCTTT
>JAFGQA010000445.1 GCA_016935885.1 Phycisphaerae bacterium | reverse complement strand
GCCCGGAAGCAGAGGGTTGCGGTCCTGACGACGGCGCGGAGCGAGTACTATCAATGGCGCCCGATTCTGCGTGCCTTGTCAGGCAGTCGGAAACTGAGTCTGTGTCTCATGGTTTCGGGAAGTCATCTCGCGCGCAAGTTCGGTTACACCCTGGAGGAGATCAGGCGCGATGGGTTCCGCGTGGCCGAGGTGCTTCACATTCTGGAACGCGACGACTCTCGCCTGTCGAGCGCCGTCACGGCGTCGCGGGCGACCCGTGAGATCGCAGCAGCACTGGTGCGCCAGCGGGCGGATCTGCTCCTCCTGCTGGGTGACCGCTACGAGCTTCTCGGCGCGGCCCTGGGGGCCCTGTGTCTGGGCGTGCCGATCGCGCACATTCACGGGGGTGAAGAAACCCAGGGGGCGATCGACAACCTGTGTCGTCATGCCATCAGCAAGTTGAGCGTTGTGCACTTCACGTCAACGGAGGTCTATCGACGCAGGCTATGCCAGATGGGCGAGTCGCCGGGCCGGGTCTTTCGGGTTGGCGCGCCCCTCCTTGATGAGGTCCGCTGCACTCGCCTTCTCCATGCGCGGCAATTGGAGAGCGAGCTGGGTGTCACCTGGAGAGAGCCGGTTGCGTTGATGACCTATCATCCTGTGACGGCAGTGCCGTCGGATGACCGTGCCATTGCCCGCCGCATCGCCACAGAAACGATGAGACGGTGTCAGACGGTTATCGTAACCGGTCCGAACATGGATCCCGGACGCGAGGCGATCGACGCGACCTTGCGGCAACATGTGCGGTCGCACCCCAACGCGTTGTATGTGACGAATCTCGGCAGTCTCAGGTACCTGTCTGTCATGGCCGCCGCAGAGGTCCTGATCGGCAACTCCTCCAGCGGCATCCATGAAGCGGCCAGTTTTGCGTTGCCGGTGGTGAATGTCGGACCGCGGCAAGCGGGTCGGCTGCGGCCCAGGAACGTCATCGACAGCGACACGGGGAGGGCGGATATTGCTGCCGCGCTAAAACGGGCCCTGTCGCCACGGTTTCGGCGTTCCCTGCAGGGCATGCGAAATCCGTACGGTGATGGCAAGGCCGGCTTGCGCATCGTGCGGATTCTGGAGTCGCTCGTTCCGTTTGATACGCTTCCAGTCAAGAGGTTCGTGGATGGGGCCGAAGTACGAAGAGCGAGCAAGAGCTGGCGGAGGCGACATGGCTAGGCAGGGCGCTTCTTGGAGGACCTCTGAGTTGCGGATGGGGCGCCATCCTGAAATACGCGAACGCACCTCGTAACGAGAACCCGATGACACTTGATCCGCAGACCGAAGAGAGGCTCATTCGCAAGGCAGCCTTCATCAGGAGTTTTGAGAGTCGTCTACTCCGCCTCTACTCCGAGGGAGTTATCCACGGTACCGTCCACACGTGCGTAGGACAGGAGTTTTGCGGCATAGCCATTGATGAGGCGCTTGAGGCGGGCGACATCGTGCTCTCCAACCATCGCGGTCACGGTCACCTGTTGAGTCGCGGGGGTGACCCTGAGCGTCTCATGGCCGAAATCATGGGGCAGTCATCGGGGGTGTGCGGCGGGATTGGCGGCAGTCAGCATCTTTGTGCCGAAGGATTCTTCTCCAACGGCGTCTTGTCGGGGATGTCGCCTGTTGCGGCGGGTGTGGCATATGCCTTGAAGCTCAAGCAGTCAGCCCACATTGCGGTGGTATTCCTCGGGGATGGTGCTTTTGGGGAAGGCGTAGTCTACGAGAGCATGAATCTTGCTTCAAAATGGAAGCTGCCGCTCCTCGTTGTGGTGGAAAGCAACGCCTATGCCCAGTCGACACATGTTGCCGATACAATGGCAGGCACGATTGCCCAGAGGGCTGCTGCCTTTGATATTGCCTACTACAGCGGCACAACCTGGGAGTGGCAGGAACTGATGTCGGTCAGCCGCGAGGCCGTTTCGCGCACGCGTGCGGGTGCGGGCCCTGCGCTCCTGGAAATCGGGACCTACCGTCTGAATCCGCACTCCAAAGGAGACGACCATCGGAACCCGGAAGAGATTGCCGCTTTTGCGGAGAAAGATCCCCTCAATCGTTGGGGGAAACTGCATCCGGACCGATTCAGAGAGTTACACGGCGAGATCGAGCAGGCGCTCGACCAGGTGGTGGCAAAGGCACGTGCGGCACCATCCAGTACGTACAAGCCGGAGGATCCGAGGGTGTCGCGGTCGACGAGCTGGATGCCATGGTCGTGCGAACGAGCGCGGCACGGGGATCTCATCAATCGCGCGCTCATGGACTCGTTTGCTGCAGACCCCCGTCTGATCATGATCGGCGAGGACATCGAGGACCCGTACGGCGGCGCGTTCCGGATTTCCCGCAACCTGAGCGGTGCTTTCCCGGGGCGTGTCAGGAATACGCCCATTAGCGAAGCGGCTCTGGTGGGAGTGGGGACAGGACTGGCGCTGTCGGGTCTTGTTCCGATCGTGGAGATCATGTTTGGGGACTTCATGACTCTCGCATTCGACCAGATCTACCAGCACGCGGCCAAGATGCATGGCATGTATAATGGCCAATGCCGTGTGCCTCTCATTGTCAGAACACCCATGGGGGGCAGGCGAGGCTACGGTCCCACACACAGTCAGTCCATCGAGAAGTTCTTCCAGGGCATCCCTGGCCTTGTTGTGCTGGCTTTGAACAATCGTCTTTCACCTTACGACGTGTACCGGCAGCTCGTAGGGACCATTGAGCATCCCACGCTGGTAATAGAGAACAAAGTTCTCTATACGAGGCTCCAGGAGAGCGAATCTGTACCGGGATATGTGATCGAGTGCTCAGATGACCCGTTCCCTTGCCTCAGGCTGAAACCGCGGACACTTTCACCGGACCTGACGCTGGTGTGCTACGGCGGGATGCTGGAAGTTGTGGAGCGTGCGCAGGCTTCTCTCTTCGAGCAGCACGAGATCATAGCCGAGGTCATCGTGCCCACCCAGATCTTCCCGCTGAATGCGAGCCCTATTCTGGAATCTGTCCGCCGCACCCATCGTTTACTTACGGTGGAAGAAGGCCCGCTTGTCGGCGGGATCGGAGCCGAAATCCTGGCTCGGACCGCCGAGAGCGGGGTGCCGCTTGCTTCCGCTGCGCGAGTGGGTTACGACGGCGTTGTCCCGGCCAGCCCGCAGTTGGAGCTGGCTCTGCTGCCCAACGTTGAAGCGATTGTCAACGCCGCACTGAGGACCGCGCGATGAACCCTATACCCGTATACGTCCCGATGCTGAATGCGAATGACGACGTTTGTATCCTGGTGGAGATCCATGCGGCGTGCGGCGAACTCGTGCGGCGCGGCGCGCTCCTTTTCTCCCTGGAGACGTCGAAGACCCACGCGGACGTCGAGGCGCCGCATGACGGGTACTTCTACACACCCTATTCATCTGGTCAGGAACTGAGGGTCGCCAGCCTGCTCGCGGTCATCGGGCCGGCACCTGAGGCACTCCCGGAGATCTTCCGCCGTCTGGATTCCGTTGCGATGCATGACGAGACGCCCCCTGCTGCCGAAGGGCGCGTGCGCATGTCCAAAGCTGCGGTCGAGCTGGCCCGGCGATATGGCTTGTCTGAGGAGGACTTCAACGGCATGGACCTGGTGACGACCGCCGAGATCGAACGGCTTTGGGGAAGACAGCAGCGGTGTCCCCACCCAAACGCAGGAGTTATTCCCGGGGATGCGGTCAGGACGCCGGAAGGGGGGCGTGTGGTTGTCGTGGGTGCCGGTGGGCATGCCGGGATGTGCCTTGACGTCCTTCGTAGTTCCGGATCGTGGGAAGTGGCGGGCTTCCTTGACCCCGCCAGGCCCGTAGGCGAGCAGCTCTGGGGTCTCCCCATCCTGGGTGGTGACGAGTACCTTCGTATCTGTGTGAGGGAGTCCATTTCATCCGCAGTCAATGCAGTAGGGTCGGTGACAGACCCGGGCCATCGCGCCGAAGTATTCGAGCGGATAAGAGAAGCCGGCCTTAGAACGCCGAATCTGGTCCACGAAACGGCTGCTATTGAGCCGTCCTCCGAGTGGGGTACGGGCAATCAGGTTTTCGCGCTGGCCGCCGTGGGAAGCCACGCGCGAATCGCGGATAACTGCATCATCAACACGGGGGCCATCGTCTCGCACGACTGCGAGATTGAGAACCATGTCCATGTTGCTCCTGGCGCGGTGTTGGGTGGGGGGGTGCAGGTTGGCGAGGGAGCCCTTATTGGCATGGGAGCAACCGTTTTTCTCGGCGTTCGTATTGGCAGGAACGTGGTGATCGCAAACGGAGCTCACGTCTTCTCAGACGTGCCGGACGGCGCGTGCGTACGACATTGAGTAGCGCAAGCGCGTGTCGCGGGGCCGTGGGATCGTCGTTATCAGCGGACAGCGAAGCTCCGCAGGTAGCGCTGATCGCCGGGAGGGGGTATCTTCAGACATGCTCAAGACGCTAGCAGAGAAGGCATTTCAAATCATCGGATATGACATCACGAAGCGCACCGACAGGGGGCCATCCTCTTCGCAATCGGTGGATCTATCGGTGTACGGGCAGATCTATGCGCCCGACAGCCTTGAGGCCCGCCGGTTCTATAACATCGGGGCGGGGTCGTTTCGCCATCCGGCGTGGACCAACATCGACCACGCCAGCGAGTGGTGCCATTACAAAGAGAACCAGTGCGATATCGACTGGGATATCCTCGACATGACACGATTACCGGTTGATGACGGCACAGCGGAGCTCGCCTACTCCAGCCACACCATCGAGCATGTTACGGATGAGGCCGCGCTGCATCTGTTTCGCGAAGCCTATCGCATCCTCAAGCCGGGAGGAGCACTTCGGGTTACCACGCCAAACATCGACCTCTACTACCGAGCCTACCGGGAGAACGACCGGCTGTTCTTCTACTGGGAGGACGAGCCGAGCTACACCTCGCCCGAGCTGTACAAACAACTGGGGATGAGCGCGCCGCTTGGCAGTGCCACCATCGGCCAGGTGTTCCTCTATGAGTTTGCAAGTAGTGTCTCGTTCCTACACGTGGCTGACATACCCAAGATCACGGACGATGAACTGGCATCACTGTTTGGCAGACTGGGCTACGAAGAAGCCCTGGACTGGTGCACGTCCCGATGCCCTCTGGAACTGCAGCGAACGTATCCGGGCAATCACATCAACTGGTGGAATGAGCGGAAAGCCAGGAGATTGCTCTCAGCGGCAGGATTCGAGGACGTTTACCGATCGAGTTTCGGGCAAAGCTACGTTCCCGTGCTTCGTGAGACCCGGTTCTTCGACAATACGCTGGCCAAGCTCTCGCTGTACATGGAGGCCCGGAAGATACCTTCCGCGGGGAGGACATGAGCATCCGTGTCATACCCCGGCTCGATATCAAGGGCCCTAACCTCGTCAAGGGCGTGCACTTCGAAGAACTTGCGTATTGTGGGAAAGCCGGCGTGGTTTGCGCGCCGCTACTACGAGAACGGCGCGGTGCAAAGTACCTCCAGATCGGGCTGAAGTACAAGTACGACATGCACCCGCTGACGGTGACGTGGCCTCGAAGCTGAGGCACCAGTGACAAACCTGTAGCCCGTCAGATCGGCGGGCGTTTTCCAGGGGGCCGTACAGTGAGATTAAATGCACAGGAGTTCCTGATATCCGATAAGAGCACCTTGCTCGATGCCATGCGGCAGTTGAACGACATGGGGGCGCGCCGTCGGCAGAACGTCCTGCTCGTTGTGGACGCCGAGAACCGGTTGGTGGGCACGGTCACCGACGGGGACATCCGGCGTGGGCTGCTCAAGGGGATGACGCCTTCGGCGCCGGTCACGGAAGTGTGCCGGCGCGATCCCATCGTGATTCCGGGCGACATGGCCTGCGCGGATATCCTCCGGTTGATAAAGCTGAACCGGATCTCCTGTGCGCCGGTGGTCGATGGCTCGCGCCATGTCGAGGCCGTTGAGTACATCGACGATTCCGAAATGCGCGCGGTTTCCGAGCTGGTCGCCGTGGTCATGGCGGGCGGCGAAGGCGTTCGGCTGCGCCCGCTGACGGAGAACACACCGAAACCCATGCTCAAGGTGGGCGGCAAGCCGATATTGCAGATCATTCTGGAGACGCTCCGGCGGGGCGGGTTCCGGCGGATCCTGATTAACGTAAGATACTTGGCTGACGTTATTACGAACTATTTCGGGGATGGATCTTCCATGGGCCTTCGCATCGACTACATCGTTGAGCCCAAGCCGATGGGAACCGCGGGCAGCCTTGGCCTGATTCCGGATTCGCTGAAACCGACGGGACCGTTCCTCGTGGTCAACGGGGACCTGTTGTGCACCGTGGATTTCCGCGCGGTTCACGATTTTCATGTGGGGGCATCCTACGATTTCACCCTTTGCGGTCGCCCTTACGAGACCAAGATCCCTTTCGGCTACCCGGTTATCGAGGGCGATGTGGTCGCGGCGTTCCGCGAGAAACCGGTATTCACGCATCTTGTGAATTCGGGCATTTACTGCGTCTCCTCGCGGCTGCTGCCTGAAGTACCTGTGGGTGAGTATTACGACATGCCTGACCTGATACGGAGGGCGATCGACCTGCGATTGCGGGTTGGCGTATTCCCTCTGCGCGAGGCCTTTCACGAGATCGGGCGACCGGAGTCCTACGCGGCAGCGGAGGCCTTCTATCGCAAACACCTCCTGTCCCGGTCTGACAACGCGGAGGGGCAGCCGTGAGAAGGACCGTGATCACCGGGGGGGCGGGGTTCATCGGCTTGAACTTGTGTCGGCGGTTGCTGGCGGACGCGCGCCCGGGCGACGAGATCGTGCTCGTCGACAATATGGAGCGCCACGGCCGTGATGCCAATCTGGCGGAGCTGGCCGCGCAGCCGTCCGTCAGGGTGCTCGACGCCGATCTGGAGGATCATGATTCGCTCAGGCGGATGCCGTTGCCGGTTGATCGCGTGTATCACCTGGCTGCTGTCGTGGGCGTCGGGCGCGTGGAAGCGGATCCGGAGCGTGTCCTGCGCACGAACACGATCTGCACGCTGAATGTCCTGAACTGGTTCGCCGAGCACGCAGGCCGGGACGCGCGCGTGCTCTTCACGTCCACCAGCGAGGTCTACGCGGGGGGCCTCATGACGGACCATCCCATCCCGGTGCCCACGGCGGAAGACGTACCCGTCGTGATCTCCGACATCTCCAATCCACGGTTCAGCTATGCGATCAGCAAGCTCTGGGGCGAAGCCTACGTGCGCTACGTCGCCCGCGCAACCGGCCGCTGCCTGGTGTCGGTGAGATACCACAACGTGTACGGGCCGCGGATGGGATACGAGCATGTCATCCCGCAGATCATCGTGCGCATCCGCGCCCGGGAGAAACCATTTCGGGTGGTCGGAGGAGACCAGACACGGGCGTTCTGCTACGTGACGGATGCGGTAGAGGCCACCGTCCGGTTGATGGAAGCGCCCGGATGCCCGCTGGGGGGGGTCGTTCACATCGGCAACTCGCGTGAGGAGAAGAGAATTGCCGAGCTGTACAAGGAACTGTTTGCCCTTTGCGGTTGGAAGCCCGAAACCGTTGAGCACGTTCCTGCGCCGAAGGGCTCCGTGGGACGACGCTGTCCGGATACCCGGTTGATGGAGACGCTTACCGGATTCGTACCCGTGGTCCCGCTTGCGGAAGGATTGCGCAAGACGACGGACTGGTACATGAAGGCGGACCTATGACAAACATACCGAATTGCGTTCCGCAGATCACGGGGAACGAGGAGCAGTACCTGGCCGAATGCGTGCGCACGGGCTGGCTTTCGCAGGTCGGTCCCCACGTGGCACGTTTCGAGCAGCAGTTCGCGGCCTATCACGGCGTGTCGAGCGCCGTGGCGGTGTCGAGCGGCACGGCGTCGATTCATCTTGGTTTCCTGGCGCTGAACGTCCGTCCCGGCGACCTGGTGATCTGCCCCGACATGACGTTCATCGGATCGGTCAATCCCATCCGCTACTGCGGCGCGCTGCCGGTCTTCCTGGGGGTCGATCCTGAGACGCTTAACCTCGACCCGGAGGTCCTTGGCGAGTTTCTGGAGAAGGAGACCGAGACCTCCGCACACGGGCCGATTCACAAGCCCAGTGGGCGGCGCGTGGCCGCACTCGAGGTCGTTCACCTGTACGGGACGCCCGCCGAGATGGGGCCCATCATGGATCTCGCCCGCAGGGCCAACCTGCGGGTTCTCGAGGATTGCGCGGAGAGTCTCGGGGCGCGCTATGACGGAGCCCGCGTCGGCCTGATCGGCGACGTGGGCTGCTTCAGCTTCAACGGGAACAAGGTCATCACAACGGGCGGTGGTGGGATGTTGATCAGCAGGGATGCGTCCCTCGCGAGCTTGTGCAAGCACCTCTCCACGCAGGCGAAGACGGATGATTTCGAGTTCATCCACGATCGCGTCGGGTTCAACTACCGGCTCAGCAACCTGTGCGCGGCCGTGGGGCTCGCGCAGATGGAACATCTCGACGCCCACATCGAACTCAAGCGGCAGCATGCGGCCTGGTACAAAGAGCTGCTGGATGGGTCCCGCTTTCGGGTTCTCGACATGTCTGAGCGCCGGTTCAACACGTATTGGCTCGTATTGGCCCGAGCCGGCGAGCCCGTCCCTCCCGGGTTGCTGGACAGGATGCGCGAGATCGCCCGCGGCGGAATCGGCGTCCGGCCCGTCTGGTATCCCGCGCACGGGTTGCCGGCCTACGGTGACGGCGCAATGTACTACGGTCGGGGCATAGAGCGGCCCATCTATGAATCTACGTTCTGCCTGCCGTCTTCCGTGGGTCTGACGCGTGAGGAAGCGTGCCGGGTGGCGGACACCCTGAAAGCGGTCTTCTAAGACATGTGGGGACCGGCGACGCGCGCGTTCACATGATGCACATCCTGAGATACCTCGATCCACGATTCCTGCGCGAGCGGCGGCATCTCGTCCCCCTGTACTTACGGAACTACTCGCGGGACTTCGTGCGATATGTCCGCGAGTGCTCCTACGGAAGCCGGAGATGGCTTGCGGAGCACGGGATGGCGCTCACCGCGCATGAGAGGCTACTGGCTTCCATGCGAGACACATACCTCGGGCGCCGAGGTTTCGTCATAGGCAACGGGCCGAGCCTTCAGATGGCCGATCTCGAACGCTTGCGCAACGAGATCACGTTTGCCAGCAACCGCATCTACGTTTGCTTCAACGAGACTTCGTGGCGGCCAACGTTTTACTCCGCGTATGACGTCGACGACTTCCCTGGGATTTTGAACGACATCGCGGCGATCGATTCTTCGCTGCTCTTTCTGCCCCTTGCTTCGCGCCGTCACCCGTTTGCGAAAGACAGGGCGATGTACTTCCGGAACATCCATCGGTACTTCTTTCCGGACGAACCGGAGTTCAGCTTCAACACGCTCGACAGAGTGTTCTGGGGGGGTACGATCACGTACATCCTCCTGCAGCTCGCATGGTACGTGGGCATTCGGGAAGTGTACCTCGTGGGCGTGGATCATGACTACAAGGTGGAAGCCGGTGCGGAGCGAAAGCCGGGGGAGCTTTTTGGCGCGGGGCCGAACTCGCAGGGGCACTTCCATCCTGACTACCACAAGCCGGGAGAGCGCGTCGGGTTCCCGGAACTGGCGGCCATGACGAGGGCGTATGAGGCGGCTGACAGGGCCTTCAGAGAAAACGGTGGCCGGATCTACAACGCGACCCGCGGAGGCAAGCTTGAGGTCTTTGAGCGCGTAGACCTCGATGCTGTACTGAAAAGGGAGGGGGCATCATGAAGCCCGTGTCCCTGTTGGCCGGCCTGGCAGCGCGGATGGTCAGGGCGCTGGGTCCGTATCGGGTCGGGCGTATTCTCCACCAGATCAGGGAGACGAACCGGCCCTGGTTTGACCATCTCGCGGAACAGTACCTCAAGTCGGAGCTGCCGGAGCGTCCCATGAGCCAGGAGTTTCTGAACTACTGGCTCGACGACGAGGCCCTTGTGGATGCGGTGCGGCAACACAGCGTTCAGCTGGGGGCCCCCTTCTATCCCGTCAAGATCTACCACGAGATCACGCACATATGCGGTGAACTGGATCGCAGGCCTTCGCGGATACTCGAGGTCGGCCCCGGTTTCCAACTGGGGTGCCTCTTCTGCTTCGCCGCCGCGGGGGTGCCGCGGGTCAGCGGCATCGATATCGAGCCTGTCCCGGAGCCGGACGAGGCGTTCTACTCGCTCCTGGTCCGGTATCTGGCCGTCGCCGGCGGGGGCGGATGGTGGAGGCGTGCCGCAGCGGCCAACACGTATCCGGAAATCAGCCATCCGACCTCCTGGGACAAGGTTGAATGGCGCGACGTGTACGACCGGATTGAATACACGAGCCCGGCGCCCGCCGATCGGATTCCGCATGAGAACCACGCATTCGATCTCGTGTACTCCATCGACGCCTTTGAGCATTTCCCCAACCCGGAAGGCGCCGCGAACGAGATCTTTCGCGTGCTCGACCCGGGTGGCCTGTCCATCCACGAAATCGACATGCGTCATCACATGGATATGCGGTACCACAAACCGGAGGAGGCACTGAGTTTCCTCCAGTGGACGGAACGGGAACACGCGGCGGTTTCGGAGAAGTATGGAGACGGCCGTGGGCTCAGGGATCTGGTCGAAGGCAAGTGGGGCAAAGAGGTCTACTGCAACCGCTTGCGCCTTTCGGATTTCGAGGCCCTTTTCCGGAAGACCGGCTTCGAGATCGTGCGGTCGGAGCCGCTTGAGAGGCTCTCGCATGCGGCGATCAAACGGGACCAATTCGTCGAGCCGTTCCGGTCGAAGTCCCTGGACGATCTTTCTGTGCTGGTAGCACGGGTGGTGCTCCGCAAGCTAGCGTGAGAATCGCAATATGGCATAATACCGGTCCGGGAGGCGCTCGGCGCCACCTCTACAATCACGTCAAGGGCCTGTTGTCCCGGGGCCATTTGCTGGAATCCTGGTGCGTATCGACTGCGGACGAAGAGTTCCTTCCCATTGCGGGTCTCATCCCCGAGCACCGTTACCCGTTGGCATGGAAACCCAAGGTAGTTCGCAGCTACTGGAGCAGCTTGGTTCAGCAGGTCGTGGACACCCCCCGCATGTTGGCGGGAGTGGACGCCGCTTGTCGCCGCGCTGCGCAGGAGATCGATGAGCGGCGGTTCGATATCCTCTTCGCGACAAACTGCGTGTTGTCAAGCGTGCCGTCGATTGCACGACATGCTTCACTTCGGAGCGTACTTTACCTCCACGAGCCACGGCGCGTGTTGTACGAAGCTTCCCCGGATCTTCCCTGGGTAGGGGGCTTCCTCCCTACGAAGAGGGAAGGAGCGCGACGTTGCATCACGCGCGGGGTGAAGGTGGTACTCCGGCGGCGAAACGCGCGGATGCTTGCGGCGGAGGAAATCCAGAATGCGGCTTCGTATACGCAGATTCTGGTCAACTCAAGATTCACGCGAGAGAGCGCCTTGCGGGCATACAACACGGATTCACGCGTCTGCTATCAGGGCGTCGATCTTTCGGTATTCCGGGACGAAGGCAGGGAACGGGAGAATCTTGTGCTTGGCGTTGGGGAATACAGCGCCCACAAGGGCATTCCCGCCGCGATTGAGGCGGTCTCGCTATTGGGTGGGCTTCGCCCGCGTTTCGTGTGGGCGGGCAACGGGGGGTCCAAAGCGTACCTGAATGAGATGGCTGCCTTGGCGAGGCATAAGAACGTCGATTTCGAGCCGTTGTTCGGCGTTGCCGAGGCATATCTTGTCGATCTCTACAACCGTGCGCGCGTGCTGCTCTACACGTCGCGACTCGAGCCATTCGGCTTGGCGCCGTTGGAGGCTAACGCGTGCGGTACGCCGGTCGTGGCCGTTGCGGAGGGCGGTCCCCGCGAGACGATCGTGGACAAGGTCAACGGTTTCCTCGTTGGAAGCGACCCCGCGGAGGTCAGCCAGGCTGTTCGTCAGCTGATCGAAGATCCCTCGCTGGGCAGGGAGATGGGTCGTCGGGGTCGTGCGCTTGTGGAGGAGCAGTGGTCTCTGGATGGATCTGTTCGCCGTCTGGAGTCTGAACTGCTGCGGGTTGCCGGAGCAGAAACCCGTGGCTGAATCGACAACCCAGCATCCTCTGCGGGTGGCTTACCTTTGCCCCCGTTACCTGATAACCCGCGGCGGCGCGGAGCTGCTCACGCGGCGGCTGGCTGAGGAGATGGCAGACCGGGGGCATGAGGTCACCGTGTTTGCCGCCGACCCGGGCGGCGAGCGAAAGGGCTTCCTGCCGGAGGAATCGCCCCGGCTCCGTGTCCGAGAGCTGCCTCGGTCGATGTGCATGGAGCGGCTGTTCGGTGCGCTGCGCGGGCTGGAGCACAGGAAGGGCGGGTACCGGCTGTTCCGGATGCTGACGCGCGACGGCCGGCGCCTCGTGCTCGGGAAGGGGCCGTATTGCCGCGACGTGGCGAAGCGATCGCTTTACGCGGGCTTCGACGCGGTCACCCTGATGGCCTT
>JAFGQA010000444.1 GCA_016935885.1 Phycisphaerae bacterium | reverse complement strand
TAAAGTGCCCTTCTTGCGGCAGCAGTTTCAACCTAGTTGGAGAGGAGGCGTTGACCTACCAGACGATGGGCGGAACTGCCCACCGCCGGCGGATCTTTGGCCATTTCGAGTTGATTGAGCAGTTGGGCTACGGCGCCTTCGGGGTTGTTTGGAAGGCCCGCGACACGAAACTGGATCGGATCGTGGCCCTGAAGATCCCACGCAAAGGTCACCTCACGGTAGAGGAGACGGAGAAGATGCTCCGCGAGGCCCGAGCCGCTGCCCAGCTTCGCCACGCCAACATCATCAGCGTTCACGAGGTCGGCTTGGAAGACGATGTCCTCTACCTGGTCAGCGACTACATCGAGGGATTGTCGCTCCAGGATTGGCTGACGGGGCAGCGACTGACGTTCAGCGAGTCGGCCAAGTTGCTGGCGAAACTAGCCGGCGCAATCGATTTTGCCCACAAAAAAGGGATCGTTCATCGTGACGTGAAGCCGAGCAACGTCCTGATGGACCGGTCGGGGGAGCCATACCTGATGGACTTCGGACTGGCGAAGCGCGAGGCGGTTGAGATTACGATGACGATGGACGGTCAAGTTCTGGGCACGCCCGCCTACATGTCGCCGGAGCAGGCGAAAGGGGAAGGCCACGCCGCCGATCGGCGGACCGACATCTATCCGCTGGGTGTGATCTTGTACGAGTTACTTGCCGGCGAATGCCCGTTCCGCGGCAACGCGCGGATGCTTCTGAAGCAAGTCATCGAGGACGAACCGCCCAGCCCGCGAAAGCTGGACAATCGCATCCCGCGTGACCTGGAAACGATCTGTCTGAAGTGTCTGGAGAAAGACCCGAATCGACGTTATCAGACGGCCGGCGAACTGGCGGATGAATTGAGGCGGTATCTGACCGATGAGCCGATCCTGGCTCGGCCGATCAGCACCGCGGCCCGTGCCTGGCGGTGGTGCCGGCGCAAACCCGTGGTGGCAGGATTAGCGACCCTGGTGGTTGCGTCGCTGCTGACCGGCATGACCGTCTCAACCTTCTTTGCGATTCAAGCCAGGAGTCAGGCCGCTCGAGCGATAGAAGAGAAGGCCGAGAAGCAAAGGGCGCTCGAGAGCGAAGAAGATGCCCGTCAAGCACTCCAAATTGCGTTGACCGACGTTGTCCACACTTCGAACGGCCTCCTTGCGGCTGAGCAGGGAGACGTGCCCAGAGCGGTGCTGCGGTTTGCCACCGCCGCTTGCTTGGCTGGTACGGACCGCGATCGACGACGATCCAGCGTGGCGCGGGCAAGGTCATACCTCCGCGAGACTACGAAGCTGCTGCGGATGTTCTCGCACGAGACAAAATATCTCGATACGCTCAAGTTCGACCCGATCGGTCAGTTCTTGATTAGTCGTGTTGAGGCGGAACGGCGGAAGGCTGGCGATTGTCTGATTTGGGACGTCGTTCGCGGCAGGCAGGTCAGCCTGCCCGGCGAGGTCTCACCGCCGACCACCGCCGACTGGAGCCCTGATGGGAGCTTACTGGGCTTGGGAACCGCGTCCGGTGAGGTGGTCCTGTGCAGCCGTCCGGATTTCGAGATTGTGCATCGCATCTCGGCCGCGGGATGTATCGAGGACGTTGCGTTTAGTGCTGACGGTAAGCTCTTAGCCTACGCGGGCGAAGGCTTCGTTCGAGTTTGGGATTGCCATGAAATGGAGTACGCGACGCCCGTGTTGGAGCATCCCGACAACGTCCTGTCCGTCGTGTGGAACAGGAGAGGTGATCGCCTAGCAACCCAGTGTGCCGACGGGACTCTGAGAGTCTTTCCCATTTCCTCCGACTCGGCGGAGCCGTTGTTTACGCCGATACCCTGTTGGCTAAGGCATTCTCCCGGCACGTCTTGGACTCCCCAACCGGTTCGAGAGCCGGTGTTCTTCGCCGGGGATCACGAGTTGGCACTTGTCTTTCCAGAAGGAAGCACGTCATACGGGATCGATTCGGAAACAGGTAAGTCTATTCAGCGACTCTCCACCAAATCCGGCCAGCCGATCGTGATCAGTCCGGACGGAAAGTACTTCTTTGCCGGTAGCGGTAGTGGTTCCTATACGTACCCCGCACACATTTATGAGATTGCCGGCGGGGAGGCCGTCAGCCCGGAGTTGTGGCATCGTCAATCGCAAGACACCTTCACCGGCGCGTTCACGCCGGACGGCCGGATCCTCTTGACGGCAGGTGGTGACGGTACGGTCCGAATGTGGTCCGTGCCGACGGGCGAACCGACCGGTTTCCCGATTCCCCATTGTACGATCGTGAACTTGGTCGAAGTGTCACCGGACGGCCGTAGGTTTGCCACAGCGGAACGGGGGGGAGTGATACGAGTCTGGGAGTTTGCCAGCCACAGCCCGGTACTCCACGTACCGCCCCCGAATTCCTTCGTGGCCCTCAGCCCCGACGGACGACATCTGATCGGAACCGGCAGGACGCAACGCTCCAGCATGATCACCGCCACGCGGGTCGCGGAAGTTGCGACCGGCAAGTTCTCCGGAGCGGAGCTATCGGCCGGAGGCATTCTCCTGGACGCCCGGTTCTCCCCATCGGACGGCGACCAGGTGGCCACGTTGACTTCACTGGGCACGCAGCCCGAGCGGAGAAGACGTCCCGGCCGGCAAGCCGGACAAGTTCGTCTTTGGGATTGGAGGACGGGAGAGCGTCTTGTCGAGATTCCGCTGGCAAGTGAGCCTCGCAGCCTCGATTATCGGCGGGACGGGGAGCGTTTCGTTGTGCTTTGTGCCGACGGCGCCGTCATCCTGTTCGATGCGGCCGACGGCACGGAATCCCTGAGATGGCAAACGCCCCCCTGCCGCGACAATCATTGGTACATCAACAACGGCAAGGTCGCTTTCTCGCCAGACGGTAAACTCGTGGCCACGTGGGGAGCAGGCAAGTTCGTGCGATTATGGAACTCCCGTTCCGGAGATCCCGTGTATGAACTGGAACATCCCGGCCGAACGTGCGACGTTCAGTTCTCGCCGAACGGCCGGTTCCTGGCAACTTCGTCATGGGGCAACGAAGGCTACGCCCGGGTCTGGAACACCAAGACGGGTAAACCGGCAACGGAAGACTGGTTGAATCATCCGGAGTGGGTCTTTGCGATTCGCTTCAGCCCGGACGGCAGGTTTCTGTTGACAACGTGTAAGGATCGGATGGCCCGCGTTTGGGACTGGCGAGAGGGCACACTCCATTGCCCGCCGTTTGAACACTCCCATGAAGTGCACGTCGCGGCCTTTACGCCCGATGGAAAATGGGTGGTCACGGTCAGCGACGACGAGACCGCCCGAATCTGGGAGTGGCAGACAGGCAGTGGCAAGCCGGTTACGGCACCGATTCCGCTGTCCGGGAAGGGGCTCTCCTTGGCGATCACACCTTCCGGAAGCCATGCCGTGGTTGGAGGAGGCTCGGCGATAGACGTGCTCTCTCTGAACGACCTCTCCGCATGGGACAAGGCGGAACCCCAAGAAGTACGCCTGCTCGCAGAGGCCATTTCCGGGCTTCAAATCGAGGGCAGCGGTGAAGTGCGACTGACTCAGAGCCAATGGCTGAAGCATCACCGTATGGCCGTGGAGCGTTTTCCGGAGTTCTTTCGCGTGGAGTTGCTGGAAGCGATGGAACCTCTCGCTAGCACGGCAGATGATGAACTCGAAGTGGCCGCGGATCACTTAAGTCAGGGAAAACGCTACGCCCGGGCTCTGCAATGCGACGAGGCGATGGCTAGTTATGAGAAGGCACTGCGGATGGGAGCAAGTGCCAAGGACGTTGCCCTTTGCTACCAATCCTTAGGCCGGGCTCTGGTCGATGCCGGACAACCGAGAGCGTCCGAAAAAGCGCTCCTGGCAGAACTCGAAATACACGTCCGGCATGCCCGAGAAAACCCTGACGATCTCTCTGCACAGAGAGATCTTGCCGGAGCGTACTACGGCCTGGGACTTCTCTACACGCGCGACGAGCTCGATTGGCTACACCGGGCACGTGACGCTTATGAGAAGGCGCTTCCCATTCTGGACCGGCTCGCTTCAGAACCTGACACGACTGAGGACGCAGTCACTCTCGGCGGCGCCTACTGCAACCTTGGCCATGTGCTCGGTAATCTGGACCAGCCCGCCGAAGCATTGAAGAAGTACAAACAGTCTGTCGCTGTTCTCGAGTCGGTCCTTCAAGATCAGCCGGAGAACTCCCGGGCACAGCGTTTCCGGGCCAATGCTTTTTGGGGACTGGCGAAATCGTTCGACAACCTTGGAAGAACTGCCGAAGCGTTCGAGTCGTATCGTCGCTGGTCTCAAGAGTACGCGGATCGCTTCGGATCACCGGACATCGCCCGTGCTTTGACTGCCATGATATGGGATTCTGCGCTCGTTCCCCAATCCGATCGCGATTACGGTCCGTACGTGAAGATTGCCGAACAACTCATGGCCGGTTATCCGAGCAACTATACTTGCAGGAGAACGCTTGGGGCAATCCTCTACCGAACCGGCGATTTCGAGCGGGCGATCGACCAGCTTCAGAAAGCGATCGACCTGCACGGCGGAGAGGGCACCTGGTCGGAATGGCTGTTCCTTGCCATGGCACATCAGCAATCGGGAGACTCGAACGAAGCCCGACGGTGGATGGAGAAGACCACGGATAGATATGCCGGAAACTCGATTCAAGGCGCTGATGACAAAGAAGGGCCCCCGCCACTGAAGTGGTACGAGCGTCTCGAATTGCAGGCACTCCGTAACGAGGCCGAGTCGCTCATGCAAACCAAGCCCCCTGATTCCCCGGATTCGCCTCTCCGAGGAGACCAGTAGCTTGGAGCGTCTGGCCTGGCTTCTCGTGGGACAGCTTCTGGGTGGCCAGACGACGTAGCTCCTCGTACACGATCGGCAGAAACTCCTCGGCGGCGCGGGCGTCGCCATCCTCGATGACCTCTAGCCCGCATATTTCATCCATTCATTTGAAATAGGTCTAGCGCGACGGCCCAAGTCCCGGTAAAAGTAGGGAATT
>JAFGQA010000443.1 GCA_016935885.1 Phycisphaerae bacterium | reverse complement strand
CCTCCCCGGTTTGCCCCACAATCGCGCCGCAGCAGCTTCCGAAGGAAGTATGCGAATTCGGCCTTGTAGGGCCGTTTTCGTGCCCGAATCCAGGGGGCAATTCCGGTCGCGCAGTTCTTCCTCATGGACACGTCTGTGTCGGCCAAAGCCATCCTCGGCCCCCATCAAGACACGAACCGCCCTCCGTACGAGAACCGCCGTTTTCCTATGGGTTTCCCCCCCGGACTCTCCTCTCGCCTACACCACCCCAGCGATTGCCGTCAACTCCGCCCTCACATTCGCCGGTTCGCGGCAGACCATGAACGCCCACTTCCCGAATCCGCCATGATGATTCACAGCCCGGACCCAGCGCTTCGCCGCCTCATGCTTTGCGCGGTCCTGTTCCCGCTCGTATCCCTTGACCTCGACTACCACCGTCACGCCATTGGTCAACCTCACGAGGAAGTCCGGCGTGTAGGGATGCTGCTCCCCGGCGAAGTCATAGCGTATCTCAAAGTCCAGATGATCGTTCTTCACGTAAGCCCGGACTTCCTTCGCCCGCTCCAACTGGAACGCAACGCTACTCTCCCACGTCACGTTGTCGAGCACCACATGACTGACGTGGCTCTTGACCGTGCCACGACATGAGCGCACCGTTCGGAATAGCACCTCCGACGTGGACCCCTTTGGTCGGAACCGCTCTATGCGAGGAAGCAGTGGGGTTTCACCTTGGGTATCATCGGGCCGAATCGCCGCGCACATTCGCTCAATGATAATCTGCGGGTACTTTCCTACCCCGATCTCCTGCCGATCTGCCGTGCCGAAATCTACGCGCTGGTCAACATAGTCGCGGACGATTCGGAGCACTTGCGGGAACAGCAGGTGCGCCGCCTGATACCGGAACCCGTTTGGTTCCTTGCCCTCTTCCGCCGTTCCCCCCGTAAGCGCTTGTGTAATCTGCCGGGCGATCTCATAGACGATCTGCTGCTCGCGGACACTCTTGTAGTACTGCTCGCGTGTCTGCGTGACCACCTTGCCTGGCCCCAAGACAGACGGAGCGCCCGTCTGATACCCCACCTGGGGCCGCACAATCGTCTCCATCGGGTCCATTGTGGACTCAATCTTCAACGGCTCAATGGACTCGATGTCCGCCACGATCCGGTTCTTGACCTCAAACACAAACCCCTCCACTCGCGGGAAGGTTATCTCAAACTCCTCTTTGCGTTCAGGCAGTGACCTTATCACGGTGGCTTCCCGCCGTTGCACGGGCGGTCCCTTCCCCTTCTTCTTGACCGGGATCACCTCAAAGGGGATGCCATACACATCAACGTACTCTTCCGTCTCAAACGCTCCCGGCTCATAGCTCGTTCGTCGCAACCCGCGCCCCACAACCTGCTCGCACAGCAGTTGCGATGTGAACGCCCGAAGGCCAAGAATCTGCGTCACGTTCTGCGCATCCCATCCCTCTGTCAGCATACCGACCGACACAACGCACCGGACAGTCTCGCCCGGCTGGCCCGGCTTGCCGACAGTGGCAACCTTTTTCCTCAGTGCTTCGGCGGCGTCCTGTTGGCTCTGGCCGGGTTCGGCGATCTCTGCTTGCTCCAACAGCTTTGAGTCAATGCGGATTGTCACCTCTTCGTCGGGCTGATTCTGCAACAGGTCGGGGAAGACTCGCCCTTCCTTCGCAATGTAGTCATGCAGGACTTTGGCAATATCCGTGTTGTCACACACCGCTATCAGGCACGGGGGAACGGGATGCTCGATCTTCTGGAATTCCTCAAGCGATTTCTTCCACTCCCCCGCAAGCTGCTGAATCGCGCCGTCTGCCTCCCGGATCACTGCCTCCGGCTTCGGTCGCCGCTTGGTCTTTGCCTTGTCCCCCACTGGCAGTGCCTCGTTGATCGCCTTCCAGAGCGTGAAGTATTTCGGGATCGGCTGCCCCGTGTCATCCGCAACAGGCACTCGCGGTATCTTCACGATCCCACTCTCGATGGCATCAACAAGGCCAAAGTCTGAAACGATCCACGGGAACGGCGATCCCTCATCATGCCCGCTCCCCTGGATGTAAAAGGGCGTCGCCGTCATGTCCACACAGAAGTTGATTCCACGCACCGCGTGGACCCGATCAAGCCCACTGATCCAGACCGTAGCTTCCTCTTTGTCTTCCTTGATCTTTTTCTTTTCTTCGGCTGACAATTTCTGCGCGCCGTCCTCCACGTCGTATTCCGGCGCACGATACGCATGGTGCGCCTCGTCATTCAGCACCAACAGGTTCTTCTTGCTGCCCAAGTCACGGAGCGCCGCGTTTGCGAAAGCAACGTCGCTCTGCGGCCCTCGCTGCACAACGCCCCGACTCCGCGAGTCATCCTCCGGCGCTAGCTTGTGCCAGTTCATCACGAGCAGCTTGCCTTGCCCAAGAGCATCCATCAGGCTTCTCGGCACAAGCTCAAAGGCGTCGTAGTAGTTCTGCGAATGGGATGGATACAGCACTTGCAGTCGCTCGCGCACCGTGAGATTTGGGCAGACCACAAGAACGCCATCCGAGAATCGCTTGTCCTGTGGGTAGTGGACCTTGTTCAGGACCGACCACGCCGCTACCATCGCCATGACCACCGTCTTCCCCGCGCCGGTCGCCATCTTGCAGGCATATCGGGACAGCGCTTTGTAGCCCTTCATCCGGCTTGCATCGTCTATCGGCTCGTCCTTGGGGATGGTCAGGCCGCGTGGATTTCTGGAGTGTACCTCCACAAGCCAGATGATCGTCTCCGCCGCCTCGCGCTGGCAGAAGAACAGAGGATGCTCCCTGTCGCCACTGTTCCAGTAGCGGAGAAGCTGGCGGCTCACATTGGTCACATCGGGATACCCCTTCCCGCGCCACGCCTTCACCTCGTCACGGATGGTGTTCACATCGTCCAAGGGAATGAATTGCTCGTCCGTGAAGAGGGTCGTCTGAAGGGCATCCGTGCGTCTTCGCGCCTTGAAATAGTATCCCGCCGGACGGCGCATTTTCACGATAACCGGCTGCCCCTTCTCATACAGCCAGTACCGTGTCGGTTCATCGAATGGCTTGTTCAAGATCGGTTCGTCAACCGCAAGATTCATTTCGCCTTCCCCCTCAGCGAGAGCACCCGCATGACTTCATTCCCCCTCTGGTCAATCACCTTCACTGCCGCCCGCTTGTGCTTCCCCGGCTCAAACGGGAGCGAGACCGTCCCGGTCAACAGGTCAAACTTCTCCTCGTCCAGCGTCCCCTTCAACGCCCGCTCGATCTTCCCCCATGCCGACTTGTTCGGGAAGAACGCCTGGCACACGCAGAACGTCCGCCCGTCATAGTCGGTGTCCACAAACCAAGCCGCGATCTTCTCCGCCGTCGCCGAGTGGACCTCCCCCGTCATCGGGTCGTACACGTCCACGCCCTTGAGCGTAATCTGGTATTCGTCTTTCCCTTGCAGCTTTTGCGGTTCAGCGTCCGGCTCGCCAAACGCCGTGAACAGTTGGCTGCTTGCCGTCGTCTTGAGCAGGCTTCCGCCGCGAGCGTCCGTCAGGTTCACATCCGGGCGGATGTGTGCCAGAAACGCCTTGACCTTGGGATGCACACTCGCCTCTATCGCCGCGTGCGCCGGCCCCTCAAAGGCGAACCCACAGAAAACCACCGCGTCAAACCCCGCCCGATACGCCTCTCGCAGACCATCTTCCACCTGCATCCCCGTCACCGGCCCGTGTTGCGGCCCGAAGGAAACCGCAATGCGCTTCAATCCGCCATTCCCGTTCTTCGGTTCCCCTTCCGCATGGAGCACGCCCCCTTCACGAGCAGTCAGCGTCTCAAAGAGCATCCGCTTGTTGTCGGGGAACGTCACGCCGTCCTGTCGCAACAGTTCAATCAGCATGGGAATGTGCGGGATGCTCCCCGCCGATGGCGCCGGCATCGCTTCCTTCTGATCCTCCGGTTGCGGCGCGCCGCCTATCGGAGACTCCGACATCTGGACCGGCGGCGGAATCGCTTCCACCGTGAACGGCCCGCTCACCCGCACCACCTTCTTGTCCACCTGCGGTTGATCGTAGAGCGTTTCCTGCGGCGCGTCTTCCTGGATGATCCGCTTCCGTTCCTCCGATGTCTTTGCGCTGTCCAATCGCCTGTTCTGCGCAATGGACTTGAGCGTGATGTGCGGCACGGTCTTGTAGACGAGCCCTGCCTTGATTCCTGCCTTTTCGTCGTAGAGCGTGTAGTAGGGGAACGTTGCCGTTAGAAGTCTCTGCCGCGCCAATGCGACGGCCACGCGGCTCGTGTCGCACGTGATCCACCGCCGCCCCCCTTGCTCCGCAACGTAAGCTGTTGTGCCGCTCCCGCATGTTGGGTCCATGACCAGATCGCCAGGGTCGGTGGACATGAGCATACAACGCTGAACCACACTTGGGGATGTCTGCACGACGTATGCTTTCTCTGTTCCGAATGCAGTGAAGAGCACATCAGTCCAGATGTTGTGCAGTTGGACGTATGGGAAATCGTCGGCGAACATCTTGTAGGCGAGGTAACGGCCTCGTGGCATGACCCGCTCTGCGTCTGCAAGCCGCCTCAATCCTTCTTCATTCGTCCGCCAACCACCCGTTGCGGGCGTGGAATAGACGTCTCCTTTGAACTGGAAGTTGTACCGTGACCCCTCTCCCCCAGTCTGCGAATACAATTGGCTGGGGCGGAATCGACGAGCGTCTGGCGGAATGGCGATCCCCCCCCGACGCTCATCGCTTGTCATCGGCCGGAAAGACCCATCAGGTAGCTCAATGTAGTTGTAGGCTGTGTCCACTTGCTCTTGGCTTCGTTCGCGGTATGCCTTTCGGAATTTGAGGAGAGACCTCTCTCTGGCATACCACAAGAGCACATCGTAGACTGCATCAACACCCTCGGACACGCGGCCACTCGATTTCTGGAACACAATCTGGCTAACAAGATTGCCGGAACCGAACACCTCATCCATCACTTCGCGCACATGGTGCAAGTTCTCATCGTTGATCTGGACGAAGATACTTCCGGATTCGTGGAGGAGTTCGCGGCAGAGGCGCAGCCGGTCGCGGAGATACGTGAGATACGAATGGATGCCGAGCGTCCAGGTGTCCCGATACGCCTTGATCTGCTCCGGCTCGCGGGTGAGATGGTCGTCAGCGTCCTTCACGTCGCGCTGGTCTATGCGCGGCTGAAAGTTGGACGAGAACTTCACCCCATACGGCGGGTCCAGGTAGATCATCTGCACCTTGCCCGCCATCCGCTCGCGCTCAAGGAGCGAGTTCATCACAAGCAGGCTGTCGCCGAGAATCAGACGGTTCGCCCAGTCCACGTCATGGTGATAGAACCGGACGGCCTCCGCAAGGGGGAGTTCGGGATCGGCGAAAAGCGTCATCTGCTTCGGCTTCTTGCGGACGGCGTCGATGATCGCCTGCGTGGAAATCCGTTCGTGGATGTGCAGGTCAATCGTGCCCACCTCGACACCCGCCGCGTCCTCGACCTCGATCTGCTTCAGTCCCGGCTTGTCGGCCCAGATCAACTGCGGGCTGAGGTGCGGATCATAGGCATAGGTCTTCTTCTCCGGCTCGCGCACCGTCTCGTACGACACCATGCCCACGGGCGGATTGTTCTTCCGCTTCGCCTCGTCATGCCGATAGTCTTTCACCTCGGCGCTTTTCTTCTCTCGGCTTCCCTTCCTTCTCCCGCGCTTCGCCATCTGCACATCCCCTCCAAAAAGAAAAAAGACAACCCCGCCGTTCTCTCACGCGAGATTGCCTTTGAATCGCCGCACGTCCCCTCCTCCCGCACTTTTCGCAATGGGTATGAACGGCCCTTTTCTACCAGAGCGGAGTCAGCGCTGCAAGCGAAAAAGAGCGGTCACACATCCCCGCCCGCACCTCTCTACGGTGCGCCCCATTCTCACCACATGAGAACACGCCCCCTTCGCCTTCGCAAAAGTGCCCCTCTTCTACCCCCGGATTCTCGCTCTTCCCCGCCTGCAACGTCTTTTCTCTGCCCTGTCGCGTAGCCGTGCAAAGGCGTTCGTCACAGACGCGGACAGGAGCGCCCGACCGCTCCCACGCCGTATGAGTTGGCAGAGCGCTTCGGGGTTCTCACGAGATTGTTTCTCCGCCTCGCGGAAAGTATCACTGAAATGCACGATCTGCCGCCTTGCCCAAAGCGCCGTTCTGCCCTCAGACGCTCGCCATAGCCCAAATGGACGCTTCCGGCCTCTCGTGAGAGTGTAACGATAAGGATATGGGGAGTTTCACGAAACGGACCCATTCTGCCGTTCGGCTTGAAGCGCCCGGAGTTCCTTGAGCGCCCGAAACAGGCCGCGCTCGATTGCCGTCTCATAGCGGCTCAGATTGGCGAAGGCCCGGTCGCCCGTGAAGGCATTCCCGATCCGGCCCCGGACCATGAAGGCGTCGCCTATGTCCCCCAAGGGACCGTACGTCCTGTCTTCGCATGTTCGCTTGAACATGTCCCCTTCCACGGCCACGGCTCGGCCAAGCCGCCATGCGCTCGATATGACCCGATCCACGAGCATGGATTCAAGCGGCCCCACGGGTTTCAGGTCGGCCCTCATGCCCTTGGCGAATTCCAGGAAGGCATCTTCGCTTTCGGCGGGGAGCAGGGCGTCACGCGAAAGCAGGCCGTGCTTCACCGCGTTCTGAGAACAGATCGCCTTGCCTTCCGGCGTCTTCGGCCCCGTGGATTTCTGCGCGTTCCTTCGGTTCGCCTCAGCTTGCTTGTCACTGGTCACTGTGTTTTCTCCCGTTCATTGTCTAACGTCCAGATCAAACCCCCATGCGCACAAAAACGCCGGCCTACGGACCGCGCCCTACCCCCCTACCCCTGGGAAGGACCCGTGAACCCCGCGCCGCGTTTTGTCTGGACGCCGGGGGTGCCGTCTGGTATGCTCGCCCTTCCGGGCGCTGCCCTACGACGCGGCTGTCCCCCACATGCGCCGCTCAAGGCCGTCGAGGGAGCGGCCAGCGCCCGCTCATTTCTTCCCGCCCTTCGCCGCTCGGATCATCGCCACGATCCCGGCCCGGATTGCATCGGGCAGGGAAGGCCAGGCGTTCACTACGTCTTGCAGATCGGGCGATAGGTTCCGCCCCTGAGCGCCTGGGAAGCGCGTAGGCGTGTCTTTGGACTGCTTGCCGCCTTCGGGGACGGCCCCCTTCGACTCTGCCGCCGCAGAATCGGCCCGCATAGAATCCGCATACTTTTCATGCGGGAAAGGTGTTTTTTCGCGTTCGTGAAGTGTGCGGTTTGTGTCTTTGGCGGGGGATGGTGTCTTGTCGTAACCGTTTGATTCTGTACGGGGTTTGTGTACACAAAGAACGGGAGTTGTTACACTCCCGTTCTTTTCGTCTTTGGTGGAGGCGGCGGGAATCGAACCCGCGTCCCGTGACACCGCGACAAAGGCATCTACGTTCATAGTCGGTTTACTGAGTGTCGCCACTTGAGGCTCCAGCCGACAGGATCGGCAAGCAGCTATCCTGAACAAAGTCTTATTCCGCTCCCGTCAGGAAAAGAAGCAGAAGCAGCCTGCTGCTGTCGTTCACTTCCGACCTCGCAGGCAAGATCGGAGGAACGGGCGCCTTAATTAGGCAGCCATGGCGTACTGGTTATCAGCACTTAATTGTTTTGCCAGGTGTTTTATGAGGCCGCCTGACAACCTCAGAACGCAGCCTTTGCCTCTAATGCCCGGTCGAATCCATTCGCCCCCCCGTGCAGCATACCGGCAAGTGCGCACAGCTTGTACTTGCCCCTATCATCATTAGTCTATCACATGAGGAGGTGCTTGTCAAGCGCTACAGGAGAGAGGCAGAGGAATCGAAAGTTCATATTGGTTGAAGTGGGGTGTTTGGCGGAGGGGGCCGAAAAATGTTATGCCTTGCGGGGCGGGTTGTCGTGGAGCCGGTCGAGGAGTCGCTCAAGGGAGTCGCCTCGGGCGAGGCCCTGTCGCAGCGTGCTCACGATCCGGTTGCGCTCTCGCTCGGCTATAAGTTGTCCGTATTCGGCGGGGGTGTAGAGCCCAAGGGCTCCCTCCCGCGTATATACCGCCACCGAGGGGCCTCCCAACAGGCTGCGGTGGCCCATGTCGCGCAGACGGCGACGTTCGCTTTGCCAGGGACCGGGGTGCTTCATGCGCAGCACTCGCTCGGCGTTGTAGAGCATGAACGCGAAGGCGATCCGGCTGTTCAGCGTGTTGAACCGACGCCCCGCCAGACGATCCAGCGCCCACTGCTGGGTCAGTTCACGGAAGCCTTGGTTCTCGATCACCCACCGCATCCGGTAGTAGTCTCGGATGCGCTCGGGTTTCTCGGCGGTGGGCAGCGTGGTCGCATACACGAAGACGGGGCGTTCGCGGCCGTTTTCGTCGCGGAGGCGTTTCCGCTCGGGTGTGTATTCCTCCGCCACAACCCCATTGAGCGACCCGATCGGCACACCCCGATCATCGGTGAGGGCAACCCCTTCCAATCCCGCGCAGCGCACCTCCATCTCTCCCAGGCGCGAATGGCTCTCCCGCCGCCAGCGCCACGCCGTCTCCGGGTCGCCGGCCAGGCCCTGGACGTCCCGCGCCCAGTCCAGTCCCTCGTGTTGGGCCCGCGTGACCACGTCGATCCCGTAGCGCCGATGCAGGCCCAATAGATACTCCCCACCCCAATACCCCCGATCCAGGATCAGCGTGCCCATCCAGTCTCCCACCCGACCGAACCGCTCCTGGAGACCCCGCAGGATGATCCGAAGCAGCGAACGCTCCCCGTGGTGCAGCGGCGCCAACACGAACCCCACCACCCGCTCCCGATCCGCCGTCGCGTTCAGCAGCATCACCAGCTTGTAGCCGTGTTTCTCCCCCACCTTCCCCAGCCGTTCAAAGCGCCTCCCATACGGCACGATGATCTCGTGCGCGTCGGCCACATAGGTCTTCCCTCGGATCCAGCGCTTCCGCCGCATCCACCCGATCTGCTCACAAAACGTCTCCGCCGCCGATCTCGGACTGATCCGGCCCAGAGGGTTCGACAGCGTCTCCGGCGTCACCACCCCACGGCTTTGGCCGTGCGCCCGATGCACCGCCTCCGCGTTGAACCCCGCAATCAACATCAAGCCCACGTCGCGAACGATCTTCCCGCAGTGCCCGATCCGCTCCACCCGAGCCAACTCCCGCAACACCTCCACACCGTTGAGCGCGCGCCACGGCCTGCCATTCTCCTTGCGCAGACCGTCCGGCCTCATCGACGTCAATACCCCCCACAGCCCTGACCCCACAAGAAAATCCAGCACAAAATCGTTCGACCCATACCCCGTCAGCTCCACATCGAACCGCGCCCCCGAACCGATCACCGCCCCGCACCCCTCGTTGTCGTGATACCAGATGTGGTAGCGCCTATCGCGACCCATCCCCCCTCCCTCCCCGATCCGCCTGCGCCTCCCCCAACTCCCCCAGCAACCTGACCAGCCTCCCCGCCAACTCCCGAACCCGACGAACCCCTCCCCGATACCCCCGCCACGCCTCCGTGCGCGCGCGTGTCTGCGCCAGCTTCTTCTTTGGCACATAGGTCAGTCGCGTCCGTCCGCCCTCCGCCCGCGACAGATAGAAGGCCGAGGAGGCGCGCTTGCGAGAACGCGTCCCCAGATGGCGCTCGATCAGCCCCGCCGCGATCATCCGCTGCGGGGCGAGCAGGCGCTCCACCAGCACGATCAGCTCCTCGCGGATCGTCCCGATCTCCCGCCTCAACTGGCTCGCTCTGTGCCGATGGACCATAGTATCAGCAGTATATCACATACAACTGATACTATCAAGCCCAAAAAACAAAAACCCAAAAAAACTTCTTGGCCCCCCCCTATCTACCTCAACCCAAACGCGTTACTCTACT
>JAFGQA010000442.1 GCA_016935885.1 Phycisphaerae bacterium | reverse complement strand
CGACGGGCTGTTTTCCATTGACGTAAGTGCTTGTCAAATAAGAGGCCGACTCTTCGACGTCCAACCAAACTGTCGAAGATGGGTTAGCGTTCACCCTTGAGGAACGTCGGCAAACTCGTCATCCCCGTCGGCCACAGGGGGCCGACGCTACAACGAAGCGTCAATGGAGCATCACACTCAAGCCTAAAACGCTCTACAATCCAGCGAAATTGGCGAGCAGTCTCAGGCCGGCCTCCTCGGATTTTTCGGGCAGGAATTGCGTGCCGAAGATTCGGTCCTTCCAGATGAGCGAGCAGAAGTCGAGGCCGTGATTTGTCTTCGCGCTGGCGAACGCCTCGTCGAGCGGCTCGGCGTAAGACGCGTGGTCGAAATAAAAGTACTCGCCGGATCGCAAGGCGGCGCTCAGGGGACAGTCGTTCGTCCAATGCACCTCATTCCATCCACGGTGGGGAATCAAGAAATGCCTCGCCGCGGGGTGGTTGCCCAGGTCGAAGCACGTGACCTTTCCGTGGATCAGGCCCAGGCCCGTGTGTTGCCCCCTCTCGTGGCTGACGTCGAAGAACAGGTGCATGCCGTGCGAGATGCCGAGGACGGCCCTGCCATCGTCGGCGGCGCGGAGGAGCGGGGCGACGAGTCGCGCGTCGCGCAGGCTTCGAATCATGCGCGAGAACGAACTGCTGTTTGGGATGACGATCTTGGAAGCACGTTCGACGTCCTCGATGGAGCGAACAACGCGTGCTTCGGCGGCAAGGTGGTCGAAGGCCTTCCTCAGGCCTTGCGTGTCACTGGATTCGCAATCGATGATCGCGATCATGGCGGCACAAATCGCCGGCGGGTGCTAATCGCCTGAGTACGTTGACCGGGCAGTCGTGTCCTGCACCGTGCCGGTATCGCGGCGGACGGCAAACACCTCGACGCGCCGATTGCGAGGCTGGTTCTTATTGACCGAGTCCGCCACGACCGGACGGAACTCGCCGCAGCTCGCCGAGATGAGCTGCGTATTGGGGATGCCGAGTTCACCCAAGGCGCGCGCCACGGTCAAGGAACGCTGGGCCCCCAGTTCCAGATTGTCCTTCCAGTTGCTCTTGCGAATAGGCTGGGCATCGGTGTGGCCGAAGATGTAGATGTCGCGGTCGGCGTAACGAGAGCGGATGTCGGAAGCGACCGTGGCGAGCTTCGCACGACCGGTCGACGTGAGTATCGCCTTACCGGAGTCGAAGAGCACGGAGTCCGAAATCGAGATCATGTCGAAGGTCGGCGTGGTCATCCATTCGCCGATGCTCTGGACCTTGCTGCGCTCGGCGCGGAGCTTGGCCAACTCGCGGTCGAGTTCATCGATCGATCCACGAGCGTCGTTCTCACGAACCAGCGCATCGTTGATCTGACGGTCGCGATCGGCGAGATCGCCCTTGAGCCGATCATTCTCGGCGGAGAGGTCCTGTATCTTGGTGTCTTTCGGGTCGGGGCCACAGCCGGTGACGATGATGCTGATCAGCACGCAGACAAGAGGCCAGCAGACGGAGTGGATGCGTGTCATCCGTGTCATGATTCGTTCCTCCATAGGTTGAACTTCGCAACGATCGCGTTTCGACAGCCGTGCAGTACACCCTCATCCTAGTTATCGAACCTTGGGAAGGTCCACAGCACTGATAGCAGAAACGGCACCGCCCGTCAATAGGAATGTAAGATTGACACAGCATCTTGTGGGTTGGCGTGTCTCGCTGCAAAGGATGGTGGGCAGGTCTGCGGACGCTCGGCAGGTCTGTTCACTCCTCTGACTCGTCCCTCTCAAGGGCCCGCCTGATCTTGTCGTCGATGCGGCGCTCCTGGTTGTCCAGCTCCTTCTGGCGCTTCTCTCGCTCGGCCTGCCGCTTCTGCTCGGCCTGCTCGGAACGTAGCTCCTTCAACTCGGCGTAGACGCGCCGCATCCTCGACAAGATCCAGAAGAGGACAACCGAGATGACACTGCTAGCCAGGATCAGCCATAGGGTCGGCACATCGCCCTCGGCGGCCCCCGGCCAGAACCGGGTCTTGTAGCCCCAGTTCTTCACGATGAGGAGCCCGATGGCGACCAGCACGAGGCATACAAACGTAACTTTTGTGTATACAACGAATTGCGTAATCCGTCTGGCCATCGCTCAGCCTCCGTAAGCCGGCATCGGTTGGCCGCTGAGGATAGACCAGAGGAGCGCGCCGGCGAATCCAAACGCCCTCAGGAGAAAGTCCTGCAGCCATAAGGTGACGAACAGACCCATCGCCAGCCAGGGGCCGAGCGGAATCGCCCGGCTGGACTTGCGGAACAGCGTCGCCAGGACGCCGATCAGGGCAAGGACGGCGGCGAGAAAGAAGCTGAAGACCACTGCCCAGAAACCGGCGACGGCGCCCATGGCCGCCATGATGTGGATGTCACCGGTCCCGAAGGCCTCCTTGCCGAAGGCAAGCGTACCGAGAATCCGAACAAACCAGCCGAGTGCGGCGGCAAAGACCATGCCGGCAACGGCGTACAATGCGCCGGCGACATGCGGCGACAGGACGCCGAGGCCAGAGGCGGCACCGACCGCATCCTGCCAGGTTGCCGCGATCTGCCCGCCGCGTCGGAGGAGGACGAACAGGCCGATGCCGACGCACAGTGCCGGGATGAACCACGCAAACTCGCGGAGCGCCATGGATCTGGCCCCCTCTCGCTCGGCCTCGATTTCCTGGACGATCTGCTCGTCGGCCTCGCGCTTCGTCAAAGAGGCAAGGATCAGCAGGAGCATGAGCACGAAGCAGGCGACGAAGCCCCGTTGGCCGCCCGCTGGGATGGTATCGTGGAGCAGCCGGTGATCGGGGGCGACGGTTTGCCAGACGACCAAGGCGAGGACCACGCCGCAGAATACGGCAATCGGCAGGGGTTGGAAGCGCTGGTTGGCCGTGTCGGTGTAGGCCGTCGGCAAGTCGCCGTCCACGGGTCGGACGGGGGTTAGACCGACCCGTGCGGGTTCGTTGGGCACGGCTCTCGCGTCAGTGGTCTCGGGGGCTCCGTCGCCATCGTGGGATTCGCCGTCATTTGGACAAGTCGCGTTTGGGCCACCGTGAGACAAGATGCGCAGCCGGGTCAGGCGTGCCCCAACGAAGTGGGTCAAGACCCACGCAAGTCCCATCGCCGCGCCAATCAGGCAGAGCGCCGGCGGCAACGCCCCGGTGGACGCGGTGGTCGGTGCGAGCAGCACAGCCGGGATACCCCAAACGGCATGACAGGCGACCCCCACGATTGTCACGAAGGCGGAGACGCGGATGTCGATGCTGTAGGTCTCAATGTCCATGCAGGAGATGGCGAGCAGGCCCGCGAACAAGACAACATAGGCAATGGCCATCGGCCAGTCGCCGGACCAGCTCCCGGCGGACGAGGCGACGGTCGGGACAGACCTGGTCAGGAAGAGCGCATCCCAAACCGTAATGAACAGCAGCAGGGTCGCGCACTCGATGACGGGGTAGACCGTGGCGATCGGCGCGGCGCAATACCGGCAGCGGCCACGGAGCCAGAACCAACTGAGGATCGGCACATTGTGGTAGGAGCGGACGCGGCCTTCACAATGCGGGCAAAAGGACCAGCGGGGCTGGGAGATAGAAAGCCCGCGTGGGAGGCGAAAGATGACGACGTTCAGGAAGCTGCCGACGACAGCGCCGAGGACGGCGACCGGAATGATCCAGAAGGCGGGGGAGTCCAAGGTGGCGTTCACCTTTCGAAAGGGGCCTGGTCACGTTCTGGCGCGGCGTCGGCGCGATACCAGGTCTCGATGGCATCGGCGATTCCTTCCGGCGTTCCCCCGACAGTATCAACCACCTGGTCGGCCGCGCGTCGGTAAAGCGGCTCGCGATGCTTCAGCAAGGCTTCGATCTCGGTAAGCCCCCCGCCGCGGGTGAGGTCGGGTCGAGTGTCTGGCGATTGGACGTCCTGGTTGATTCTAGACCACAGTACCGCTGCGGGCGCGCGAAGCCAGACGACTTTGCCGATGCGTTTGACCTTCGCCCGGATATCGGGATCGGTCAGGGCGCCGCCGCCCAAGGCAATAACCTGTCGGTTCGATTTCCGGATAGACAGCCACGTGTCTCGCTCCCTTCGGCGGAAACCGGCCTCACCCTCCTGCGCAAAGATCTGGGCGACGGTTCGGCCGGCGCGTTGGACGACAAGTGCGTCGAGGTCGACGAACGTCCAGCCGAGGCGCTTGGCCAAGAAGGACCCTACCGTGCTCTTTCCGCTTCCGCGATACCCCACAAGGATGAGATTCACGATCGCTGCCCGTGTTCAACCTGTGTGACCTTGCAGCCGGCGACATCAATGTGGATGACGGCATAGTTGAGTCTTCTTCGCTGCTGGCCCGCATTGATGGCAACGGTGCCTTGGATGTCGTGCCGGTACTCTCCGGAGACAGACGGTGACTCATGAACATGTCCATGGAGGGAGAGCATTGGATGGTGCTTCCGGATAGCATCAAGGACGGCTCGAGATCCCCAGGGCACGTCGCCGTGGGTACGGTCCAGATGGGTCTCGAAAGGCGGGGCATGGGCAACGAAGACCCAGGGCGCCGGCGGGGGCCTCAGTGTGGCAAGGTCGTCGGCGATGGTGGGGGCATTCCCGAAGAGGCGCTCAGCGCCGTGTGAGACGGCCTTGGAAAAACGACTGTCCCACCGTCCGCCGCCAAGAAGCGGTGGGCGGTCGCCGGGTTGATCCAGGCGTTCGAAGTCCTTGACATACCACGGTGTCGGCGGCGTGTAGGAGTACCCCACAAAGCTGAGGCCATCGATTCGGACGGGGTCCTCGAGATTGAGGATTGTGACCAGCCCGCCGTCGGCCAATTCTTCCATGGCGACAACGCTGCTCTCCCAGTCGTGGTTGCCGAAGACGACCAGGACAGCCTTGCAATCGCAGGCGTCGCGAAGGGCAGCGATCGATGCCTTGAACTGCCGCCGCACGAATTCCGGCTGGCCGTGGCCCATGCGCTGCGGTTTCAAGGCGGAGTCGTCGGGCAGCATGTCTCCCCCCAACACGACGACGTCCGGACACTGCTGGCCCGCCAGGCTGACCAGCCGAGCATACTGATCCTCGTCGCCGTGCAGGTCTGAACAGTAGAGCAACTTCATGTATCAGCTTCCAGCGGTCAGCACCTTCTGGCCATCAGCCATCGGTGGCCACACTGGCAGGCAAGCTGCCAGTGGCACCCAGCGCACTGCCCACAGAGCAGTGACACACGCTCCCGAGACTAGGCATCTTGAGCAGAAGTTGACCAGCGGTCAATCCCCAATGCGCATCTCGTGAAGCGTATCTCGTTCGCGCCTGCTGCTGACGCTTCACGCCTCACGAACGACGCTTCACGCTCCACGAATGACGCTGGAAGCCGCGGGGGCCGCCAAGCGGCAAGCCAGATCCCAATCCCCAATCGCCAATCCCCAATCGCCAATCCCCAATCGTCAATCCCCAATCGTGAATCCCCAATCGTCAATCGAAGGAGCCGGACAGTCTGGGTTATCGGACGCCACCGAGCATTCGGCACGCGATCGCGGCATCTTATTCACTAATTGCTGATTGCTGACCGCCGACGGCTTTCACGGCCACCTGGCGAATGGTCTCCGCGGGGAGGCGGCGGCCTGTCCAGATTTCGAACTGAGCTCGCGCCTGGAGGGCGAACATGGTTAGGCCGTCGATGGTGGCACAGCCGCAATCGTCGGCCTCCCTCAGCAGTCGCGTCCGCAGGGGGTTGTAGATCGTGTCGAAGACGGTCATGCCGGGCCTCAGGGCAGTGGCGGGGAGAGGCGAGGCGTTCACGGCCGGCCACAATCCCACGCTCGTGCAATTCACGACCAAGGTGGCGTCGGCCTTCACGCGCTGCGGCCAGGGGAGATGGCGGCAGCCGAAGGTCTCGGCGAGGGCCCGGGCTTTGTCTTCGGTCCGGTTGAAGATCGTGACGTGGGCTCCGGCCTCGGCCAGGCCGGCAACGATGGCCCGTGCGGCACCGCCTGCCCCGAGCACCGCGACGCCGAGGCCGGACAGCGCGGATTCCATCTGCACTCCATCACGAGAGCCCCCGGCCTTGGCCGGGGGGTGCTCCTCGAATGGTCGCGAGCCCACTGGTCGCTCGGCCACCCCCCGGCCAAGGCCGGGGGCCCCTGCGGCGCTGGCCTCGGCATCGCGGGGCTTTGCGCGGGAGGTTCGCAGGCCGGCGGCGATGGCGTCGATTGCGGCGGCACAGTCCGTGTTGTGGCCGGTTAACCGGCCATCCGTTGTGAGGCTTAGCGTGTTCACCGCACCAAGGCGTTCGGCAAGTGGGTCAATCGTGCCGCCAGCCTCCCGGAGGTACCGCACGGCGTTCTCCTTATGGGGAATGGTCACGCTGAACCCGCGAAAATCCAGCCAGGGCCTTGCCAGGACCTCGCTCATAAAGGCCTTGAATGACTCGTAGGAAGGCCCGACCCGCATCGGGAGATAGACGGCATTCTCGCCCGTGGCGGCGAACGCGGCGTTGTGGACACGGGGGCTGATCGAGTGCCCGACGGGATCTCCGATCACGCCGTAGACCCTGGTGTCCCCGTCGATGGCGTCCCAGCGGTACAGTTCCTTCATATCCGCGATCGAGGCCTGCCCGGCGGCGGTCTCACTGCCGGCCGCCACGGCCGCGAACGTGGCAAACGCCCCGAATTTCCTGGCCAGGACTCGGGACAGCAGGCCTTCTTCTCCCATGCAGATGACGATGGCAGGCCGGGGGCTCTCCCTCATCAGATCGAACGCCTCGAAGTTGTCGCGGATCGTTCGGCCCCGCCAAACGAGCTTTGGCACGTGGCAGGCGGGTTCGTCGAGCATAGCGACGAAGTCGGCCTGCAACGTCGGTGGCCGCGACGTCAGGTCGTGTCTGGAGAGAATCAGCTTCCGCTTGCCGGGATGGACGTTCTCCTCCTTGCCGCCCGCCTGGGAGACGTAGCCGGCGCACTTCAACGCCAGGCCGATCTTCTGGCGAATATCGGCGGACCGCTGGTAGGTTGCCAACTCGACGTCGATGTAGTCCACGAAGGGGCCGAGTGCGATCAGGCGGCCGATCCTCTCGTCGTCATCCCCGGGCCATCGGCCGCCCTCGGCCGCTGAGCGGATGGTCAGGATGATCGGGAGACCCCTGCTGTTTCGCAGCGAGCGGATGTCGTCGTCGCTGACACCTTCCATCAGGTCGATTCGCAGCTCGATCAGATCGGCGCCGTGTTTGACGGCGGCCTCCCTGTCGCGGCGGATCTGCTCGATCGAGTTGCCGAAGACGGGGGCGGCGAGCAAGGTCATGGGTGCGCTCTCGGTTGTCAGTAGGAAGAGCCGCGGACTTCAGTCCACGCGGCCGTTCGAACGGGACGATCGTAGCGACGGCGTTCGTGGTCCGCATGGAGTTTTGGGATTTTTTGTCTTGTCGCCCGAATTGCCGCCGCGCCCAGCACCGGTAACGCGGACTGTTTCGGTATTCGACGGAAAAACTCCCAGACTCGTGGCCCAAAGCCCGTGGCTCGTTGGGCTTTCCTCGACACTATCTCGACATTATAAAGCCCCGCTGCCGGAGGCCGCGCTGTGCCACATAGGGTCCTGAAACAGCCGGACCCCTTCTCCGCTCCGCTATTGCCCGGAGGTGACGGAGACCGTGCCGGTGCCGACGACCGCCTCGGCGATGTTGGGCTGCGGCTCGCCGGGGTCGCTGATGGTGACGACAATCATGTCGTCGCAGTTGAAATGCTCCCCACGGACGAACGTCCGCTCGCCGACGCCACCGATGCAGCCCTCATCGAAACCGGGAACACCCGTCCCAGCCCCGGTGAGAATCACATGGGCGTATTTCCACACGCGGGGGGGATTCTCTTCCTCGCCGCCGTCGAACACGATCGTGGTGGCCGTCATGGTGAACTGCGCGTAGCAAGTCGTCGCGCCCGTGGTCGTGGAATTCGGCGGGACGTGGACGGGCACGCCCTCGCCCTCCGCGGCGGATGCACTGGCCAGCAGGACCTGCATGACGTAGTCCGTTTGGTTTGTGATCTGAATGTGGACTTCCCCGGTCGCCTGATCGGTGGTCTGTCCGTCGCCACCGGAGCCGTCCCCATCCGTGCCGCCGCCAGCACCGTCGGTTGGCTCGTCCGGCTCAAGGGAACTGGGGGGAACCGTTTCTCCCAGGGCGTAATGTTTGATGATTCCCTGCGGCGCGCCGCTTGTCCCGGCGCCGGCCCGGGTGCCGTCGTCGGTAACCCGGATGACAACGGTGTCACCGCAGCCATAGTGCGCGCCACGGACCAGGAACCGCTCCCCCTCGGCGCCGATGCTGCCGTCGTCGAAGCCAGGCGTCCCCGTACCGTCGCCCTCGAACAGCACCGTCGGTGGTGTTTGGCCGGTTCCCACGGTAGCCCGGACCGAGAACCCCCACGGCTGCGGCGTGCTGCTGGCGCATTGCAGTGTGCCATTGGAGACCGAGCCCGGTGGCACGCGAATGACGGTCGCGCCGTCATCCGATTCGGAATCGGCCTCGGCCTGTCCCGCAGATGTCGAAGCCTCAAGTCCCGGCGTAATGGTCACGCTGGCGAAGCTCGTCGTGGCGTTTTCGACCCGGAGATTCAGGACCGAGAAGCCCATCTCGCTGGGTGCGCCGGTCAACACGCTGATGTCGCAGGCGGGACAGAGGGCAAAGATAGCGGAAGAACAGATGACCAGAACCACCGCCAAACTGAACGATGCGATCGGGCGGCGGAACGACGCGATCGGGCGTATGTACCCGTGACCGGAATGCTTCATTTTCCCGCTCCATCTCTGCCGAAGGATTGGGTATACCGGACCTTCCGACCCACGTCATCCGGGAGCGTTCCGGAACCCGCGCTTAGATCGGATCGGAACAGAAAGACAATGAGATAGAAGGCTCCTGACGGCTTTTTGGACTATCCCCACCCCGGGGCGCGTTGTCTGTTATTATGGTGCAGGCAGACGACGGGCGGCGGGCTCGTTGCGCGAGGGCGAGCGAGGACACGCGGACCTAGGTACGCGCGGCCGTGCGGCGTATTATCGGTCGGCGTCGAGAACCCGCTGCTGTGTCATGCCGCGACCATCCGGAGTCCCAGCCATGAGCCAATGCCTTCTCCCTTTATCCCTTGTCGCTTCCTTGTGCATTCCCACGAGCGGTCTTCTTGCCCAGACGACGTCCAAGGCCCGCGGTGACGAAGAAGAGCCGCGGACTTCAGTCCGCGCGGACCCTCCCCGGCAGTCGGCGGTGCGGCCGTACGATATCCTGCTGCGCGAACAAAGCGCTGGGGGCGAGCAAGCCGGGCAGGCGGAAGAATGGTATCGGCTGGCATCGGGCCGATACGTCCGTCCGCACCCATATCGCCCAGACCTCTACAGCCCGCGAATGCGAACCTATCCAGACTACGGCACCCAACGCCGCCCGTACAGTTCACGACACGGGCATATTCGGTCGCCCTACCGACACAACCGACTTCCGCGACGCGCGTATGGCCCCGGTTATCGTCACGGATACGTCTATGATTACGGCTACTCACCGTATTGGGGCGATGCCTGGGACGCCTACGAGCAGGGCCGCTACGACGCCGACCATGAATACGTCTGGTACATCGCCGCGGCGCGGGCCGGCCGGTTGCTGAACCAGCACCGCGAGATGTTCGACGAAGCGATCATCATGTTCCGCGACGGCCGCTACGACTGGGCGGCCATCAAGCTGCTCGGGGCCGCGGAGAAGAACCAAGCCGACGCGGCCTCACGCCTCCACGCCGGCCACGCCCTGTTCGCGCTCGGGCGATACGGCGAGGCAACGAAGCTGATCGCCCGAGCCTTCGAACTATCGCCAAGCTTGCCTCACAAGCAATACGACATCCGCGACGAATACGGCGACAAGGCCGACTTCGATCGGCACTTGCGGGCGCTCAAGGCGCACGCCGCGAAGCACCCCGACGACGCGGGCGCGATGACGCTACTGGGCTACGTCACCTACTACACCGAGGGGCCGGGTGATGCGCACCCATATCTCGAGCAGGCGGCACGGTTGGATCCCAACAGCTACTTCATTCCCAAGCTGTTGACGCTGGCTCGGATGGCGAGCGGGATGGAGAAGGAGCCCGTCGCGCCAAGTGAAACGCGGTCACCACAGAAGCCACACAGCCGCACGGCTGTGGTCAAGAGCCCGCTCCGACGCGTGTAGTCCACACGAGATTCGGCCCCACCGCATGTTTGTCATTCACGGGGGAACGGGATGAGCTTGGCCGGCGCGACCGGATCCTCTTCAAGGGCCATTTGCCCCTGAAGGGGGGCCGGAGGCCATCGGGCCATTCATATCCCGCCTGGGCCTGCGAATCAGGGACTTCAAGGAGTTGGCCTTTCCTGAGTTCCGAATTGGGACACCCGGTCATTGCAGGAGGTCGTAGAGTTTCTTCTGTTCGAGGTCCATTTCGAGGAGTTCT
>JAFGQA010000441.1 GCA_016935885.1 Phycisphaerae bacterium | reverse complement strand
GCGAGGAACTTGAGATCGCCCAAGACAAATCAGCTTGCAGCGACGTTCAAGAGCCCCCGGCCTTGGCCGGGGGGCAGCCGGATGTCCTTGAGAACGTGCCCCCCGACCAAGGTCGGGGGCTCTTACCCCGGTGAAGGTCGGGGGCTCTTACCCCGGTGCCGAAATCCAACCTACAATCGTAACGTACACCCGATCGTCATAGCAAATCGGTGACACGCTTGACGAGTGCCTGAGCGGTGGCACTGTCGGCGGCTTCGGCAATGACGCGGGCTATGGGTTCGGTGTTGGACGGGCGGAGGTGGACCCAGCCGTCCGGCCAGTCGATGCGGAGGCCGTCGGCGTCGTTCAAACGGCCGTCGCCGACGACTTCGGGGACGCGCCGCAGCCAGGCATCAATCTTGTCGCGGTCCAGTTGGAACTTGCGCTTCAGCATGACGTAGCCGGGCACCTCGTCCACGAGAGCGAACAGCGGGCGGCCGTCGTCCGCGAGCAGGTTCAACACGAAGCCCATGCCAACGAGACTGTCACGGACGGCAGAGATGCGTGGATCGATGACGCCGCCGTTGCCCTCACCGCCGATGACGCAGCCGTACTCCAGAACGGCGCGGGCGACGTTGGCCTCGCCGACGGGCGTGCGGTGGACGACGCAATCGCCGCCGGCTTGTGCGGCGAGGTCGTCGATCATCCTTGAAGTGGAGAGGTTCACGGCCGCGGGGCCGTGACGTCTGGCGAACATGAACTTGGCCGCCAGGGCGACGGTGTACTCCTCGCCGATGTACCGGCCCAGGTCGTCCACGATGGCGAGGCGGTCGGCGTCGGGGTCCTGGGCGAAGCCGAGGTTGGCGTGGTGCTGCCGTACGGCGTCGCACAGGCCGGTCAGGTTCTCCCGAATCGGCTCGGGCGCATGGGCGAATCGCCCCGTGGGCTCGGCGTTGATGTGAATGACCTGGCAACCCAGCTTCTCCAGAAGCAAGTGGCCGCCCAGCCCACCGGCGCCGTTGACGCTGTCGAGGACGACCGTGAACCGCTTGTTGTGAATCGCCTTTACGTCGAGCACGCTCATCACGCGGGCGACGTGCCGTTCGTGCGTGGAATCGTCGCGTTCGACGCGTCCGACGTGGTGGACGTCAACCAGTACGAAGGACTTGTCCTGGTATCGGCCCAGGATCTTGGCGGCTTCTTCAGGAGGTGGGGCGAAGCTCTGCGCAGTGAGGAATTTGATACCGTTCCACTCGGCGGGGTTGTGGCTGGCGGTGATGACGACGCCACCTGCGGCCTCGCGATGGCGAATCATCACGGCCACGCCGGGCGTGGATACGATGCCAAGGTCGACGACATTGCAGCCGGTGGCGAGCAGGCCGGCGGCCAGGGCGCTGTGTACCATCGGCCCGCTGGGCCGGGAGTCACGACCGACGACGACCGTGCCGCCGCCGAGGTGGGAGCCGAATGCGGCCCCGAGTTCCGCGGCGAGCGTCGGCGTCATGGTCTGACCGACGATCCCCCTGACGCCCGAGACGGTCATCATCAGTGTCATGGGTGGGCCTCGTGGTGATGGACCGGGAGCCGCATCGTGCGTTGCGACTTGTTCGTTGGACAGGATACACGTTGAGAGCGAGCGAGAAAAGGGACTCCCGAAGCAGGACCTTGCGCCAACACGAGGGCGGGCATCGGTGTGTGGGACACGGGCGGGCTCAAGACTCGTGCGTGTTGTTGGCGGCTCGTTGGCGGTCGATGTCTTCGCGTATCTCCGGGGGCAGGTATCGCTGATCGACTTCGGGCAAGGGTGCCAGGGACGCCAGTGTCGTCTCGTAGCGCGCTTCCAGGTCGGCAGAGGTGTCGATGAACAGAATCCGCTGGCCACGCAGCGTGCAGTAGCCGCCGCCATCGCCTCCTAGCGGCTCACGCCGGACGGAGAGGCCGATTTCCTCGGCGAGCGAGAGCAAGGCGTCGAGTCTGGATTGCAGGTCCATGGAGGTTCAGCTATTCGGCATCCGTTGACCGCTGACAGTGGTCAAGTTCGCGCGGGCATCTGCCGATAACACGGTCGATCGCTGACAGTGACGACCGAACACGATACATGGTCCCGGAATCCTCGAACGATATCAACCCTTCGCAGATGCAGACGGGCATCGTGGAGCAACTTGATGGCCTGGAGAGCCATCTCGCACTGCTCCAGCGACAGGTGCAGCAGCTTCAGCGGCTGGCGTCGCTGGGCACCGTCTCGACGATGCTGGCCCACGAGTTCAACAATCTGGTCACACCGATCGTGGGCTACTGCCAGTATGCCCTCCAGCAGGGCGACGGGGAGCTGATGCGGACGGCGGTTGAGAAGACCTTGAAGAACGCCCAGCGGCTGTCCACGCTGTGCCACCGCGTTCTGGGCATGGCGGTGGACGACCAGATGGGACCGGTGGACACGCCGATCCTGCCGCTGGTCGTGGAGGCGGTGGAGTGTCTGGGTCGGGATTTAGAGAAGGACAACATCTCGCTGGCGGTGGATGTCCCGGAAGACCTGAAGGCTCGGGCCACGGCCAGCAGCTTGCGGCATGTGCTGTTCAATCTGATCATCAACGCGCGGCAGGCGATGTTGGACGGGCCCGGCAGCCTGAAGGTTTCCGGGAAAGCTGCGGGCGACGGCAGGGTGATGATCACCGTGGCGGATACGGGGCGGGGCATCAAGCCGGAGCATCTGGAGAAGATCTTCGAGCCGTTCTTCACCACGAAGCAGCACGAAGGGCGACCCGACCGCCGGGGCATCGGCATGGGGCTGCATATCTGCAAGCAACTGATGGAGGAGCAGGACGGGGAGATTAGCGTCGCGAGCAAGCCGGGGGATGGGACGACGTTTACACTGACACTTCCGGCGGTGATCAACTAATCAACTCAGACTGACCGGTTCCTCCGAGGACAAGGCACGGGCTTAACCGCCCGTGGTAAAAGGGAAAACAGCGGTTCGGAAACGCCGTTCCTGATCGTGAAAACCACCGGCGAGACGCCGGTGCCACAGTTTTGCCACGGGCTGTTAAGCCCGAGGCTCTTCGGAGCTGTCGCGAATTCCGAAGGCGAAGCGGTCAGTTTCAGCAATCAGGGACCACCGGCTCTGCCGGTGGTTGCTTATTTGCACGCAGGACGCGATGTTGCCTTCACATTGATCCAAAGCTCGCACGGCTGAACGGATCGTAGCAATATGATCCTCGATCACCTGCCGGGACAACATGGCTTGTGTGCCCCATCCTTTCTGAAAGAGAGGGTGGGGGATTCCCCTGTTGTGCGGGAGAGTGATCCCCCACCCTTTGCTGCGCAAGGGATGGGGCACCCGTGCACCCGTGCGTTGTGCGGGAGAGTGATCCCCCACCCTTTGCTGCGCAAAGGATGGGGCACCCATGAGCAAAGGATGGGGCACCCATGCCCCTTTCAGGGGTCTTCCTCATACCACCGGTTCTGCCGGTGGTTGCTGATTTCCACGCAGGACGCGGTGTCTCCGTCACCTTGATGCAAACCGCGTACGGCTGAACGGATCGTAGCGATATGATCCTCGATCCCCTGCCGGGACAACATGGCCAGGCTCCCACCCGCCTGTCGGCAGACAGGCGCGATCAGGGGTTTCCGTCGGGCTCTGCGAGGTCAGAGGCCGGCGTGACGACGCGATCAGCCGTCCTCGGGCGCAAGGGGCTGGCGTCGTCGTCGGTGAGTTCCTTGATGCGGCTGGCGGCCCAGCGCATGTTTGACATGTTGCCGTCCTCCTCGCTATCGAGGACTTGATGATAGAGTTCGAGGGCGCTGGCCCGATCGTGTCGCCGATAGTCGTACACCACGGCGCACTGGAAGCGGGCGGCATGGGGCGTTCGAGGATCAAGGGCGAAGGCCCATTTGTAGTAGCGGATGGCGAGCTCGTTGTCCGGATCGTCGTCGCGGAGGTACTCCTTGTAGATCTCACCGCAGTAGAACGCGCAATCGTCCACCTTGTCGGAGGTGGGATAATCGCGGAGGACGCGTTTGAAGAGATTGAGGGCCTGTTGGGCCTTCTTCTTATGCCCCTCAAGATGGCCGGCGAGGGGGATGCCGCGGACCTGGTTGAGCAAGGCCATGGCCTCGTTGTAGATTGCGTCCGCGTCGGGGATGAGCTGCTCGGGGGCTGCTTCGACGTGGTACTCGGGCGGTTCGTTGGTCAGGTAGGGATATGGTTCGACCTTGGCTTCCTCGAGACGTTCGCGCTGGCGTCGGGCCCAGTTGGCCCTGACGGTATCACCTGCCTGGAGGTAGGCGCGCTCGAGAATGCGGAGTTCGTCGAAGTACTGTTCACGAACGACCAGCAGGGATTCCCTGGTGGCCGACACCCGCTCGACGATGTCGGGGAAGTCCGCGAGTTCGGTAGTGGTCTCGGTGGTGCCGACGGGCGCGTCTTCCGGGGGAGGCTGGATGTCAGCGACACGGGGATCGTGCCTGCGGTCGATGCCTTCACAACCGAGGAGGCAGGGGCTCAGCACCACGATGGGGGAGAGCAAGAGGGCAAGACGGCGATAACGGGTGGTATTCATCGGGGCCATCCTTGAAAGCTCAAAACGCCGGAACGTCAAAACGGCGGACGCGGGCGCGGTAGCACTTTCTCGTCGAAGACCGGAGCCTGTCCAAGCTCGCGTAACCTCGAATGGCTGTATTGCACCATTTGCGGGGGCGGCGGTCAAGGTCGTGAAGCGTATCTCGTGAAGCGTCTCTCGTATCTCGCGAAGCGTATTCTGCGAGATGAGCGGGGTCGCGGCACGGGCCCACGAGCGGCCACGCGGGCATCGGGCACGCAGCCGAATCCTTCTGGGCACGTCGCACTTCACGAGCGGCGCGACAAGAACGACGCCTCACGAACCTGGGCTACCACTGCGCATCTTCGAAGGGGCCGCGGCGGGCGACGGCCTTCTGTGGGAGGGCCTTGAGCACGGCCGACGCGAGCTTGAGGTCGTCCTTTGTGGTGATCTTGATGTTGCGGCTGTCGCCGGCGATGGCCGTGACGGGGTGGCCGGTGGCGGCGACGAGCTGGGCGTCGTCTGTGAGGGGGAGATCGCCGAGCATCTCAGGCCCCTTTTCTTTCAGTGCGGCGTAGGCCTCCTCTATGACGGCCTTGCGGAAGACCTGTGGTGTCTGGGCCATGTGGAGGCCCTCGCGGGAGATGGTCTCGGTGACGATCCGGTCGGGACCGACACGTTTGAGCGTGGCGTCGACGGGGATCACGGGGATGGCCGCGCCAGATTCCGTGGCGGCCTGGAAGGCTTGGTCGATCCAGACTTCGGCGACGCAAACGCGGGCTGCGTCGTGGATGGCGACGTACTCCGCGTCGTCGCTGACCTCGGCGAGGCCGTTGGCGACGGAGTCGTGGCGTTCGGCGCCGCCTTCGACCAGCTTGACGCCCATGAAGCCGATGTTGGCGGCGTATTTCGACCTCATCTGGCCCATGTCTTCGGGGGCGGCGACGAGGATGGTCTGGCAGACGTCCTCGCGGTTGACGAAGAGCTGAAGGGCTCGGAGGAAGAGGGGCTGACCGTCGATCTTCGCGAAGACCTTGCTTTCCTTGTCCCCGAAGCGCTCACCTTTGCCCGCCGCGACGACGATGACGCTCGTTTTCGCCATGGGGTACCTCCTTGGGTGTGTTGGACAGGGCTGAAGAATGAAGGATGAAGGATGAAAAATCAAGCTGCATTGTGTGCCCTATCGCTTAGGTCTTGGCGACACTCAACTCTGCACCCCCCTCGTCTCCTTAGCTCTTAGACCATGTATAATGATTCGTATGGAGAAAGGCGAAGACAGCTTCGTGGCGTGGATTGCGTCGAAGTATCCGGCGAAAGGGGCCGGCGTTCGTATCGGGATCGGCGACGACATGGCGATGCTGCGGGCGCCCGATGGGGCGATGCTCGTGGCGGCGGACATGTTGATGGACGGCGTACACTTCGACACGTCGGTGCATTCGCCCGAGCAGATCGGGCGGAAGGCGCTGGCTGTGAATCTGTCGGACTGCGCGGCGATGGCGGTTCGGCCGCTTTACGCGGTGGTCAGTGTGGCGCTGCCGGATTCGTGGACGATGGAGCAGGCGCAGGGGTTGTTTGTCGGGATGGCCGATCTGGCGCGGAGGTATGATTGTGTCATTGTGGGAGGTGACACGAATAGCTGGGCCAGGCCGCTGGTGGTCGACGTGGCGGTGATCGCCGAACCTTGGGGAGACGCCGAAACGTCGAAACGTCGAAACGTTGAAACGTTGGAACGTCGAAACGTCGAAACATCGAAACGCCATGGTGCCGGGGCGTCAGCAGGTCGTGAGGCGGGACGCGTGGGAGGCACGCGCCCGGTGCGGCGTGACGGGATGCGCGTGGGGGATGCGGTATGCGTAACGGGACGGCTGGGGGGGAGCCTGCTGGGACATCATTTGGATTTTGAGCCTCGCGTTCTCGAGGCGCGGGCGCTGTCACGGGGCCTTGGGTCGGCCCTGCACGCGATGATGGACCTGAGCGACGGTCTATCTACAGACGGGCACCGCATGGCGTCGGCGTCAGGGTGCGGGATAGAATTCGACGCGGCTGCGCTGGGAGGGGTGATCTCGGATGCGGCGGTGACGGCGTCGCGGGAGGACAGGCGCGGTCCGATGGAACATCTGTTCGACGATGGCGAGGACTTCGAGCTCCTGTTTGCGATCGATGCCGCCGCGGTGGCGAAAGTGGGACTGCCGTGTCCGTGGGCGCGAGTTGGGGAGGCGATCGTGCAGGAGGGCCTGTGGCTGCGGCAGGCCGATGGGAGCCGAGTGGCGGTGAAGCCACGAGGCTGGGAGCATTGGACGGAGAGGGGGAGTGATGAAGGATGAAGGATGAAGGATGAAGGATGAAGGATGAAGGATGAAGGCTCAAGGATGGGAAAGGGGATTCAGGCTGTCAAAGCGTCAAGCGTCTGAGGATCTCAGTGATGTGGTTGATGGGGATGCTTGAATCCTCGAAGCCGTGAATCCTGGCACTGATGATGAGTGGGTTGCTCGAAATCGTATCCAGGAGTGTGGAAGAGACGCTGGAGATTGGGCGGGCGCTCGCGGCGTGTTTGGAGGCGGGGGACGTTGCGGGGCTGATCGGGCCACTGGGGTCGGGGAAGACACATCTGATCAAGGGGATCGCCGGTGGCCTGGGCGTGGCAGACGAACGGCTCGTGAATAGTCCGACATTTGTTATCGTAAATGAGCATGAGGGTCGTCTGCACGTGTATCATCTGGACGCCTATCGGCTTGCGGGCGCGCAGGAGTTGGAGGGATTGGGGTTTGAGGAGATGTGCTTGGGAGGCGGGGTCGTGCTCGTCGAGTGGGCCGATCGCGTCTCCGAGGCGTTTGAGTCAGGGACATTGTGGATTGAGCTGTCGGTGACGGGGGAGACGCGACGGCGAATCTCCGTGCGGACGGAGTCGGCGGCGTTGGGGGAGCGATTGGCGAGCTTGGGGCTTGACCGGTGGCGGTAAGCCAGGATGATTGCGGTTCGCCAGGAGGCGCCGGCCAAGGCCGGGGGCTCTTGGTGAAGGATGAAGGATGAAGGATGAAGGATGAAGGATGAAGGATGAGAGATGACCGAATGCTGACTGCTGACGGTTGACAGCATCTTCAGGAGATCGGATGGCGCGGGTGGACGGACGTCGGGCGGACGAGCTTCGTGGCGTGGAGATCCAGCGAGGGTTCATCCAGGCGGCGGCGGGATCAGTGTTGATCAAGACGGGCGGGACGCACGTCTTGTGCACGGCGTGCGTGGAAGAGGCGGTGCCGACGTGGCGGCAGGAATCCGGTCTGGGCTGGTTGACGGCGGAATACGAGATGCTGCCGGCGAGCACGGGAGAGCGTCGGGCGCGGAATCGTGGTGGAAAGATCGACGGGCGGACGCAGGAGATCCAGCGTTTGATCGGGCGGTCCCTGCGGGCCGTGGTGGACATGGGGCGTCTTGGGCGGCGGACGATCTGGCTGGATTGCGACGTCTTGCAGGCCGACGGGGGAACGCGGACGGCCAGCATTACTGGGGCGTTCGTGGCATTGGTGGACGCCATTCGGGCCCTCCGCGAGCGGGGGGCCTTGGAAGATGATCCGGTTGTCGACTCTGTGGCGGCGGTCAGCGTGGGCCTGGTCGGTGGCAAGACGCTGTTGGACTTGTGCTATGGCGAGGATCGTGACGCGGAGGTCGACTTCAACGTCGTGCAGACAGGGGCAGGACGGTTCGTCGAGGTGCAGGGGACCGCGGAGGCGGGCACATTCAGCCAATCGCAGATGATGAAGATGCTGGAGTTGGCCGGGAAGGGTATCCGGCGGTTGCATAGGGTTCAACAGGCAGCGCTGGGTTGAGACGTCGAGATGTCGAAGCGTCGGGGCGCCGCGAGTGTCGAGGCCCGACGACCTAAGGGCAGGGCATGAATCGTCGAACTGGTTTTCTGGTGGTCGCGTGCCTGGTGGGCTGTGCGGGGCTTGCGGCGTCTGGTTGTAGGCAGGCGGACAAAGACCGGTGGGACGAGTTCGTCGCGAAGATGGGGGGCTCGGGCAGTTCGGATGGGGGGCTGTTCGGCAGCCGCCGTGCGGGGGAGCAGGAGGTTTGGACGATCGAGTGCAACGCGTATCGCGGGCCGCAACGTCGGGTCATGGCGGACCGGATGGCCAGCGCGTTGAAGCGAGTGGGGGAGCTTCGATCGGGGAAGGTAGCGGTGGAGCATAGGAAGAACCAGAGCGTTGTCTATTATGGCGAGTACAAACTGAAGTACGTAGAGGCGAAGGTCGACAGTGCATCCCATGCGAAAGGCGACGTGGTCATCGAATTGAATGACGCCATCCAACGGGACTTGCAGTTCATCAAGACGCTGGCACTGGGGGAGGCGTATCCCTTTTTCAGCGCCAGACCCCTGCCGAAGCCGATCGAGGACGTTGGCCCGGCGGAGTGGGATCTGCGGAGTGCAAAGGGCGTGTACACGTTGCAGGTCGGTGTGACGTACAACACGCCGACGCTGCACGATTACAAGCAGGCCGCGGTCGAGTGGGTCAAGGCGTTGCGTGCAGAGGGGCATGAGGCGTACTACTACCACGATCCGGACAAGCCGCGAAGCTCGGTTTGCGTGGGGACGTTTGGCGAAGACGCGTTGGTCGACTCGGGTGACGGGAAGACGCGGTACAGTGATGCTGTCAATGCCCTGCGGAAGCAGGGCGATTTCATGTACAACCTGGAGAACGGTCATAAGATCTACAAGCGGGCGCCGAATTCGGAGACAGGGCGGATCGAGCGGATGCCGAACTGGTCGTTTCTGGTGCGGATCCCGCAGGGAGGGGCGGAGTCCGAGCGTGATGACTTGTGATAGGGGAAACGGGCATCGTGCGGGAAGTCCTGATCGCGACGAATAACCCCGGCAAAGCGAGCGAGCTCGCGGCGGTGCTGTGCGATTGGAGATGGGGGATAGTAGATGGGGCATCGGGGGGAAGCTACGGATCGCAGTCCGCACATGTCAATCATCGATTGCCTGACGCAGAGGCGCGGAGGGCGCAGAGAATCGAGGATGGGCACGCGTCAGTCGTCAACGGTCAATCGTCCATCCGTTGGTTGTCGTTGGGGGATCTGCCGAATGAGATTGCGGCGCCCATAGAGGATGGGGCGACGTTCGCGGAGAACGCGGCGATCAAGGCCCGGTATTATGCGCGGGCGAGCGGGCTGTGGACGTTGGCGGATGATTCGGGGCTGGAAGTGGATGCGCTGGGTGGGGCGCCCGGCGTGCTGTCGGCGCGGTATGCGGGGATGTCGGCGCCGTCGAAGGGCACTGGCGGGCAAGCCGCCAGTGGCACCCGAGCCGCCAGTGGCACCCGAGCCGCCGGCGGGACGCGTGTGGTCGGCGGGAGGCGTGTGGAAGTGGATCGGGCGAATAACCGGAGGCTGATTTCGGAGTTGCGCGGTGTGCCGCTTGACAAACGGACGGCGCGGTTTCGATGCGCGTTGGCATTGTCGGACGGCGACCGCGTACTGCTGGCGGTGGAGGGGACCATCGAAGGGCAGATCATCGATGAGCCTCGGGGATCGAATGGGTTTGGGTATGACCCACACTTCTTCCTGCCGGAATTGGGCAAGACGACGGCGGAGTTGACCGCGGAGCACAAGAACCAGATCAGTCACCGTGGACAGGCGTTGCGGGCGCTTTGTGAGGGGTTGCGTGGGGTGCCAGGGCTGCTTGTGTGAGGGGAGATCCGCCAAACGGCAAGCCAGGTCGTTGCATCGATCCGTGGTTGGGGGCTGAGGCATCCGCCAAACGGCAAGCCACCGTGTGCTGGGGCTGGTGTTGCGGCAATCCTGAACACGGCAAGCTACCGTGAGGGGGGATGGGTGTCAGGGGGGATGGATGTCGGGGCAATCCTGGCTGTTTTCCGGTACCATGTTGTGATCGTGGCCTGTCAGTGGCGTGCCGTGGTTTCCTGGCGTGGTGGCGAACTGGGGCTTTTGGCGGTGTGTTGTGCAGGGAAGTCTGCTGGATGAAGGTGTTGTTGGCCAGTCCGAGGGGGTTTTGCGCGGGCGTGGATCGTGCGGTGAAGATCGTCGATCTGGCGCTCGGCGTGTACGGGCCACCGGTGTACGTGCGGCGGGAGATCGTTCACAACAGCCACGTGGTGAGCGCGCTGCGGGAGAAGGGGGCGGTTTTTGTTGAGGAGTTGGACGAAGTGCCGGAAGGGGCGCTGGCGGTCTTGAGCGCGCATGGTGTGGCGCCGGAGGTGTTCGCGACGGCGAAGCGGCGGTCGTTGCGATTGATCGACGCGACGTGCCCACTAGTGACGAAGGTGCATCAGGAAGTGCATCGGTTTGTGCGTCAGGGGCATCACGTGATCTTGATCGGTCACGAGGGTCACGACGAGGTGATTGGGACGCTGGGCGAATCGCCTGAGGACATCACGCTTTTGGAGGACGAAGACCAGGCGCGGACGGTGAATGTGCCGGCAGACAAGAAGCTGATGGTGTTGACGCAGACGACGTTGGGCGTGGACGACACGGCGGAGGTGCTGACGGCGTTGCGGCGGCGGTTTCCGCGTTTGGAGTTGCCGCCGACGGATGATATTTGCTACGCGACGCAGAATAGACAGGACGCGGTGAAGGCGATGGCTGAGTTGGGGATGGACTTGCTGCTCGTTGTGGGTTCGCCGAATTCGAGTAACGCGGCACGGCTTGTTGAGGTGGGCAAGGCACGGGGAGTGCGCGGCTATCTCATCGATCGGGCGGCGGAGGTTCAGGAGGCGTGGCTGCACGGCGTCCGGACGGTGGGCGTGACGGCCGGGGCGAGCACGCCGGAGCGGGTGGTTCAGGAGGTGCTGGCGCGGCTGAAGACAATGGGGGGCGATTCAGTGGACTGGTGCGCGACGGCGGCGGAGGACACGGTATTCCAGTTGCCGGCGGTGCTGAAGGAGCGAATGGCGAACAGCGAATAGCGGATGGTGGGCAGTCTTCGGAGTTCGAATATGGGTCAGCCTGAGGAAGTGAGGGGTGCTGAGCACGGCGGCGGTGAGTCGACTGACAGGGCGGCGTCGCTAGCCAAGACGGTGTTGGGCAGTGGGATGTCCGCGTTGTTGACGGCCCAGGCCGGGGCGAAGACGGGGGCAAAACTGGCGGTGGGGACGCTGTTTGCGGGGTGCAACGTGCTGCTGGATCTGGGTGTGCGTGTGACGCGCAGACTACCGTTGGAGGACGAGGAGGCAGGGGTGCATCTGGAGACGGCGGGGGGCGAGATCCCGGTTGTTGTGCGGCAGTCGGGCCGGCTGCCAGGTGGGGCGGCGGCGTTGGGGTGGTGGGTGCCCGGTGACGAACCTGTGCAGGTGGGAGAGGAGGCGGTTGGCCAGGCGCTGCGTCGGGTCAGACGGAGTGTCTATGTCGTGGACCGGGATGGCGAGGTGGCCGTCGGCGTGGGGGGGCGTGCCGTGTTGGGGGCGGATACGGTGGGTGTGGATCCGAGCTATCCCGTGCGGGCATTCGTGCCGGCGTTGGGGCCGGAGGCGTTGGGCGACCCGGCGTTTCGAGAGACGCACCGTGTTCGTTACGCATACGTGGCTGGGGCAATGGCGAACGGGATCGCGTCGGAGGAGATGGTCGAGGCCATGGCCCGAGCGGGGATGTTGGCGTTTTTTGGCGCCGCGGGGCTGTCGCTGGAACGGATCGAGACGGCTATCGACAGGCTGCAGCGGAATCTGTCACAGGGAGGCACAGAGGACGCGGAGAATCCGTCATTCGCAGGCAATGGGGATGCGCCGTTCGGGTTCAATCTGATTCATAGCCCGAACGAGCCGGAGCTGGAGGCAGCCACGGTTGATCTGTATTTGCGGCGTGGGGTGCGGCTGGTCAGCGCGTCGGCGTACTTGGGTCTGACGCTGCCGTTGGTTCGGTATCGTGTGAGCGGTATTCATCGCGATGCGGTGGGGCGAATCGTCTGTCCGAACCATGTCATGGCGAAGGTGTCGCGGGTGGAGGTGGCGCAGAGGTTCTTCTCGCCGCCGCCGGGGCCGTTGTTGCAGGCACTGGTCGAGTCCGGGGATATAACGGAGGAACAGGCTGCCTTGGCGAGGTCGGTGCCGATGGCGGAGGATCTGACGGCGGAGGCGGACTCGGGAGGGCATACGGACAACCGGTCGGCCGTGGCGCTCATTCCGACGATGATCGCGCTGCGAGACGAGATGCAGGCGGAACACCAATACGCCCAGCCGATTCGTGTGGGAGCGGCTGGGGGGATCGCCACGCCGTCCTCGATGGCAGCGATGTTTGGGATGGGTGCGGCGTACGTCCTGACTGGTTCGATCAATCAGGCGTGCGTCGAGGCTGGTACGTCGCGGACGGTTCGGGAGATGTTGGCGCAGGCGCGACAGGCCGACGTCACCATGGC
>JAFGQA010000440.1 GCA_016935885.1 Phycisphaerae bacterium | reverse complement strand
GTGGCCTGGGCCGACGAGCGATCGGCTTGCTGGTGCATCACGGGTGGGTCGTGATTTGACGGCATTGCGGGACGATGTCGTCCGGTTCCTCAACACGCCCGGCCAGTTCGAGGCCATCTTCGGTGAGCGGACCATTGATGTGGGGGGCATCGATGCCGAGAGCCGTGATGCATCCTGGGTGGAGGGAGCGAGGGCGATCTCGCTGGCCGATTGGTTCGATCGAGCCAAGGGCATGCTCCAGGTCGAGGAGCCGGAGGCTTGGTTTCGGCTGGCGGAGGCGTGGGGCCGGAACATCGCGACGAATGACTCCGAGACGTTTGAGGCGACGTTGCGGTTTCCCCTGGTGGGCGGGTTTGACCAGGAGGTTCAGACGGCCGGATGGGTGCGATGGCTTGAAACACGAATGGATCTGGAGCACCGCTTCCTGTCACTGGTGGTCTCGAGCGATCTTGGGGCGGTCGGCGGCCACTTGACGGTCATTGCCCGTGAGATCCTGCCTGATGATTTTCTGTTGATGACGCCTCTGAGTGGGAGCTTGGCGTATGTTGATGATCTGGCGCAGGTGAGGGACATCGGGACCAAGGACATCTCGGTGGAGGCCGAAGACGATGCGGTGGGGACGAGTGATGAGAGCGAGGAGAGGGAAGGCGACGTGGAGCGGGGTGCGCGGAAGGGAGGCTCCGGCCCGGCGGCGGTGGGGGTGGATATGAGTCGGCCCTGGGTGGATTTTTTGGGGGGTGCGACTTGACTTCGCATGCATGTTGGTTACCCTAGTTAGCTTGCCGGCTATCCTCGCAGTGAATGCATTCGACCAGAACGTCTAGACTGCAGGCGTGAGCAAGGCGTTGTCTGCCGCCCACGCGCCTCAGTGCAGGCGAATCGGGTGAACTCGATGGCGAGTTTCGACGAAAAGTCGCTGTTGGAACTAGGCAGGACTCCCGTTCCGGGTGGCGAGCCTTGCGGCTCTGATGCTGCCGATGACGAGCAGTACATCTTCGTGGTCGGTGAGTTGTCCAAGCTGGATCGCATCGAGACGGACGAGCCCGATTGGTACCGAATCGAGGAGGTCGGCGAAAACATACTGAAGTCTAAATCGAAGGACGCCGAGATTGCCGCGGCGCTGGGGTTGGCGTTGTTCAAGCGGCACAGTTATGCAGGCTTGGCGGCTTCCCTCGGGATGATGACCGCGCTGGTGCAGAACTTCTGGGACGGGTTATTCCCGGCGCGGCCCCGGCGGCGTAAGGTTCGGATCGAGTCCCTGACCGATCGGTTCACCGAGGGCGGGTGGTTCCGCGACCACCAGCCCCAGCCGGATGATTTTGACGGGCTCGATCTTTGCGTTTCCCGAATCGAGGAATTGGAGGCAGCGCTGACCGGGCGGATGCCGGACGACCCGCCGGACTTCGTCAAGTTCATCAGGGGCGTGAGGGAGCATGCAGGCAAGCGTCCCAAGGCGGCCGAGCCGGCACCTGCTCCCACAGCGGCCGGGCCCGCGACGGGTGCGGCTGCCGCCGCGCCGGCGCCGGGGGGGGCGACATTCGCGGCCGGAGAGGTGGGGGATTCCGCTGGGGCGCTGAAGGCGGTGCTCGCGGCGGCAACCTTCATGAGGAAAGCCGACGCAACTGATCCGATCCCGTATGCCCTCGTCCGCATCGTGAAGTGGTCGAAGATGTTGCTTCCGACGACCGACGCTGCGAAGTACCAGATTGAGCCGCCCGATGCTTCGACCGTGGATGCCCTGACGCATCAGTCCGCCAACGGGCTTTGGGAACACTTGTTGACAGGCGCCGAGGCGGCGTTTCGATCGAGCGATCCACTTTGGCTTGATCTTCAGAGGTACGTCTGCACCGCCATGGCTGGGCTGGGTTCCGCCTACGACCATGCGCGACAAGCGGTCATCGGGTTGACGACGAATCTGGTCGGTAGGCTGGGCACGGGTGTGTACGATTTGAGGTTTCGCAACGACATGCCGTTGTGCAGCGGCGAGACCAGGATGTGGGTTGAATCGGAGGTGGTGACCGCTCAAGGCGGTGGTGGCGGCGCATCGGCCGACGACGGCAGGCTGGCCGAGGCTTCGGAGAAGGCCCGGAAGTTGGCTGGTTCGGGTAAGCTCAAGGAGGCGCTCAAGGAACTTCAAGAGGGCTTGGCGGCCAGTTCGCAGCGTCGCGACCGCTTTTTGTGGCGTCTGGGCATTGCGAAGTTGTGTTTTCAAGCGCAGCGGTTACAGTTGGCGTCGCCTCTATTGGAGGAGTGTTACGGCGAGGTCCAGCGTTTTCACATCGACGAGTGGGAGCGAACGCTCGCGGTCGAGGTGGCCCAGACGCTGTACCAATGTCGGAAGGCGCTGTTGGCGGCGGACAAGCAGGCAACGCAGGAGATGTCGCAGCGTGTTCGCGATTCATTTGCGTGGTTGTGTCAATTGGACCCACTGGCGGCGCTGGCGGCGGAGCCGACAGACAAGTAAGCATTAGGACCGCAAGCGTAGAGGGAGTCTGGCTATGGCGAAAGGACCATCGAAGGCCCGCGAGTCGCGGGTGAACATCGCAATCTCGGACCGCCTTCGCGGCAAGGCCGAACCGGAGCTTCCGTTTCGGATGCTGGTGATGGGCGATTACACCATGAAAGGCGACAAGCGGCCCATCGAAGAGCGCATGCCGCTGGACATCAACAAGTCCAATTTCGACTCTGTGATGCAGAGCTTCAATCTGTCGTTGGATCTGTCCGTGTCGGATGCGATCAGCGGGCAGGGAGAGATGCCGGTGTCCTTGAAGTTCGGCACATTGAAGGACTTCAGGCCGGAGTCGATCGCGCGGCAGGTTCCACAGTTGAAGAACCTGCTGGAGCTTCGAGAGGCCATGAAGGCGCTGCGGCCGAAGATGGGCGACAAGGCCGCGCAGAAGGAACTGCTGGCCGCCATTAAGGATCCCGCCGTTCGGGAGCAGATCCTGGGGATGATCTCTTCCGCGGGGGCGCCCGCGGGGGCCGAAGGCGAGGCGTCGGCCGGAGCCGGTGGTGGCGAGGCGGGCCAGCCGTCTGGTGACGCGCCTCCGGAGTCGCCACCTTCCTAGGCGTTCTGGCAAGACGCATGGCACGGGCACCAAAGCCTGTGTCGACGGCGCCTTTGGCAGCGGTGCCACGACGGTTTCTGGGAGGCCTTCTTGAGCGGCGATCCGGGATTCGCACCCGCGGATGTCAAGTCCATGAAGCATCGGCTCGGGCCCAGGAGCAATGAATTCGGAAACGCAATCTGAGGAACAGAACTGAGGGACAAAACGATGGCGGAACAACCACAACAAGCTCAGGCGGCGGCGGCGGGAGCGGCTGAAACCGGCGCGGTGGACTCACTGATCGATAGTTGGGATTTGGATAACGAATACCGTGATCTGTACCGCAAGGGGATCGCCGGGATCGTCCAGAAGGCCTCCGGGCTGGACTTCGCCAAGTTGACGATCAACAAGCAGGTGGTCGATGACTTCATTGCCGAGATCGACCAGCAGATCAGCGCCCAAGTTAACGAAGTCCTGCACAACGAGGCATTCCAGAAGATGGAATCTGCCTGGCGCAGCCTGTGGTATCTGGTGGACAACACCGAGTTCCGGCAGAACATCCGCATCGAGGTGCTGAACACGTCGAAGGAGGACCTGCTGGAAGATTTCCAGGACTGCAAGGATTGGCAGAAGTCAGGCCTGTTCAAGACGGTCTACCGCGACCAGTACAACACATTCGGCGGCAACCCCTACGGGCTCATGGTATCCAACTTCGAGTTCGACCAGCGCAATCCCGAGGTGGGACTGCTGACGGAGATCGCCCGTGTGTCGGCGGTCGCCAAGTGCCCGTTCCTTGGAAGCGTCAGTTCCAAGATGTTCGGGAAGAAGGAAGATTCCTTCGAAGGGTTGCCGCGAATGGCGGAGATGTACGAGATATTCGAGCAGCCTCAGTACACGAAGTGGAACGCCTTCCGTGACAGCGACGACTCGCGGTACGTCGGCCTGGCGATGCCTCGCTTCCTGCTGCGCAAGCCGTATACGGTCGAAGACCAGGACGTCAAGGACTTCACGTTCGAGGAGGACGTGAGGATCGAGACACATGACCGCTATTTGTGGGGCAACGCTTCGTTTGCCCTGGCCGGTCGGATGACCGAGAGCTTCGCCAACTACGGCTGGTACAACTCCGTGGTGGGGCCCACGAGCGGTGGCACGGTTCCCGATCTACCGTTGCACCAGTACGAGTCGATGGGGCAGTACCAGACGAAGATTCCGACGGAGACCCTGATCTCCGAGGACGTGGACGTGGACCTGTGCAATTTCGGATTCATCCCGCTGGTCATGCGTAAGGGCAGTGACAACGCGGCGTTCTTTGATGCCCCGTCCTGCAAGCGGGTCGGGAAATTCCCGGATACGGCGGAAGGCAAGGAGGACGAGACCCGCGCCCGGCTGGGCATGGCGCTTCCCTACCTGATGATCTCCTGCCGGATAGCCCACTACCTGAAGGTGATCTGGCGGGAGAACATGGGCCGCGTGATGGACGCCGAGAAGATGACGGACGAGATCAACAAGTGGCTCAAGCAGTACTGCCGCCAGGGAACGCTGGACGACAACCTGGCCGCCAGGTATCCATTGAAGGAGATCCAGGTCACGGCCGAGCCGGTGCCCGGCAAGCCCGGGATGTTCAAGTCGGAGATTCAGATGATCCCGCACTTCAAGCTGAAGGGTGTGGAGATCGAGTTGTCGATGGTGGGGCAGTTTGACCCTCCGCCAGCCTAACAGCCGTGGGACGGGCACGTTCCGGGAGGAGAGTGAGGCCGCTCAGTTCGATTGATGAATGTGCAGGGCAAGTCAATGGGGTATTTGGCTATTTTGAGGTCACGACCTCGCATGGGGTGCGGAGCCCCGCTAGCTTAGAAAGGAGAATTTCTTATGCCGACTCCGATTAACCTATATGTTGCGGAGTTCCCTGGTTCTTCCGAGAAAGAGGATCGCGCGGATTCGTCCGACGTCTTCGAGATGGAACACTACATCCACCAGCCGGTCCGCGAGGAAGACGGGATGGCGTCGGGCGTTCGCGTCCACAGCGCAATGAGGGTGGTGTGCCAGATCGACAAGGCCACGCCGGGTCTGCACAAGGCGTGCTGTACCGGCCAGCGGCTGCCAGAAGTGAAGCTGGAGTTCTGGCGGATTGACCCCAGTTCCCGAGCGGAGAGCAGATACTACCTCATCACGATGCGGTCTGCCCGAGTCGTGGACGTCCGCCCCTACTTCCCGATGAGCTTCGTGCCAGCCAACGAGTCGTACCGGCACATGGTGCAGTACAGCTTCGTGTACGAGGAGATCGAATGGAACTGGCTGCCGGAAAGCGTCGTCGAGCAGGACAAGTGGCGTGCGCCGAGCGGCTAATCGCTGTCTTAAGGCCGTGGCCCAGACACCGTAGGCTTGGCCACCACCGCCTTTGGCGGCGGAGCCAGTCTGCGGCGGATCGCCATATTGGGATTCTCCGAAGATGGGGCGTGAGCAAACGCTTTTGGACCGGCTTGCGCATGTCGGCGTGCGCGACCGCGGCCGCAGCCAGGCAACGACTGAGGAGGATGTCGATGCCCTCGCCGAGTCCGTTCGCCGGAATCTAAGGCGGTTGCTCAACGCCCGTCAGGGGATGTGCGAAGCCCAGTTGGATTATGGTCTGCCCGCGCTGGCAGACCTCGCCACGGGCAGTGAAGATTACGTCCGCCGGGTGGAAGAGGCGATTCGCTTAACGATCGAGAAGTACGAGCCCAGGCTTCGCCGCGTCCGCGTGACGCCTCACTTGGAGGAGGCGAGGGCGGAGACGTTGGTGTTCCGGGTCGATGCCCTGCTCGTCGGCCGCAGTGGCGAGTTGCGTGTGTGGTACGAGACGTCACTGGCTGCCGGGGGCCAGTTTGAAGTGGCGGGCTAGTGAGCCGTGTTCAACACGTATTACCAGGACGAGTTGCGATACCTCCGGGAAGTCGGGCCGGAATTCGCTCGGGCCAACCCGGAGATTGCGCGCTTCCTTCGCGACACGGGCTCCGACCCTGACGTGGAACGGCTCCTGGAAGGCGTGGCCTTTCTCTGCGGGCGGATTCGGGAAAAGCTGGACGACGAGCTGCCCGAGTTCACGGCAAACATGATGGCGCTGCTGTGGCCCCACTATCTCAGACCGATTCCGTCCATGACCATTCTGGAGCTGCTGCCCGAGATCGAGGCGATGCAGGGCCCATTGGTCGTCGAGGCCGGTGCCGAGTTCGCGAGTGTTCCCATCGACGGAACGAAGTGCCAGTACCGATCATGTTGGCCGGTGACCGTACGGCCTTGGGCGCTCCGCGATGTTCGGTTGGAGACGGCCTCTGCCCAGCCGGTCAGGCTGGTGCTGGTTCTGCAATCGTCGCCCAAGGCTCCGTTGGAGGACCTTGACCTGGAGACGGTTCAGTTTCACCTTGCGGGGGACCCCAGGACGGCCTTCGTGATCTACCTGTTGCTGGCGGGGCACCTCGAAAGCCTGACCGTCAGCAACGGATCCTCCGACCATCATCGCGCCGAAGAGACACTCGGCGCTGAGCACGTTGTCCCGGCCGGACTCGCCCGGCGCGAGGCAGTGCTTCCGTATCCTGCCCGCTCGTCTCCGGGGTATCGCCTCCTACAGGAGTACCTTGCGTTCAAGGACAGATTCCTTTTCATCGATGTGAACGGCCTTGACCGTAGCGTCAAGAGGCTTGAACTGACCGATACCATCGAGTTGGCGTTCACGTTCAATCGCCGATTGGATTCGTTCCCCCTCGTCTCGCGGGAGAACGTCCGGCTGCACTGCGTGCCGATCATCAATCTGTTCGAGCATTCCGCCGAGCCGATCCGCCTGCGACACGACCGGGTGCAATACCTGATTCAGCCGTCTCGGTCGGGCATTGCCGACCGCCGGCACGCCGAGGTCTTCTCTGTTGATCGCGTGTTGGGTCTGGTCCGGTCGGAGGGGCTGGAATCGCGCGAGTTCAAGCCGTTTTACTCGTTCGCGCACATGACCACGCCGGACCCGCGCAGCGCGACGTACTATCAGACAACCCTGCGGCCAAACATCGAGGGGGGGGACGCACGGCTGGGCACCGACACGTACGTATCCTTCGTAGTCGGCGGGAAAACCGGCAGTCTGCCGAAGGAAGAGACCATTTCGATCGACCTGACCTGCACCAATCGTGATCTGGTGAGCGAGTTGCGGGCCCAGGACATCATCGAGCCCACGGACCGCTCTCCTCCGGGCATGCGGTTCAGGAACATCCTGAAACCCACTGCAACGATTAGCCCGCCACTGGGCAAGCGCCTTCACTGGCGTCTGATCTCGCACATGTCGCTGAACTACGTTTCGCTTGCCGATGCGGATCATTTCAAGGAGTTGCTTCGCGTCTACGACTTCCAGGCAGAACACGACGCGCAGCGGGCACTGGCCCATCAACGGATGCTGGACGGCATCCTCGCGGTCCGATCGACATTCAAGGAGCGCATGGTTCGTGGAGCGCCGCTTCGGGGCATCCAGGTTGACGTCGAGTTGAACGAGGACCACTTCGCGGGTGAGGGCGACGCCTACCTGTTTGCGACAATCCTTGACCGATTCATGGCGCTGTACGTCACGCTGAACTCCTACACGCAGTTGAACGTCCGGTTCACAAGGTCCGGGCAGGTGTATTCATTCGCCCCTCGATGGGGCGAACAGTTAACGCCTGCGGAATCGAGACCATGATGATGAACGTCCACGTTGACGATCCCGCGATCAAGGCCGCCGGCGACGGCCTGGCTCGACGGCTGCTGTCACGGGGCTGGGAGTTCGATTTCTTCAGGGCCGTATGGCTGCTGGAGCGCCACCTGGGCGAGGGCGTGGCTGTCGGGGACCGCGGGCCCGTCGACAGAGAGTGGATCCGATTCCGCCCACATGTGTCGATGGGGTTTCCACCAACGGACGTGCGCCGGATCACCCCTCGCAAGCTCGCCGGCGGGGATCGACTGAGCTACCTCATCGACGTGACCTTCATGGGGCTGTACGGCGTCAGTACACCGCTGCCCCTGCATTACGCCGTCGAGATCCTCAGATCGGTGGAGCCGACGTCCGAGGCGGCATCCGGTGGCGAGGCGTTCACCGACGCAGATTCGAGTGGGACGCCGGGCTCGCAATCGGAGGCAACGCCGGTCCGCGACTTTCTCGACCTCTTTCACCATCGCATCATCTCGCTGTTTTACCGCAGTTGGACAAAGTACCGATACGACGTCTCGTTCGGCATCCCGGAGCGGAACGTCATCACGGACTATCTGATCAGGCTTGTCGGGTGCATGCCGAGCTACAGCGAGCGGATGTTGGGCGTGGAGCCGTTGCGGCTGATCCGGTACGCGGGAATGCTGACACGCCACCCGAGTTCCGCGATCGACCTTGAAGGAATACTGCTCGATTTCTGGGAGGACACTCCGATCAAGGTGGAGCAGTTCTCGGGGCGCTGGGTTCCTTTGGCGACGGAGGACATGAATCGGACAGGGATGCTCAACAGCCGGTTGGGTGTAGATTTGACCGTTGGGGAGCAAGTCTACGACCTGAGCGGAGCGTTCAGGATATCCGTAGGGCCGGTGGATTGGGAGACGTACATGTCCTTCCTGCCGGATGGCGTGAGTCATCACCGGATGCGATCACTGACGAAGCTGTATTGTCACGACCCACTGGCGTTTACAATCGAGGTGAGGATCCGTGCCGGCGAGGTCCCCGAGACACGTCTCTCGTCGACGGAGGAGACGGGCCGGCTCGGCTTCACGAGTTGGGTCCGGACGGAGGATGTCGGGGAGACGTCGGTCGTGTTTCACGGAAGCTCCGCTTCACCGATGGGCAGGTCCGCCGAATCGACGTCTCCGTCAAGCCGGTCCGAGGTTGACAGCAGGCAGGCGGGTCCGGACGAAAGGACTACTGACAGATCAGCATGGATGGGGGCCGATGCAAGCGTCGGCCGGTACAAGGGGTAACATCGACGATGGCAGCCACAGGCACGAGTGATGATCTTCGCAAGCTAATCAGGCGTTTTGACGCGAGTTGCGTTCGGCATTTCCAGGGCGCGACCAGCCTATGCGTCTCCCGGAGGCACTTCGAGGTTGGGCCGGACCACCTTCTGCTGAGATTGCTGGACGAAACAGCCGGCGACGTGACGCAGATCTTCAATACCTTCAGGGTGGACCGCGCCCCGATCCGTCGGGCATTGCAGCGGATCCTCGAGGAACTCCCGACGGGCCACAAGGGCAGACCGGCCCTGTCGCCCAAGCTGATTGAGCTTTTCCAGTCGGCCGCGGTCATGGCGGACGAGTTTGGATTCGACGAGATCCGCACGGGCCTGCTGATCCTCGCCTATGTGCTCAACCCGGACCACACACGGATCGGAGAATACACGCCCGAGTTCGATCGCATCGACGTGGACCAGTTGCGGGATCATTTTCACGAGATAGTGCTGGGCTCCACGGAGTCCGCGGCCATGCGGGGCGAGGCGATCGAGCGGGGCGGCCCGCCGATGGAAGGCGGGGCGCTGGAGAAGTTCACGGTCGATCTGACCGCGAAGGCCGCCGCCGGCGAGATCGACCCGGTCTTCGGCCGCGAGCACGAAATCCGCCAGATGATCGACATCTTCGCCCGGCGGCGCAAGAACAACCCGATCCTGGTGGGCGAACCCGGCACGGGAAAGACGGCGATCGTCGAAGGCCTGGCCTTGAGAATCGCCGACGGCGATGTCCCCCCGACGCTGCGAGGGGTCAAGCTCATCTGCCTGGACATGGGCTTGCTCCAGGCGGGCGCGAGCGTCAAGGGCGAATTCGAAAACCGGCTCAAGAACGTGATACGAGAGATCAAGGCCAGCGAGACACCGATCATCACGTTCATCGACGAGGCCCACCAAATGATAGGTGCCGGCGGTGCGGCGGGAGGCAGCGATGCCGCGAACCTACTCAAGCCGGCGCTGGCCCGCGGCGAGCTGCGGACCTGCGCGGCAACAACATGGGCCGAGTACAAGAAGTACTTCGAAAAGGACGCGGCGCTTGAGCGCCGGTTCCAGTTGGTCCGCTGCGACGAGCCTTCGGTCGAGGACGCGGTGGTGATGCTGCGGGGGCTCAAGGACAGATACGAGAAGCACCACAAGGTTTTCGTCCTCGACGAAGCAGTGTGGGCTGCTGTGTCGCTTTCGAAGCGGTATCTCAGCGGGCGCTTCCTGCCGGATAAGGCCGTGGATCTGTTGGACACCTCGGCCGCCCGCGTGTCGGTTGGGTTGGGGACGCGCCCTGGCGCGTTGGATGACTACGATCGCCAGCTCAACAATCTGGACACGGCCATCGCCGCCATGAAGCGCGACCGGGCTGGCGGTGTGACCATCGACGAAGGCGCGCTCGCGGAGATGGAGGCCAACCGCACCGAGACGCTCGATGCTCGGGAGAAGGTGGAGGAGCGATGGAAGGCGGAACTCGAAGTCGTCAACAGGATCCGGGAGCTGCGCGCCCGGCTGCGGGGCGGAGGAGATGGCGACGGCGATGGCAAGGATGCTGGAGCCAAGAAAGGCCAAGCCAAGGCCGAGACAAAGGGCTCCGAACAAGCGGAGAAGGTTGGCACACCCGCCACACCTGGGAGCGAGGCTGGCGGCGTACGCCCCGACCAAGGCCGTGGGCCATTGGAGGAGAAAGCCGCGGCGCCGGTGGATGAGGCCGGGCTCCGCGCGGAGATCGACGACGCGATGGCCGCCTTGCGCGAGATCCAGGGCGAGCATCCACTTGTGCATCCGCAGGTGGACGGGGCCGCGGTGGCCTCGATCGTTTCCGACTGGACGGGCATTCCAGTCGGGAGCATGGTCAAGGACGAGGTCGCGGCCATCCTGGAGATGGAGGACCGTCTTCGCACGCGTGTCGTGGGGCAGGATCACGCCTTGAAGACAGTGGCGGAGAAGCTACGGACCAACAGGGCCGGGATCGGCAATCCGACGCAGCCGATGGGCGTCTTCCTCTGCGTCGGGCCCAGCGGCGTGGGCAAGACGGAGTTGGCGCTGGCCGTGGCGGATTTGCTGTTCGGCGGCGACCAGTTCCTGACGTCGATCAACATGTCGGAGTTCATGGAGAAGCACACCGTTTCACAATTGAAGGGATCGCCGCCGGGTTACGTCGGCTATGGCGAGGGCGGCGTGCTGACCGAGGCGGTCCGGCAGCACCCATATTCGGTGGTCCTGCTCGACGAGGTCGAGAAGGCGCACCCAGACGTGATGAACCTTTTCTATCAGGTCTTCGACAAGGGTTCGCTGGCCGACGGCGAAGGCCGGGTCATCAACTTCAAGAACACCGTGCTATTCCTGACGAGCAACCTGGGCACGGACGTGATCCAGAACATGTGCGAATCCGGCGAGGATCTCGACATCAACGACCTGAAGGAGGGGATCTATCCGCACCTGCGGGAGCACTTCAAGCCGGCGTTGGTTGCCCGTATGACGGTGATTCCGTTTCTGACGTTGGGCAACGACATCCTGAAGACGATCGCGCGGATGAAGCTGAAGAAGGTGGTCGACCGGCTGGCCCAGGCTCACAAGATCAAGCTCAACGCGGACGACGCGGTGTATGAGCAGATGGCCGAGCAATGCAACCAGGTGGACCTCGGGGCCAGGCAGATCGACCATCTGCTGGATCGCGTCGTGTTGCCGGAGTTGTCCCGCCGCCTTCTGGAAGAAATGGGCGGGGAAACCATGCCGTCGGAGGTGACCATGGCGGCGGGCGAGGAGGGCGCGTTTACGTATGCGTTTTCGTGAGAGGATTCGAGGACTGGAGGATTCGAGGGTCTGAGGGTCTGAGGGTGTTTGACTCTCGATGGCTTGAACCACTATCCACAACGGGCCGCAAAACATGGCACTGATACGAGATCTCAGTAAGGCGCAGTTGGCCTTTCAGGTTGCCGGTGGGACGGTGGATCAGTTTCTGGTCACGCGCTACCGAGGCACCGAGGGCCTGTGCCGGTTGTACCGATTCGAGATCGAGCTGACGTCTGCCGAGGAGAGCGTCGCCTTCGACGACATCGTCGGGAAGGCGGCGACATTGAGCGTCAATACCGATTTCGGCACGCGCTGGTTCCACGGGATCGTCAGCCGGTTCGAGATGACCGGTAGTGTGGATGACCACACGTACTTCCGAGCCGAACTCGTGCCGAGTGTCTGGCTGCTGACCCACCGATACAACTGTCGGATCTTCCAGAACAAGACGGTGCCGGAGATCATCTCGGCCATCCTGGAGGGTGGGGGCATTCCGTCAGACCGCTTCCGCTTGGTCCTGGAGCGGACCTACGAGCCGCGCGAGTACTGCGTCCAGTATCGCGAGACGGACTACAACTTCATCTGCCGCCTGATGGAAGAGGAGGGGATCTGGTGGTGCTTCGAGCAAACGCAGGAGGACCACACGTTTGTGATGGCGGACAGCTCGTCGGCCTATGCGCCGATCGAGGGGGAGCCCGATCTGCCGTACCAGCCGCCGGCCGGCATGGTCGTCAGTCAGGAGCATATTTCGCGTTTCCGGCTTGGGCAATGCGTGCGGCCCGGAGCGGTCGTCCTTGACGACTTCAACTTCGAGAATCCCAAGCTCAAGTTGCAGGCCAAGAGTGATGTCGGGCGGGATGCGGGCCTGGAGTTCAGCGACTACCCCGGGGAGTATCTCGCCCAGGCCGAGGGCGCATCATACGCCCAGTTGCGTGCGCAGGAGTTTGAATCCGCGCGGGTCCTGGGCGTCGGCGAGGGCAACTGCTTCCGTCTTTCGCCGGGGCTGACCTTCAATCTGATCGACCATCCGTCCCAGCCGGTGAACGCCACGTATCTTCTGACAGCGGTCACCCACCAGGGCAAGCAAGCGACGGCCCGTGCGTCCACCGGAGCCAACGGTCGTGGAGGCGTGCTCGACCAACGCGTGCACCAAGCCATGATCGCCGCTCGCCAACACGCGGAGCCGGCGATCCGCAATCTGGCGGAAGGCCTGCTGCAAATCGTCAACCGCATTTACAAGGGCGATCAGACGGCGCACCGGGCGCTGACGCAGTGGGTGTACCACGCCGGGCAGGTTTCGCGGGACCTTCCAAGTGCCGCCTCGGCATCCGGTGGCAACCCGTTGGAAGCCCTTGCCATCCCGAATCTGCTGGAAGACCTTCTGCAGGGCGAAGTGCTTGGGGGGGACTCACCCGTCTACCAGTGCCGGTTTGAGTGCATCCCGTCGTCGGTCGTGTACCGCTCCCCGCGCGTCACGCCGTGGCCGGTCATGCGTGGAACGCAGACGGCCCGGGTCGTTGGCCCCAGCGGGGAGGAGATCTACACCGACCCGTACGGGCGCGTGAAGGTCCAGTTCAACTGGGACCGAGAAGGCAAGTTCGACGAGAACTCGTCCTGCTGGATTCGCGTGAGCCAGGGCTCCGCAGGCGGCCAGTACGGCTCGCTGTTCCTGCCTCGGATTGGGCAGGAGGTGATCGTCGACTTTCTCGAAGGCGACCCGGACAAGCCGATTATCACCGGCCGCGTCTACAACGCCGATCTGATGCCTCCCTACACACTGCCGGACGAGAAGACCAAGAGCGTCATCAAGACGCACAGCAGCAAGGGCGGCGGCGGGACGAACGAGATCCGCATCGAGGACCTCAAGGACAAGGAGCAGATCCTGATCTACGCCCAGAAGGATCTGCACGTTCGCGTGAACAGCGACCGCGTCGAGAACGTGGACAAGGACCGCCACCTGACGGTCAAGGAGCACAAGTACGAGCTCGTCAAGAAGGCCAAGAACATCGAGGTCAAGCTCGACTTCAAAGAGAAGATCGGGGGGGACAAGTCGCTGTCGGTGGGTGGCAAGGACTCGATCAAGGTCGGCGGCACCCGCACCGTCGACGTCGGCAGGGACGTGATCGAGAAGTTCGGCGCCAGCCACAAGCACGAAGTCACGCAGACCTACGCATGCAAGGCGATGAGCATCAAGCTGGAGGCCTCGATAGGCATCGAACTCAAGTGCGGTGGCAGCAGTATCATCTTGACGCCGGCCGCGATCTTCATCATGGGCGGACCGCTGGTGAACATCAACTGCGGTTCCGGTCCCCCGGTGGGGCCGGTTATGGCCATGCCCTCCGCCCCAGCGGCCCCCGAACCCCCGGTGGATGCGGATTCCGTCCAACCCGGCAAGGACGTCACGTATGGCGGCGGCGGGGAACTGACGCCGGGCGAGGTGGGCGAAGACATCAGCGGGATAACGTTCGAGCCCGAGGAAGTCGAGGAGAGGAAGACGACGTGGATCGAAATCGAACTGGTTGACGAGTCGAGCCAGCCGGTGGTCGGCGAGCGCTACCAGATCACCGCGCCGGACGGCGAGACCGTCAAGGAAGGAAGCCTCGACAAGCTGGGGCAGGCCCACGTCACGCTGCCAGAGCCGCAGGGCACGTGCCAGATATCATTCCCCAACCTTGACCAAGAGGCGTGGGAGCGACTGTGATGCCGAACATACCCAGCAACATCCCAGGCATTCCCGGCGGCAGCCGAGCCCAACGGGCCGCCCAGCTCAAGGCCGAGATGGAGGCCAAGGCGGCCCAGCAGAAGGCCCAGGCCCAATTCCATCACGTCCAAGAAGGCGAGAGCCTTGAGAGCATTGCGGGGCGGTATGGCCAATCCGCTGACGCCGTCTGGCGGCACCCTCTGAACAGCCAGCTTCGGAGCCGTCTCGGCACGCCGGACAAGCTGGGACCCGGCGACGGCGTCTACATCCCCGGTGGCGAACAGCAGCAGGAGCGGGCCCCGGGACCGGTCGGGCAGGGCGACTACGTCGTGCAGGGCGGGGACTGCATCTCCAGTATCGCCAAGAACACCGGCCACTTCTGGGAGCGAATCTGGAACGACGGAGCCAATTCCGAACTCAAGTCGGTGCGTAAGGACCCCAACGTCCTGCTGCCCCGCGACCGAGTGACGATCCCAGAGATCCGGCCGAAGCAGGAGCCCGGCGAGACGGAGATGCGGCACCGTTTCGTCCGCAGGGGCGAGCCGGCCATTTTGCGAATGCGCATTCTGATCGAGGACGAGCCGGTCGCCAACGCACCGTACAAGCTGACCATAGACGGACAAGACCAAGAAGGCACGACCGACGGTGATGGGGGAGTACAGATTCCGATTCCCGGAAACGCCCGGTCCGGTACGCTGACCGTCGATGCCCCGGACCAGACGTTGGTCTTCCCCTTGAGCTTGGGACGCATTGATCCGGTCACGGAACCCAGTGGTGTTCAGGGGCGTCTGAACAACCTGGGATACGCGTGCGGCAGGCTGGACGGGATCATCGGACCCAAGAGCAAGGCGGCGATCAGGCAATTCCAACTCGCCAACGGCCATCCGAACCCCAGCGGCGAGGTGGATGAGCAGACGCGCGCGTTACTGGTGGAGAAGCACGGCAGCTAGGTTGCTAGCTGTTGGCTGTTAGCTAAGGCGTCGCGCAGAAATGACTTGACCGATCGTGCCACTCGGCTGGCCTGCCGGCTTGCCGTTTGGCGGACCTGCCCGCAGGCAGGCGGGTCAACCGTTTACGTCATACCTGCGCGACTCCTAAGGATTGTGCGGTCATGAATCTGTTGAAGTCTCTGTCTTCCGCCGCGAAGAAGGCCCTGAGCGCGGTCGAGAGTATCCTTGGCGATACCAGCGACAAGATGGACTCGGTCGTGGCGGAAGCTTCCTCGGGTTACAACAAGCTCGCGGACGGGATCGAGGAGGCCGTAACCGGCACCTTCAAAAAGGCCGATGCGGCCGCCTCGGATGTGGCCAAGGGCATGGATGAATTCGGCAAGCAGGCCGAAAAGACGGTCGGCGACCTGGCCTCCGGCGCGGGCGGCAAGATCGACGATATCGCCGCCGGAGCCAAGGACCAAATCGCCGAGGCGGCCAAGATGGCGGGTCCTGGCGCCGAGCAGCTCACCAAATGGGGGTCCAAGTGCGTCGATAAGCTGGCCGCCAACGCCAAGAACCTGCTCAACAACATGTCGACGCTCGCCCAGTCAAAGATTTCACAGGGCCGCTCCGCCATCGCCAAGGGCTTCCAGACGGCCAGGAGCCGGGCGACGGGCATGGTCGAGAACGTGGCCAACCTCTTCAAGGCCATCTACGTCAACGCCGGCTGCTGGGGAGACGGGCACAGTGACTTCGTTCTGGTGTCCGGCAAGTACGCGGTTCTCTGCTCCTGGCTGGGGAACGGCAAACATCTGTGCGAGCTGAAGGTCGGCGGCGGTGCCACGGATGCGGAGGCCGTCGAGAAGATCAAGAAGTTCCTGGAAGAGGGCAAGGGCAAGGGGGGCGCCAACCCCACGATGCTGGCCCACGACACGGCCCTTACGCCCCTCCTGGCTGACGGCGAACCGATGACGGTGCTGCTGGGCGACCTGCACATACACCTGTTCAAGGAGTCCCCCTTCGACGGGTTCACAAAGGGGGCGGCCAGCAAGAAGAAGTCGCTCATCGAGGATTTCACGGCTTTCCTGGACCACGCCGAGAGCCAGGGCCTGGCACAGAAGGACATCATCCAGGCCGGCGACTGCTTCGAGGTCTGGGAAGCGCAGATCCTGATGGACATCCTGTGCGACCTGTACGTGTTGGCCGCCGGCGTCACGCCCCGTGGGTTGGCCAAGCCGATCAAGACCATCGTGGACAACTGCAAGAACGTCCCCGACGTGTGGAAGCCGCTGACGGACAACCTGCCATCGGGTGACGAGGCGGCCATCCGAAAGGACTTCCTCGAAAAGGCATCGCCCAGGGCCGTGGCCGAGATCATTCTGTCAAAGCAATACGCGAACTCGATGCCCAACAAGGACTCCCTAAACCAGCCGCTCGATCTGACGGACGCCCCCGCCGTCCGGGAGTGCATCAAGGGGGTGTACGACGACATCTGGGACAGGTTCACCATTGTCGCGGGCAACCATGACAACAATCTGCCCAACGAGTATCTCCGCGGCAAGTACGACCAGACGAATGGCCAGGCCGAGGACCCGCCGGCGAGGCACGAGTGCGGCAAGAACGGCGACATCGTCGTGGAACACGGCGACAAGCTCGACACGTTCAACAAGCCGGCGGAGTTCGACAAGCCCAACCGCGGTTTCGCCATGACGCGCATGTTCAACCTGTATGGTTGGGTCGAGGCCGTCAAGAGCACGTGGGGTGCCGCCCTGTGGGAGAAGAAGAAGAGCGAGCAGGAGGGGGAGGGCGCCGGCAGCAGTGTTGACGGCGCGGCCGGCCGCGTCTTGCAGGAATTCGCCCGGGCTCGCGCGTCCCAGATCCGCACCGGCGGCATCGAGGGCCAGAAGCAGAAGCCGAAGAAGTACAGATTGATCGTCATGGCCCATTCGCACCTGACCGAGATCACGCCGGACAGGCTTCTGGACGAGGCCGCGGACGTGCTCAAGGGCGCCGCCGCCGAATGGGCCATGCCAAGGGCCGGCCAGGCAGCGGGCAAGGCGGCCGACGAGGTCACGGACTTCTTGGGGTTGTGAGAACGAGAGCCGAGAACTGACAACCGAGAACTGACAACTGAGAGCTGACAACGACGGGTCGTCCATTACTTCAGCGTTTTGGCGTTCTCGCGTTTCGATAGATCGGAGTGTCTTAGGCCATGCCACCTGCCGCGCGTGTTACCGACATGCACACCTGTCCGATGGTAACGGGCGTCGTGCCACACGTTGGTGGGCCGATCCTGCCGCCGGGCCATCCGACCACGGTGATCGGGGGCTTGCCCGCCGCCCGTGTTGGCGACCAGGCCACCTGCGCCGGCCCCCCGGACATCATCGTCAAGGGCTCGCCGACGGTCTTGATTGGCAATATGCCGGCTGCCCGAATGGGTGACAACACCGCGCACGGCGGCGTCATCACCGCGGGCCACGCCGCAACCATGATCGGCGACTTCGGCAGTGGTGGCGGCGGGGGCGGAGGAGGAGGAGGCGCGGCTGCAGCCACGCAGGCAGGGGGTGCCACAACCGAGGCGGCGGTGAGCCAGGCGGCACCGGCGGAGGCGGGCGTCGTCGAAAGCGCTTTCGTCGAGGCGGCGAAAACGGGAACCGCCCTCGTCGAACGATGCAAGCCCTGCGGCGACGTATAGCCGGGAGAACCAAACACCATGGCGGCAACGTCTCGTACATCCGCCTCCCTCATCAGAGCGTACCTTGACCATGTCATGAGTGCGGGGGAACGCCTCTACGCCGTCGTGGACGCCGCCAGAGATGCGGAGCTTGCGTTCGCTGCCCGAGATCGCTTCGGCTTGGGACTTCACACACTTTTCGAGGGAGACCTTGCCCAGTACCTGGACCACGTGGCCCCCCACCTGGTTGGCATCGAGCAGGGCTCCGAATACCTCGAGCTGTGGGCGGAGCACCTGGGCCGAAGCGCCGGCATTCTCTTGTTCAGTGAGGCTTCCACGGAGGTCATCCGGGCACACCTGCGCCGCATCTTCGTGGTGACGGACGAAGAGTGTGAGGAGTTCTCGTTTCGCTACTATGACCCCCGTGTGTTGCGTGTGTATCTACGCACATGCACAGCGGCGGAGGCTCAAGAGTTCTTCGGCCCGATTCGCCGGATCGTCGTCGAGTCTGAGCGGTCTGGCAGATTGCTCTCGTGCAGCCCGGAGCGAAACGGTGTCAAGATGGCAGAAAGATCACTGCAACCAGACGACACTGGTTCCTCCGCCACAGGAGGTGCCAGGCCGTGAAGATCCGCAAGGAGCAGATGCAGGCCTTCTCGGAGAGCCGCGAGGAAGCGTTCGTCGCCCGCATGGTTGCTCACCTGCGGGATGATCTTCACAGGCAACTCGAGGCTCAGCACTTGGAAGAAGCGGAGATCGAGCCACTGGTCCGGCGCGGAAAGGCAAACGCCGAAGCGTACGGCATGGTCTACGAGGACGGCATCCAGCTCTATCTCGAATGCATGGCCATCCTCGGCCCCGACTTTGACCGTGATAGCGAATACCCTTGGGCCCGCAAGATCCTCCGCCGGAGGGACCTGGATAGCAACCAGAAGGCGGAGCAGATCGAGCAGCACCTGATCTTCGGAACAGAGGAGCCTCCCGTCGAAGAAGCGACCACAGAAGAGCGACCTTAATGAGCAAGACCCGTTATGCCACGTTCCCGCTGGACTGTAATGCCGTCAAGGCGGCGGATGAGGAGGTCTACAGGAAATACGGTGACAAGCTCATTGATCCCAAGACCGGCAAGCGCCGAAAGCTCACGATGGAGCCCAAGGACCTCGAATACCGGAACACGTGGATGCAGAAGTACGTCGAGGTGTGCGAGGCCGAGGGAAAGAAGAAGAAAGACATCTGGCAGTCGACGAAGCCGAATCGCAAGCCCGGCGATCCGACGGTGACCTGCATGCCGGCGACGTTCGGCACGACCGATGACCTGCTGGACAACCTGAAGAAATGTGACGGCGGCACGAAGATCCTGGACAAGGCAAAAAAGGCCAACGCCGGCAAGGACCCGACTGTCATACCAGCTACGAAAGCGGCGTTGAGGAACTTTGACGGGGACACGAACCATACGACCGGCACCATTCGAATCAGCAAGGACTCGAGCAAGTGTACTGCGATGGAGACGCTGGTCTTCGAGCTGGCCAACATGTCCCGTAAAGCGGACTTCGACAAAGTGGAAGGGGACGCAGCAGCAGGGAAGCTCGATCGAGATCAGTACATACGAGGGAATGAGCGTATTGAGTATGAGAACATCAAGATCGCTCTCAAGGCCACCGACACGTGCAAGGAGAAATGGGGGTGCAAGAACCATGCCTTCGACCTGGAGGGCTTTCGTAGCGCGAAGGATTTCGAGGATTACTACAAGAACTACGTGACCGACAACCACAAGGAGCACTATGGGGAAGAATGGGACAAGAATTACAGGGAGGAGTACAACAAGAAGCATCCGAAGAAGAAAAATGAAAAGAAGAAGTGAGATGGTATGGGGATTCTCTGGATCATCTCGTTCATGGTTCTTGAACTTGAAAACCAGCAGAATCAAGGTGCAGGTGCTGAATGCATTCCGTCAGCGCTCGAACTGCGATGGTCGTTGTGGGGGCGGCGCTGTCGCTCTGTAGCTGCGCGCACTCTCGGAGGCAACCAATGAATCCAGACGTTCGGCAGGCGATGGCTGTTCGGCAGGCGATGGCCGCGGGAGCAGAGCGGGTGGAGCTTGCCGTGGGCTCGGTCCGGTTTGAACTCGTTCGGATTCCGCCGGGCGAGTTTGAGATGGGTTCTCCGGCCCAGGAAGAGGGACACCAGCCGACGGAGGAGCCCGTTCGCCAGATCAAGATCACGAAGGCGTTTTACGTCGGCCGCCATGAGGTCACCCAGGCCCAATACAAGGCGGTCATGGGAGTCAATCCCGGCAAGCTCGTGGGGGACAACCTCGCGGTGGATCAGATTGCCTATCCGATGGCCCTGGAGTTCTGCAAGAAGCTCTCGGGACTGGCCGGTGTGGCGATCATGCTTCCCACGGAAGCCCAATGGGAGTACGCGTGTCGGGCAGGGACGCAGACACGATTCTACTCCGGAGACACGGTGGAAGACCTGGATCAGGTCGCCTGGTATCGGGATAACTCGGGCGAGCAGGTCCATCCGGTTGGCGAGAAGGAGCCCAATGCTTGGGGGCTTTTTGATATGCACGGGAACGTCTGGGAGCCCTGTGTGGACTGCATTGCATCTTTCGAGCGGATGTCCGATGCAGATCCCGTCGGGACAGTCGAGGATGATAAGGGCATCATGCGCGGAGGAGGATGGACGCACGATGCGGAATACTGCCGTGCGGCTTGCAGGGTGATGAGCAACTACAGGTTTGCCGGGATGGGCATTCGTATCGCGATTGTGCCGGGGCCCTGAGCCAGCCGTAGGAATGCACGCGATTCAGGGTAGAGACACCGAGTACCGTAATGCCCATGACGCGAGAGACGCAAAGAGCATGTCCCGCCGTTGGCAGGACGATGCCTTGTCAAGGGTCCGCCGTGCGCTTCATCATGCTTGGCGGCTTCCTCGGCGCCGGGAAGACGACGGCGTTGCTGAGGCTCGCGCAGCGGCACACAGCGGCCGGGCGGCGTGTCGGCGTCATCGCCAACGACCTCGGCGAGGGGCTCGTCGACACGCAGACGTACCTGGCGCACGGGCTGCCCGTGGAGGAGATGGCGGGGATGTGCTTCGCCTGCCGGTTTGACGAGCTGATCGCGGCGGCCGGGCGCTTGCAGGATGGACATCAACCTGATGTGTTGCTGGCCGAGCCGGCCGGGAGTTGCACCGACATCATCAGCCGCGTCATCGAACCGCTGAGGGATCTGTATGCCGAGCGGTTCAAGGTGGCACCCTACGTGACGCTGCTCGATCCGCATCGGGCACACAAGGCGCTAACCGGCCAGGGCTCGGCGGGCTTTTCGGCCAAGGTGCTGTACATCTACAAAATGCAGCAAAACGAGGCCGACGTGGTGGCGATCAATAAGGTGGATACGCTCGGCCCTGAACGCCTGGCAGAACTGACCGCGCTGGTGGAGCGGAACTTCCCCAAGGCGCGCGTGATCGCAATCTCGGCTCGGACCGGCGAGGGGTTCGACCGACTGGCAGCCGTGCTGGACGGAGGCGGTCCGTCTGGGCAGAACGCGATCGATCCCGGCGATTTCGATCGCGGCACCCAAGCCGACGGTGACGCACGGTTGGCGTGGCTTAACGCGGCCTGGCAGGTGACGGCCGCGACCGGCTTCGATGCGGATGGCCTATTGCTCGGTTTGGCCGGGGCGATCCAGAGCGGGCTGGCCGGCATCGGTGCCGAGCCGGCCCACGTGAAGATGACTTTGCACTCGGGCGATGGGCCCAACGGATTCGCTGTCGCAAACCTGTTGAGCAGCGACCGGCCCCCCGAGTTGTCCCAGCCGTCCGGTCAACGGATGACAGAGGCAAGGTTGGTAATCAATGGCCGTGCGGAAACCGATCCGGCAGGGCTTCGACAGCAGGTTGAGGATGCGGTTCGTCGCACCGTGGGCGAGCACGCGGCGACCGCAGAGCACCTGTCGATGGGGTCCATGACAGTTTAGGCGGGTGCCACTGGCAGCTTGCCTGCCAGTGCGTATGCCCCATGTGTTCACCAGAGACACAACACGGGCGGACAAGCCGCCCGTGGCACCCAGAATCGAATGCCGCCGGAAGTGTCACGGACCACTGTCGATGAGCCGCGGTACAGCGGCGTTGCGTGACGGCAAGGACGAGTTATAATGCAGACAATGCCCTCGTAAACGAATCAAGGAGACCAACATGAACTCCCATGTCGAGACAAAGGTCAAGGAATACCTCCGAAGGCGCATGCACTACACCCCGCTGGAGGCCGCCAACATCCTGTACCTAATGCGCGAGGCGGCTCGTATGGTAGGGCGCGGCCTCGATGATGATTTCGCCGGCATCGGGTTAGGCACGGGGCCGGTGGGCAAGCTGGCTTCCGAGGTCCTGGGCCGGGCGCTTTGCCGCGGCGCGTACACCACCGGCGAAGGGGCATTGCGCAAGCACCTAGATCTGCTGCTGATGAAGCATAAGATGATCCACGCGACCCAGATGTAGCCCGGGCCGCAAGTCGGAAGGTAAACGCTCATTTACCCAGCACGCAGTGCTCGGCCCCCAATCCTCGGCGTACAAAGGCTGCGCCCAACCTCTTCATGGAGGCTTGTTCAATGGCTGATCGTCCCGAGAACTACGATCTTGAGGTCAACCTTCCCATGCCCCACGGTCTTCGGGTTACAGCGGAGCGGCCGTACCATATCCTCGTGGTCGGCGACTTGGCTGGTTCCGACGCGGGGTCGTTGTCCGGGCCACTGCAAGACGGCATCGTCGAGGTGAAGGCCGACACGTTCGACGATGTGATGGCAGCCGCCTGTCCGACCGTGAGCTTCACCGCCGCCGACCCGTTGGCATCCAAGAACGAGATGGTCGAGATAAGCCAACGTTTCGACTCCCTGCGGGCCTTTCAGCCGAAGAACCTCGTTGAGCGGATTCCGGCCGTGAGGCCGTTGATGGATGCCCGCGAGCAGATTGTGAAACGGCTGCTCGGCAAGCTATCCGCTGCCCAGTTCTCCGAGGCATTGGCGAAGATCGCCTCATCGGATTCGTCCACTGCCTGGCTGACAGACTCACTGAAGTGGTCGCCTTTAGAACCTACGGCGGATCCCGCCGCGGCAGACAGCGTATTGGATCAACTCGATCTCGGCGATGGCGAGGACACTGGCGCATCGGCCCCGCCGCCGAAGTCACCGATCGGCTCGATCGTGGCGGCTGCGGCCGGCCAGGGGGCGTCGGTGCCTTCCGAAGAGGTGTCCACCCTGCGCCGCACGCTGGCCGAAATCGACCGTCGGGTGAGCGTCTGGCTGACGGCGGTGCTGCACTCCCCACATGTGCAGGCCATCGAGGCGGCTTGGCGGTCGCTGGCGTTCCTCGTGTCGCATACGGACTTCCGCAAGGGCGTTCGGCTGTCGCTCCTCCACGCGCCCCGCGCGCAGTTGACGGAGCGGTTCACCACATTGCTGATAGACCCGGTGTTCGACGAAGGCGCGGACGCCCCGGATCTTGTGGTCGTCGACACGCAGTTCGGGAATACGGCCGCGGATTTGGAGACGTTGGACGAGTTGGCTCAGCACGGGGCCAGCCTGCCCGCCCTCGTTCTTGCGGGCGTGTCGGCTGGTTTCTTCGGCGTCAAACACGCCTGGCAGCTTCCGACGCTGCCCACACTGAGCACGATGTTCGACCAGTGGCAGTTTGCCAAATGGAAGGCACTACGAGGACAACCCCATGCGCAATCCCTCGGCGCGGTCTTCGGTCGCTGCCTGCTCCGAGAACCCCACGCGCAGGCGGATGGGAAGGACCTCCAGTTTGCCTACCGCGAGCCGTGTGCCACGGACAGAGACTTCGTCTGGGCTGGCGGGGCGATCGCCGTGGCCTGCGCCGTGTCGAACAGCGTGGCCAAGACCGGCTGGCCGACGGCCATGGCGGGCTTCGTCCACGGTCGCGTCGAGGGCTTCACGACTGCCGAGGGTGGCAAGGACGGCAAGAAGAAGATCGGCCCGGCCGATACGCAGCTCACCCAGGACAAGATCGAGGAAATGGCGTCCGTTGGAATCAACGCGGCCCTCGGCATCAAGGACCACGACGACATCCTCATATGGAACGGACTGACCGCCGCACGGCCGAAGAAGATGGACACCAGCAGCCTGTTGGAGGTCAGCCTTCCCTACCAACTCTTTGCGGGCCGATTGTCGAGCCTGCTGTTTGCGCTGAAGCCCCACCTGTCCGGCATGTCGCCGGAGAAGGTCGTCCCGTTCGTTCGAGAACACGTCGTTTCCTGGCTGTTTCCCGAAGGCGAGCCAGACTCCGCGCACGCCTCCGAGCACGTCAGCGTGCAAACCGGCCCGCCGGAGGACGACCCATCCGCGGTGCTTCTCGCCGTCACGGTCACGCCGCCGAGAATGATCCTGGCCGGAGGCATCCCGGTGGTGCTCGGGTATCGGCTGAACTGAACAGGTGGTCGGCCGAACCGCTATGTGTGTTGTATCACGATGACGTTGTCGGGTAGGAACTCGAGGACCTTGGCGACCTCCTCCCAAGGAAGTTGGCCCTCCGCGCATCCCGGCCGTGGGAGTAACGTTTTGGCCTCTCCGACCAGCGCGACCAACTCGTGGGCGCTACGCCCGATGACCTGTAAGCTCGGCCCGCTCCATTGGAATTGCTGGATCGGGAAGGAGATCAAGTCTGGCCTGACGAGGTGAACGTGGTTGCCACGCGACGTCAGCAGGCGACCCAAGTCGAGCTCGAGGCCGCTGAATCGTTGTGCCGCCTCCTTGGCCAAGCCGGAGTCCATCACGGCGGCTCCGTCACCACCGACTGCCCCCGTCGTCGGGATGCAGCGGTATTCCGCGCGTTCCAGCCAGAGATTGCAAACCTTCTCAATCATGTTTCCACCTGCAACGCGCTGCACGGTCATGGGGCCGCCCCCTCCGCCACATCATCATTCTATTATCGGTTATCCGGATTGCCAGGTTTGACGATGGTGTCATCAAAGTGTCAGACAGGCGGCGTCAACATCCGATAATCACCGATTAGTGGCCAAGTGGACGTGTACACGCTGTACACGCTCGTCAGAACGACTCGCCTGGCCGAGTTTCGTCCTCGTCTGCGAGCGGTTACGCTCGGGACGTCGCAACCCTGGATCGGCGGGGATCGCCTCCGTGTTGTGGTCCTCGTCGGTCGGGCGCATGCGCGCAGCAGTTCCTGCGCGTTGGACGTTGTCTGCTAGTTGGATACTGGTTGGATAGAACACCGGTTGCCGCCAAATGCCAAAAGGACGCAGCCCCATCGAGATTCGCGGTCTGATCTTCGATCTGGACGGCGTGCTGGTCACCACGGACGAGTTGCACTATCGCGCCTGGCAGCGACTTGCCGACCAGGAGGGGATCGACTTTGACCATCAGGTCAACGAGCGGCTGCGTGGGATAGGCCGCATGGAGAGCCTGAGCGTGCTGCTTGAACGGTCCGAGCGGGCGTATACCGACGACGAGAAACTCGCGCTGGCAGACCGCAAGAACGCAATGTATCGAGGACTACTCGAGGGACTGAGCCCGGCCGACGTCCTTCCCGGTGTCCGCGACTTGCTCGGTGAGCTGCGCCGTCTCGGAACGAAACTGGCCGTGGCCTCGTCGAGCAAGAACGCGCGGCTGATCCTGGATCGCGTGCGGCTGGCGGAGGCATTCGACGCCGTTGTCGACGGCAACGACGTGACTCATTCCAAGCCGCATCCCGAGGTCTTCCTGCTGGCGGCCGAACAGCTCGGCTTGTCCCCGCGCGAGTGTGTGGCGATCGAGGATGCCCCGGCAGGCATTGAAGCGGGGCGGAGGGCCGGGATGGCCGTGTTCGGCATCGGCACACCGGAGAAGCTGCCGGGCGTTTCGCGGTCGGCATTGGGTCTCGATCGCGTGACGGCCGACGAACTTGTGACCGTCGCTATGTGAAGCCCGCGTGGTTCTGATGATGACGGTGATGCTCCGGCTTCGACCTCAATTCGCCGGCGCCAAGTCGAACTCCAAGGTCGCGTATCCATCGATCTCGAAGTGCTCCACGACGATCTCCACGGTCTTCTTCGATGGCAATTCAAGAATCCCCTCGTCGCGCTTCGGCGTATGCCAGGTCCAATCGTCAATGATGGCCACACCGTCCACCGTGACGCGGACGCCGTCGTCGCTGAGCGTCGTGATGTTCCATCTGCCTTTTCCGAGTGGCAGGTTCGTCCTGGCGATCATGCCGAAGCTGTCCCCACCGAGTGCCGCCCTGGTCAATTCACTCGACAATCCAAGATCGCTCGGGCCGGCAAACGCGTACTTGAACCTCAGTTGATCGGTCTGCACCCACACGGCTTCGTCACGCCGCGCCAACTCGCGCCAGCCGTCGAGGTCCTCCCGCGGATCAACGTCCTTTGTCCACTTGAAGAACGTCACGTCCCACGTTGCCGCCACCAGCATGCCGGTGATTTCCTTGTTATAGTCGCCCGCCGAGACCTTCAGCGTGTACGGATGCACGCCCGCCTCGTTCGCCGACACGACGTAGCACGGCACGCGCCCATCGGTCTTGGCTCGTGTCAACCGCCCCTTTGCGCCCTCCGCCCGCAATGACACTGCCAGCCGACCGGGCATCTTGTAAAACTCGTAAGCGTGCGACATGCCGGTCGCCTCGACCATCCGAATCAACGGCGACTCGTGATCCCAAGGCTCCCACTCGGTCATGATGATATTCTCGCGGCCCCGCAGGCCGTTTCGTGCTCCGACCGGCCGCGTCTCGCCATACACGGCGTATGCCGGCATCTCAAACGGCTCGATGGCTACGTCTTCTGTATCAACCACTTGGCTGTCCTTATCCCTTTCGAGCTGGCGTCCGATCGCACGGGACGTGTTTGGACCGATCGTTACGTTGCTGGGCCCGCGGAGGCAGAACATCAACGCGTCTCCGACGAACTCGTTCCGCGCAACCAGGTTGCCCGTCGAAGCCGTCCCGTTGGCCAAACCCCACGGTTTCTTGGCGAAGTCGCCTTCTTCATCCCACCATAAGTGCACGGCACACTTGTTCTTCTTAAACTTGTTGTATATCACGCGATTGTCGCGGCCGTGTTCGATGTTCACGCCACCGCGCTCCAGGCCGTAGCCCATCTCGCCGTTTTCCTCGATGACGTTACCCGCGATCAATGTATCCTGGGAGTAGCCTCCCCAGATGCCGCAGATCGCGTTGCCCACAAGACGGTTGCCAACGAAGCGATTGCCAAATGAGAAGGTCATCTCGATCCCGTGGGCGGCGGCGTATGAGAAGTCATTGTTGACGAGAAGATTGTCATTGCTGCCGCGGCGCCGATAGTCGAAATCCGGCCTCGGTGCCGGTGTTTCGCCGAGTGCCTCGCGCCCCGCGAAACCGAAGAAGCCGTCCCCGCCGTGGGTCGCGGAGTTCTCGGCGAACACGTTGTCGCAGCATTGCTCGAACACGAGGATGCCCGCCGAATCCTGGCCGCGGTTGTATACCCCGTGGCTGTAGCCGCGCACGCAAAAGTCAACGGCGTTGCGGCTAATCACGTTTCGGTTCGACCGCCACAGCGCGATGCCCCAGCCGGACAGGAAGGAGAAGTCGTTGTCGTAGATTCTCGCGTTGCTCACGCGGTCGAGGCACAGCCCGTTCTGCCCGTTCCGCACGCGGCAACGGCGGACGGTCACCTTGTCCGAATCCTCGATGTACATCGCCGAACCGTATCGTGTCAGCCATTCGTTGCCGTCGTTGTCGTGTGGGCTAAGCCAGTCGCTGGTGTCTTCGGCAACCGGTGTGGACTTCAGGTGTGCACGCCGGCAGTCCGACGCATCCGCGTTCTCGATCGTCAGTTCGTCGGCATGGCTTGCTCGGATTCCACAGAAGTATCCGCGCACCTTCGCGCCGCGAATCGTCACGCCCGCGTGGCCCTTGAGCACGATCCCGTATCCCCTGTATTCGTCCGGCCGCGTCGTCTTCTCGGCCCCGCGCAGGACCGATCCGTCGGCAAACTCCACGACGATGTTCGATGCGCCGATCTGAATCACGCCGTTGTTGTTCTGATCCTCGATGATGGTCCCCCCGGGGATCACCACACGGCACGATGTCGTGATCACCGTGTCATCCGTGCGAACGGTCAATTCCGGCAAACCGTCATTCGGCCCCATCGCGATCAATATCGCGACTAGAAGTGTCTTCATTGCCCTGCTCCCAACCTTGGTGCCACCGCCGCGCCGAGCCACCGGCGTCCCGCCGGCGAGATCACAGGCTCAGCCGCCTGTGCTACAGAGGAGCGACCGAGCTTGACATAGTGGCGAGGTTTACGAGACGCCGCAAGACCTCGAGGCGTTTCGTGGGGTCCATGACAGTTACGGCGGCTCGCGAATGAGCGGCGTGGCGCCTGGTTTCGCCCGCGATAAGCACTCGATCCGAGCCCCG
>JAFGQA010000439.1 GCA_016935885.1 Phycisphaerae bacterium | reverse complement strand
CAGCCTTCACCCTTGAGGAACGTCGGCAGACTGGTCATCCCCGTCGGCCACAGGGGGGCGACGTTACAAGGAAGCGTCAATGGAGCACGCACGCTCAACCCTAAAACGCTCTAAACCACGCCCTGCCTCCTCAGTGCCTCGATCTTCTCCGGCGGACATCCCAATACGCCCGTCAATATCTCGTCCGTATGTTCACCGAGTAATGGGGGCGGATGGCGGACGGTCCCCGGCGTTTCGGAGTACTTGATGGGGATTCCCGCGAGGCGGAGCGTGCCGATCGTCGCGTGGGGGACCTCGGCAATCATGCCCCTGTGCAGGACCTGCGGGTCGGCGAAAAGGCTCTGCATGTTGTTGACCGGGCCGCAGGGGATCGACGCCTCCACGAACAACTTTACCCACTCGTCGCACGTCTTCTCGGCCATCACTTCGGCGACGAGCGGGAGGATCGCGTCACGGTTCTCCACCCGCTTGGGGTTGGACTCGAACCGCGGATCGTCGATCCATTCTTCCCGACCCACAAGCTTGCAGAAGTTGACCCACAGCTTCTGGTTCGCCACGGCGATGGCGATGGGCCGGTCCTTCGTGCGGAAAACCTGGTAGGGAATGATCGACTCGTGGGCTGTGCCCCAGCGCTGTGCCTCCTTGCCGGCCACCAGCCAATTGCTGGCGATGTTGGCCAGGGCCGAGACCTGGGCGTCGAGCAGACTGCAATCGACATACTGCCCGCGCCCGGAGCGCTCGCGCCACAGCAGGGCCGCCGTGATGGCCCCCGACGCATAGACGCCCGTGACGACATCGGTGATCGCCACGCCCACTTTGCAGGGCTCTCCTCCTCGCGGGCCGGTGATCCACATGAGCCCCCCGACGGCGGAGAGCACCATGTCGTAGCCCGGCCGGTCGCGGTAGGGGCCGTCCTGTCCGTACGCGCTGATCGAGCAGTAGACCAGGCGGGGGTTCAGCTCTCGAACCGCCTCGTAGTCCAGCCCGAAGCCCTTCATGAGACCCGGCGTGAAGTTCTCGACGAGGACGTCTGAGACCTTGGCCAGTTCCCTGACGAGCTCCACTCCGCGGGGGTTCTTCAGATCGATGGTGATCGACCGCTTGTTCCGGTTGCAGCAGAGGTAATACGCGCTCTCGCCCCCGGCAAAGGGCGGCCCCCACGTGCGCGTGTCGTCGCCAGCGCCGGGCCGTTCCACCTTGATCACCTCGGCGCCCTGGTCGCCGAGGATCATCGTGCAGAACGGGCCGGCGAGAATCCTGGAAAGGTCAAGAACCCGAATCCCGCTCAACGGCAGGTCGGCCTCAGGCTGATCTGGCATTCGTCTTTCACCTCGTTACCAAAGGCCAATCATCTTCCACCACAGTCCACCGATTCCAAGCCAGATGGTGACGTTCACCACGCTGACGACGGCGCCCAGCTTCCACCAGTCGTTCAGCTTGACGTACCCCGCTCCAAACAGCACCGGCGCCGGGCCCGTGCTGTAGTGCGTCATGCTGCTGAACAGGTTGCTGAAGAAGCCGAGGACCAACGCGGCCAACAGCGGCGGCGCCCCGACCGCAATCGCCACGCCAAGGAACGCCGCGTACATCGAACTGACGTGCGCGGTATTGCTCGCGAAGAAATAGTGGCTGTAAAAGTAGATCAGGCTCAGCGCCAAGAAGGCGGGAAGCCAACCGACGCCCCGAAAGTGGCCGCTGATCGTCTCGCTGAACCACGGGATCAGGCCGAGCTTGCTCAGGTAGGATGCCATCATCACCAGCGCAGAGAGCCAGATGAAGGTGTTCCATGCACCTTTCTCGTTCAACACATCTTCCCAGCTCAGCACGCCGGTCACAAGGAGCACGCCCAGCCCGACAATGGCGGTGACCGTGCTGTGGACGTGCAACGGTTTGCCGAAGATCCACAGGGCCAGCAGCAGGAGAAACGTCCCCAGCATGATCCACTCGTCGCGCTTCATGCGTCCCATTTCGGCAAGCTTGCTCCTGGCCATGTCGGCCGCGCGCGGCGTTTCCGTGATTTGGGGCGGGTAGAGCTTGTAGAGCACGAGGGGGACGACGAGCAGGCTGATGAGACCGGGAACGACGGCGGCGACGGCCCAGCGCGCCCAGGTGATCTCGACGCCCAGATCCGCGGCCAGTTGAGCCGCCAGCGGATTGGCCGCCATCGCGGTCAGGAACATGGCGCTCGTGATCAGGTTGCCCTGGAAGGAGCTCTCGATCAGAAACGCGCCGACGCGGCGGGCGGTCCCATCGTGAGGGCGGCTGTCGTACGCCTCGGCCACCGACCTGACAATCGGGAAGACGACGGCGCCCGCTCGTGCCGTGTTGCTCGGAATGGCGGGAGCCAGAACGAGGTCCGTCGCGATCATGCTGTAGCCCAGGCCGAGCGTCTTGCGTCCGAGCACCCGCATGAAGACGTAAGCGATTCTCGCCCCCAGGCCGGTCTTGATGAAGCCCCTGGCGATGAAAAACGCCATCACGACGAGCCAGATCACGCGGTTTGCGAAGCCGCTCAGCGCCTCTGTGACGGCCAGCGTCCCGGTCAGCGTCGTGGCGGCAATGCCGAGGATCGCCACGGCGCCCATCGGCAGCGGCTCGAGGACGATCCCGACGATCGTGGCCACGAAGATGGCGAGCAGGTGCCACGCCTCCGCGCGAACACCCTCCGGGGCGGGCACGCACCAGATCACAACGCCGACGCCAATCGCGAGGCAAAGCCGTGCGGAGCCGGACCACGAACGGGGAACGCGAAGCGGCGTCACTCCGTTGTTCTTGTTGCTCTTACCCATCACGCGCCGATGCATTCACGAAGCACCCCGCCGTGCACGGTGCAGTGCTATGATGATGCAGGTCGCGTCCCAAGATCCGACATTCCCTGCGAAGCGCCGTTGGGGTTTGCGGACCTGACCCGCGCCCTGCGGACCCGACTTACGCCTACTCCCCTTTCCCCCCGGCGCCGCTTCCGAACCCCTCCTCGAACGCCTCAAGATTCATATCCACGGTCTTGGCAGGAACGCTCTGTGAGATTGCCTTGCGGAGCGAATCGTGGCTGACCACGCCGGTCAGCGCGGCCAGGCAACCCAGCATGATCACGTTGGCCACCACGTCGCGACCGAACGTCTGGTGGGCGATGTTCGTGGCGGGCAGCCCGAAGGCGCGTATCCCGCTGCCGTCCGGCTTTGCAAGCGCATCGCCGGGCTTCACCAGGTCGCTGTCGTAGATCAGAATCCCGTCCGGCTTCAGGTTCGCCACGAACCGATCGAGGGCGGGCTGCGACATGGCAACCAGCGCATCCAAGGCCGACGGCGCGAGTTCCAGGATTTCACCTTCCGAGATGATCACGTCGCTCTTGCAGGCCCCGCCCCGCGACTCGCTGCCGTAGGACTGGGTCTGCAAGGCGTTACGACCGTCGAGCACGCCGGCGTGCCCGAGGGCATAACCCGCCATGATGATGCCTTGTCCGCCAAAACCGGCGAGTCGGATATTCATTCTGCCTCCCCAGTTATGAGTTATCGGTTATCAGTTGTCAGTTATCAGTTGTCAGATTTCGGTTCTCATCTTCTCATCGGGGATTTCGTACTTTCTGAATCAGCGAGGTGAGCATCCGTTTGACTTCGGTTATCTCATTCATGAGGTGTTGCTTCTGGTCGGGATTGAGCAGATTCAAATCGTGGGTCAGGACGAAGAGATACTCCAACTCGCTGGCCGAGCCCGCCGCTATCTGAAGATGTCGGGCGAGATCAAGTCCACCGCGCCGCCCACATCCTTCGGCGATATTGGCTGGAACGGAGACAGCCGCCCGGCGCATTTGGCTGGTCAATCCGTACAACTCCTCTCGTGGGAACTCGGCCGTCGTTCGGTACACGTCAAGCACGAGCGAGTGACTTCTGTGCCAGACCTTCAACTCTCTGAAGTCCTGCAAGCTGCTATTCTTCCAAACTGACAACTGATAACTGACAACTGACAACTAGCACGATGCCTTGGCACCACAGTTCTCGTTAATCCTTTTCAGGCTCTCGGTGAATTCGATTCGATCTCGCTGAACCAACCTGCCCACGACGATCTTACCCTCCAGCTCCTCCTCGCTCATGCTGCCGGCCTTCTTCACGCTCACGGAGTTCTCCTTGAAATACTCCATAAAGGCCACGCCGTCCCGCAGGCCGACGCGGCGGCCGTAGCTGACCGGGCACTGGGAGATGATCTCGATCAGGGCAAAGCCCTCTGCTTGAAGGGCTTCCTTCATGGCGCCTATCAGCTTTCGAATGTGGTAGGTGGTCCAGCGGGCCACGTAGTTGGCGCCGGCGGCGGCCACGAGTTCGGCGATCTTCAAGGGATACTCGGCGTTGCTGTATGGCGTGGTCGTGGTGACCGCGCCAAAGGGCGTCGTCGGCGAGACTTGCCCGCCGGTCATGCCGTAGATGTAGTTGTTGACCAGGAAGACGGCCAGCCCCACGTTTCGGCGGGCCGCGTGGATCAGGTGGTTGCCGCCGATGCCCGCCAGATCACCGTCGCCCGCGATGACCACCACGCGGCTCTGCGGCCGGATGACCTTCACGCCCGTGGCGAAGGCGACCGCCCGCCCGTGCGTCGTGTGCAGGGTGTCGCACTTGAGATACGGGCTCGGGATCCAGGAGGAGCAGCCGATGCCCGTCACGGAGATCATGTCCTTGGGGTCGATCTCCAGGTCGTCAATCGCGTTGACAAAGGCATTGAGCACCTGCCCGCACCCACAGCCGGGGCAATGCGTGGTGGGCAGGATCTCCTGACGCAGGTACTTGAGCAGGCTGTGCTGTTGCTGCATGATCCTCGAATCCTCCTGTTGATCCGCCAAACGGCAAGCCGCGTTTTCGCGGCTCACACTTGCTCGTCACATGCAGCGGCTGGCTGCTCGGCCACACCGCGACCTTAGATCCTTGAATCCTCAAGTCCTCAGACCCTCAGTCGACGATAGCCTCGTAGATCTCCTCCACCGAATGCGGCACGCCGCCGATCTTCGACACCCTCACCACCGGAACGCTCACAAACCGCTCAACCTCCCTGGCGAGCTGGCCCAGGTTCATCTCCGGCACGAAGATCCTCCTGACCTGTTTCCCCATCGCGGCCAGCTTCTCGCCGCAGAAGGGCCAGATCGTGATCAGCCTGAGGTAACCTACCTTCCGCCCCTCGTGGCGCGCCCGCACGACGGCCCCGAGGGCTGGCCTCGACGCGGCGCCGAAACACACCACAACGGTGTCGGCGTCGTCTGTGAAGCGCTCCTCGTAGCGGCAGATGTTCTTTCGGTTCCGGTCTATCTTGGCGCACAGCCGTGTGATCAGTCCCTCGTGCACGTCCTGCGAGACCACGTCCCGCATGCCGGTCTCCTTGTGCGTGGACCCGGTGATATGAACGGCCTCGCCCTTCCCATACTCCAGCATGGGCCTGATTAGGCCGGGCTCGTCGGCGGGATCGACACCGCCACGAGGAAACAGGCGCAGGCCCGCAAGATCGGGAAAAACCAGCTTCTCCCGCAGGTGACCGATCTCGCCGTCCGCCAGGAAGATCACGGGATGCCGGTAGCGCTCAGACAAGTTGAAGCACTCGACCATCAGGTCGAAGCACTCCTGGACCGAGTTGGGCGCCAGGGCGATCATCTCGTGGTCGCCGTGCGTGCCCCACCGTGCCTGCAAGATGTCGCCCTGCGCGGGTTTCGTGGCCTGGCCCGTGGAGGGACCCGATCGTTGGACGTCCACAACCACGCACGGCGTCTCCGTCATGATGGCATAACCGATGTTCTCCTGCATGAGCGAGAAGCCCGGGCCCGACGTCGCGGTCATGGCCTTGGCGCCTGCTCGGGCCGCCCCGATTACCGCCGCGATGCTCCCGATCTCGTCCTCGAACTGCACGTAATAGCCGCCCACGTTCGGCAGCTCACGGGCCATCGTCTCAGCCACTTCGGACGCAGGCGTGATGGGATAGCCGCCGAAGAACGTGCACCCCGCGAACAAGGCGCCGTAAGCGATTGCCTCGTCTCCCAGGGCGAAGCGAACGTCGCCGGCAAGGTTGCTCACATATTGCCGGGCTCTATCCGTTTCCACCTTCTTCTTCCTCAGTGATAAAGATCGCAAAGTCGGGGCAAAACAGCTCGCACTGGCGGCATTGGGTGCACGCGCCTTGGTCAACGACGCAAGGCGAGAAGTACCCGCGGCTGTTCACCTCCTTCGAGGTCTCGAGAACATGCTTGGCGCAGAAGCGGATGCAAATGCCGCATCCCTTGCAGTATCGTTCATCAATCAGGATCATCTGCTGCTGCTTTGCCTCGTCAATCAAAACAGGTCGTCCAGTTCCTCGTCCCCGCCGCCGGGCAGCTCGCCGTACTGCTTCATGTGTTGCTGGATCAGTTCGCTCTCGCGCTTCGTGTACATGCGATCCTCTTCCCATTGAAAGAAGCGCGCCTCTCCTGGCGACTCGAGTTTCTCCAGAAGCCCCGCCCGGATGTCCTCCGTGCCCTTGATCAGGCTCGGCTTCTTGTCGGCATCGGCCAGGACGAACACGCCCTCGGCGACTGGCGCCTGATCCACGTTCGAGTGGTTGAGCTCCAGCCACCTTTCCGGCGGAAGTTCGTGTGGGGCGATCATCAACCGCAGATCGCATTGAAGGCAACGCTTGGCCTCGGCCACGGCGTCCTCGGATGTGTAGATCCCCTCGATCTGGCGAAAATCACGGCGGCGGTCTTCCAGAGCAGCACAGGGCGGCGGCACACGCGATCGCGGCGCGAATCCTTCTTCGCGCCCGATGCAGGCTTCTGGAGGCGCGCGATCATCGGGCTCAAGTGACACGACGCCGTCGCCACCCAGGTACTGGTCGATGCGCTCAGCGGCCGCGCGCCCCGAAGCAACCGCGTGGACAGCCGACATCTGCCCCCCGGTGATGTCGCCCGCCAGAAAGATGCCGTCTCTCTCGGCCGGTACATCCTCCGGCGGAGCCTGGCCGATGGCAAGAATCACGGCATCGGCATCGGCCGTCATCCTCTGCTGTTCGTCGAACGTCGGGGCGAAGTTCCGTTGTTCATCGAACACGGCCACGCAGCGCCTGAACTCCACGCCTGTCACGCTGCCCCCGTCAGCGCCCCCTCCGCGCCTCTGCGCCTCTGCGTGAGCCCTACCCATGATCGCGGCGGGCCCCCAACTGACGTTGATTTCGACGCCCTCGGTCTCGGCCTTCGCAATCTCATGGGCGTGCGCCGGCATCTCGTCACGGCCTTCCAGGCAGAACAGCCGCACGCTCGGCCGTGGCCCGGGGTGGCATGGGTCAACTTGTTGACCCGTGTCGGCGCTGGACCGTGAATCCTTCCGTGGCCCCGATGCCAGTCTGAGCGCCGTCATCGCCACGTCGATGGCGACGTTCCCGCCGCCCACGACGACAATCTCCTTGCCAAGATCGAAGGTCGCCCCCGCCTTGACCGCGCTCAGGAATTCGAGCCCCCAAAACACGCCGTCCAGATGGCTTCCTTCGACGTGCATCCTCTTGGAGTTGGGCAGGCCCACGGCCACGAGCAAGGCGTCGAAACCCTGGTCCAACAGATCGACCATAGCCTCGCCCGTCGCTAGGCGGCAAGCGGTCCTTATCTCGACGCCCAGGTCCCGGATGGCGGCAAGGTCCTTCTCCAAGACGGCTTGGGGGAGTCGGTATTTTGGAATGGCAAGGGCCGGCATGCCGCCCGGCGACTGCGCCGCCTCGAAAACCGTGACGCGGTGACCCTTGAATCGCAAGAAGTAGGCCGCCGCCAGCCCCGCCGGGCCGGCGCCGACGACTGCTACTTTCTTACCGGTGTCGACGGCGTGCGTCGCCCTCTCAAGTGGGTGGGGCCCCGCACCATTGTGGGCTCCGCGCGGGTCAAAGCCCGCGCCTCCTCGAATGACGCCGTCGCCGGCCGCCATCGCGAACTTCTTCAACGCGCAGATGGCGATCGGGTCATCGACCTGGCCCCTGCGGCATTCATACTCGCATTCATGGAAACAGATGTGGCCCAGCACGTTCGCCAGCGGCAGCCTCTCACAAACAAGCGCCGCCGCGCCCCGGAAGTCGCCCGCGGCGATTCGCCGGATGTACCCCGGCACGTCCACGCCGGCGGGGCACGTGTGAACACAAGGCAGCAACCACCGCTCTCGGTCGCCCGTCTGCGAGACCTTGTCCGTCAGGCATCCCGTGGGACAGACTTCGACGCACGCCCCGCAGAACTTGCACCTCGACTCCGCCAACGTCGGCGCGACGCTGCCCACGACCAGGCGGCCGTCGCAATGGACGAGCCCGAGCGCCTCGACGCCGCGAACCTGGTTGCACACGCGCACGCACCTCGCGCAGTCGATACACAGATTGAAATCGCGAGCGAACAGGGGCTCGTCCTCCAGGACGGGCAGCCCCGCCGGCCGGTAGCGTGGCGTCTCGTCCTTCACGCCCACGTACTCGGCCACCTTGCGCAGCTCGCAGTTGTGAAACTGGGGGCAGCAGCGCTCTTCCTTCGGGACGTTGGAGGAACAGTCTTCGAGGCTGCACCCTTCGCGCTGGGCGCAGGTCAGACAGGCGTGAGGGTGACGGGCCAGGATCGCCATCAGATGCGTGCGACGCAGTTCCTTGAGCGCCTCGCTCTCCGTCTGGATCGCCATGCCGGCCGTCACCGGCGTGTGGCAGGCCCGAACCGGATCGGCTAGCCCCTCAACCTCGACGACACAGAGGCCACAGCCCTCCAGTTGCGGATCGACGTTTGACGACTGGGGATTGGGGATTGGAGATTGGGGATTGGGGATTGGAGATTGGGGATTGTCGTCTCGCTCCGAATCATCTTCAGGCGACGGCTCGTTCACGTAGCAGGTCTGGCCCCGAAAGACCCGCGAGGCAAGCGGCAAGTCCTTGAAAGGCGGGAGACCCGGATGGCTGCACAGGGACGGTATGTATGTCCCGTTGGCGGCGGCGGCGGCGAGGATGGTGGTGCCTTCTTCTACCTCGCACGCGTTGCCGTTGAGAGTGATATGGACCATGACGACTTACGATCTCATTCGGTGATCCGCAGGGAGAAGCTATCGGTCAGCCGCAAACCATCAACAGAGATATCACGCAGAGGCGCAGAGGGCGCAGAGAAGAAGGTATGAAGCACGTCTCTGCGGCCTCTGCGCCTCTGCGTGAGCCACTCACCTTCTTCTCTGCGATCTCTGCGCCTCTGCGTGAGCCATTCACCACGAGTGCTCAATCGCCGACACCTTGCACGCCTGAACGCACGGCAGCGGGGGCCGATCGTGGTCCGGTTTGCAGGGAGCGCACGTGTACTTGAGCTTCTTACGGTGTTCCTCGCCCACCATTCCCACTGGCTCGTCACGCATCGGGTCGTTCAAATCCTCGCCAACGACAAACACACCGTTCGGACACGCCGGCACGCAATCTCCGCAACCGTCGCACTTGTCGGTATCGATGGCGATGAAGAAATCGCCCGACCCGTCCTTGTAACCGTAATTCGCAATCATGGGTCAGCCACCGTAAAGCCTGATCAATCCCCAATCCCCAATCCCCAATCCCCAATCCCCAATCCCCAATCGTCAATCCCCAATCCCCAATCGTCAATCCCCAATCGTCAATTGCTATGCCTTGCGGCGCTTCTTCTCCAGGGCCATCCCAAACAGCGCCCCGCCCAAGGCGCCGGCGATCTGGGAATCATACGTGGTCTTGAGGGCCTCCAGGCCCAGTTCTTTCTCGAGGCGTTTGACGACGCCGGCATTCTTGCCGATCCCCCCCGTGATCGCGAAGTCCTTCTGCACCTCGATTCGCTCGAGAAGCGTGACCACGCGGTGGGCCATCGCGGCGCAGTACGCGGCGAGCACCTTGTTCTTGGGCCAGCCCTCGCGCAACAGCGCCGACGCCTCCGACTTGGCGAAGACCACACACGTGCTCGACACTGGCTCGGGTTCCTCGTCCACCGAAAGCGAAAGCTCGCCCACCTCCTCGATGGGAACCGAAAGGAGATCAGCGAAGACCTCCATCCCTCGCCCGGTGCCGGCGGCGCACTTATCGTTCATCAGGAAGGCCTCGACCTTGCCTCGCTCGTCGCAGCGGATCGCCTTGCAGTCTTGACCGCCCATGTCCAGGATGGTGCGCACGGAAGAACCATACATGAAGTTGCCGCCACGGGCATGGCAGGCAATCTCCGTGATGGCCTTGTTCGCGAACGGCACGTTGACCCTGCCGTAGCCGGTGCCCACCGTGAAGTGGATGTCCTTCAAGGTCATCCCCGTGCCTTCCATGGCCCAGTTGATGGCCTGGTTGGCACTCTCCGGGCTGTCGAAACCCGTGCGCTGGTTGCTGAAGGCGTAGAGCTTGCCATCGGCCATGATGACCGCCTGGGAACTGACCGAGCCGATGTCCACGCCAGCACTCATGATGGCGGCCCCCTTCCAGTCCATGGTCTCGTCATGCCAGCGGTATTCCTTCCATCGCCAGAATTCTCTCTTCTCACTCACGGTTCATGCCTCCCGATTAACTCAGACTGACCGAATGAGGACTCACGCAGAGGCGCGGAGGACGCAGAGGAAGTAAAGGTCTTTCCGCTCACCTTCTCAGCGAACTCTGCGCCTCTGCGTGAGATTCTCTCTTGCTCTACTTCGCGGCGGCCAAGGCCGCGCCAAGGGCGCCGACGTACTCAGGGTCCTCCGGAACGTGGACGTCCATCTCAAGGCCGCGTTTCATCGCCTCCACGAAGCCGGGGTTCAGGGCCACACCGCCGATCAGCACCACGTCCTTCTCGAAGCCGACCTTCCTGATCATCGAGATGATCCGGCTGGCGACGGCGTCCAGCACCGCCCGTGCGATGTCCTCGCGAGGCGTCTTGGCATGGATCAGCGTGACGACCTCGGACTCCGCGAAGACCGCGCACTGGGCGTTCATCTGAACCGCCTGGTTGGACTTCAACGATAGGGGCCCCAGTTCTTCAAGTGAAACCTGAAGCGCCCGGGCCATGCCCTCCGCGAACGTACCCGCCCCAGCCGCGCACTTCTCGTTGTAGGCGAAATCGATCACCTTGCCGTTCCCGTCGCAACGCACGGTACGCCCTTCTTCGGCGCCCACGTCGACCACCGTCCGGCAAGACGGGAGAACGTGGACGGCGCCCTTGGCGGCGGCGCCGACCTCGGTGATCTCCTGATCAGTGAGGGTGCAGTCCTTGCGGCCCGTGCCGGTGACCATGAATCGATCCACGTTGTCCTTGCCCACCCCGGCGCCGGCCAGTGCCTCATCAAGGGCCTGTTGTGTGGCCGCGGCGGTGTCGATCCCGGCGGGGACGAGGCTCTTTCCCAGGACCTTGCCATCCTCCATCAGGACCACCTTGATCGTCTTCGCTCCAATGTCAATACCGGCTGTGATCATCTCTATCAGTCTCCAAAGACACTGCGAATTGACGATTGACGATTGCTGCTTTCGCATTGGAGATTCAATCCCCAATCGTCAATCTCAAGATCTTCCAGTCTTCTTCATCTCCAACGTTTCCATAAACGCATCGAACCGGGCCTTCACTCGCGCCTCGTCGAACTCGCGCTCGTCGCCCATGTTCCCCTCGAATGCCATCACCGGGTAGCCGGCCTCGATCAAGCCCAGCCGGTTCTCCGCGATGCCCACCGACAGACCCTCGCAGCCCCGGTTGTAGTGCAGCAGGATCCCGTTGAGGTGCCACTCCTTGGCGATGCGGATCATCATTTCCGTCTTGATGTGCGGCGAGTAGAAGTGCTGCCACTCGGGCTTGCTGAGCGTCCAGTCGGCGTACAGGCGCAAGGCCTGGTCACGGTCCCTGATCTCGATGCCCTGCTCCATGGGCGTGGTGCGCGGGCCCCACGACCCGTCCGGCTTGTCCTCCCAAATCCCGATCAGGCCAAACGTATAGAGCGAGCCCACGGAGACCGCCCCAAACTCCTCCATGTAGCGGAATATCTTCAAGAATCCCCACGGCGGCTGGGTGTCGCTCATCAGGCGGCACCGCTCGTTGGGAACCGCCGCGATGCCCTGCTCGACGCGCTCCTTCACCTCGTCGCGAAGTTCGTCATAGAATTCCACGGTCGACCGATCATGCTTGTTGAGCGTGCCCAACACGTACAGCGAGTACATCGTCTTTTCATCCAAGGGGGCCGGGATGTTCTTGTTGTACGCGCAGATCTCCGCCCAGGTAGACGTGCTGCGGAGTTCGTTCTTGACTGCTTCGATCAGCAGTTCGTCATTGTACTTCCTTCCTGTGGTCTTCTCCAGCCACTCGATGCCGTCGTGCATCTGGCCGACAAGGTAATCGATCTTGTGCGGGGCCACCTCGTTGTACGGACCGACGGCCACGTCGATGCAGAAATTTGGAAGCCCGCCCTCAAGGTCGCTCACAACCTGATACCACTTGGCGTGGCTACAACAGATGTGGTCCTGCCAGATGAAATCCGGCTTGGGGAACGACCCGCCAAAGGCGTACTCGTTGAGGAGAACGGAGCCCCAGTAGTTGCGCATATAGGCGCACAGATCCCGCGCGTAGCCGGCCTTCTCGGAGGCCTCGAGGCACCTGAGCGAAAACTCCTTGTCGAACGCGATGCTGGCGCTATAGGGCTCGCTGGTCAGGCTCCACACGTCCTCCCCGAGCCCGGATGGAATGGCACTGAAGGTCCACGCCCCGCCGGCCCAACGGAGCCCGCCCCGCTCGTGGGCCTTGGCATAGTCGTCATAGTACTTCCTGCGCAGCTCCTTCACTCTGTTCCAACATTTCAGGGGAGCCGTCTTGTATTTCGCTGTATTCGCCATCGCGCTGTGATCCTCTCAACAAGGCAACGAGTAATCCAGATTCCGCAGACATCACGCAGAGGCGCAGAGATCGCAGAGGCTTCTGCTGACGCCGTTCCTCTCTGCGCCCTCTGCGCCTCTGCGTGAGCTTCTTCCCTTCACAATCAACAGTTCCTCAAAACAGATCATCTTCCTGCAACATCTCCAGAAACGCCTCGACCCGCACCTTGAACTGGCCGATCGGCACGGTGACGTCGAATTCCAAGAACAGCGTCTTGATCCCCGCGCCTTGAAGGGCCTTCGTCAACGCAGGGATATCGAGTTCGTGTGGGTCGCAGAACTTCTGCTGCATGACGATCGCCCCCGCAACATCGTAGGCCTTCGCCAGCTTGAGCACGTGCGCGACGCGGCTGCGGTCCGGCCAGTCCTTCGTCGGGCACGGCACACGCTTGACGTAGCGATCCGCGATGGCCGTCAGCCTGTCTCCGTTAGCTTCCACGTTGTTCCAGAAGTATCGCGTGCCCGTGCAGTGGTCGTCGATGACGAACGTGGCGCCGCATGACTCGACCATGTTGATGAACTCAATGTCGTCGTTCTCGCTGCCGAGAATCATCAGTCGCGTGCCGGTCGGCCGCGTGACCTGGCGCTTGGAAAGTCCAGCCAGCACCTTCTCGATGGCTGCGTTGTGGTCCTGCTTGTCCACCATCTGCGACGAAAGCACCATTTGCATGGCCTCCTCGCCGGTCAGCGGCGGCGGATCGCCCTTGCGCAATTCGAAGACCTTCCACATCAACTCGCGGTTTCGATTGTATACTTCGATTGCGTCGTCGATGGCCTCGTCACTGATCTTCTTGCCCGTCCATTCCTCCAGCGAGGCCTTGAACGCCTCCAACTCCTTCGCCAAGAATGGCGTGGCGCGGGCGCTTTGAACGTGGTGCGGCATCGGCAGGTAGTAGCTGTAATCGACGGGAACGTGCTTCTGCCAACTGGTGAACGCCTGGCGGACGTGCAGGCATGACTGGGCGATCGTGATGCCGTCGAGATAATCGAACCGCCCCTTGAGCCCCTGCGCCAGGCAGTCTCGGCAGAACGGGCAGAACATAGCGAAAATGTGCGGCTCCGTTACGTCCTGCACCTCGTGGCTTCCCAGCACGCGCACCGGCAGGATGCCGGCGGCGTACATCAATTCCTCGGGGGCGTACGTACAGAAGTACCCGATAATCCTGCCTCCGGTCCGCTGCTTCCACTGCTTGGCGTATTGGGCCCGGTTCACCCGCCAGTTGCGGAACGTCTCGAATGTTTCTTTGTCAAGTACGGCTTGATGTGCCATCGTGGCGTCTCCCATACCTTTCTTATTCGCTGTCATCGTTCGATTCACCGGCCGCATCCTCGCCAGCCATGCCGCCGTCCACCGGATAGCACCAGCCGGGAAGCTCCACGTTCAAACAACGGTAATCCATCTTCGGCGCCCGGGCGCCGCGGTCCAGCAGCGCCAGCAGGCCCGTGCTGACAAACGGGTTCTTCCTCGGATTGAAGATCTCGCCGGTTTCCTTTGCCAAGGCCTCGTCGTCGGCGCCGCGAGCAAGCTGCTGCTTGAACAGCGCCCGTGAATACGGCGCATCCTTGGCCATCAGGCGCGCCCGCTCATAGCCCCTGCGAAGCGCCTCCAACTCCTCGTCAAACACGCCGTTGCTCAGCCCAACCTGATAGGCGCGGTCCGCAGTCAAGCCCTGGTCGAATACCTCAATGATGACCGAATCGCCCATGCCCAGTCGTTTCAATTCGCCGGCCGCGCCGAAGCCGCCCAAAATGGCGTAGTCGAGTTCGGGCTGGTTATACGTGTTCTTCTGCTGCCAGACCGTCTTTCGTTCGAGTGAATCGAACACGAAGCCCTCCGCCCGCACGTCGTAGCGCAGATCGAGGAAATAGTTGAACTCCGCCCCGCCGCCCCACTTCTCGCCGAACACGCCGACCGTCGCCACGGGGCTCTGCTGAATCAGGCGGAACAACTCCATGCCGCGGCGCGTGAACGCCGCCGCCTCGGCCTCCGGCAACGGGACGTAGCCCTTCTCGCGCTCAAACCAGCCACGGTTGAACTCGCGGGCGTCCGCGCCCAGCATCCTCATGCCGGCACCCGCCGCGCTGAACAGCACCCCCCCACAAGCGCCCTTGCGGTGTAGCTCGAGCACGCGACTAAACGCGTGGGCAAGCTGGTCAAGCGCCGCGCGGTTCCACACGTTGCCGCGCATCGGGCAGTTGAATACGATCGCGCACGTGCGGTCGCGCACCGAAGGCTCGTAGAACTTCAGGTCGAGATAGCAGCCTCTGTATTCGCCCGTCTCCAGGTCCAGTTCGGCCACCGGCGTATGGAAGTACTTGCCGTACCCGAGCAGGCGGCGGAAGTTCCGCTTCTTCATGTCATGCAACAAACACGGCTTGCCCTTTCGCGGGCCCATCTCGCCGTCCACGTCGAGCATTTCGACCATGTACGCGTCGTCGGCGTTTTCGTCTCGTGCCCGGCGGGCCAGCTCAAGCACGCCGTCGATCGTCAGGTGGCCGATCAGGGCATCGATCACCTCGATGATGCCCACCTTGTAGCGAAGCCCGGCCCGCGTTGAGATGTTGATCTGTCCCGGCGTCGCAACGCGGTCCTGGATCATGTCGAGCGCGTACAGGAGGATCGGCAAGGCGTAGCGCCGAAACGCCCGACCGCCGGTATCGTCGGCACAGGCGGCGTGAATCAGCGACTCGGCGCTCTTGATCTTGCCGGCACGTTGGTCACGGGCGGCCGCCTCGTAGTAGGACCAGAAATCATTTCGGGGAATCTCCCCGATCTGGACATACTCGCCCGTGGCGGGGTCCAGCACCTTCTCGGGCCTCGGCCGCCTCTCGGCGCTCCACAAATAGAACCCCTTACGCGACGCCGAGTTGACGCCGGTGGCCCCGTCCTTCTCTAACCTGGCGATCCAGGCCGGATAGTGTTTGCCGTCGCGCAGGTACAGGCTTCGCAGCCGGTCCGTCTCCGGCAGGGCCTCGCCGAGGTGCCGAGAAGACTCCGTGTAGGGCATGTGCCCGGTCTGATCGAGCACGGTAAATGGGTTCGCGGTGAACAGGTCCCACAGGCCGCCAAGTCGAACAATGTCCTGACCCGTCTGCACGTCCCATGAAATGATCGCCCCCATGCCCTGGAAGATCGGATCAGTGATGTAGCCGTGATGATCGACCGGCAGGGCGACGACCGTCTTCTCGAGGATCTGGTCGGCGAAGACGACGCCGAACGCAAACGTCTCGCTCGAGGCATACTTGCCCTTCATCACGTCGATCAGTCGGTTGGCCTCGAACGGGAAGTACCCGTGTACGGTCAGGAACCGTTCGCGGAGGGCCGCGGACCGGAACAGGACGGCAAGCTCGGCCGTCGTGTGCGAGGACGTGTTCGAGAAGATCGCCGCGATGCGCAGCGGGTCGACGGTCTTCTCGATCGTCTCGAAGATCTTGGCCTTGACGTCGATCCGCTCGGTGGCGACCTCCCAGATGATGTCGGCATTGGCCAGGCCGCCGTATTCCTGTGTGTACTTCGTCCGGGCCTCCAGCGCCTTGGCGTCTTCCTCTCGGATCTGCGCCCCTTTGACCTGCCGCTTCCACAGGCCCGTCAGTCTCGCCTTGGCCCGCTCAAGCGCCTCGGCCTGCACGTCCAGAAGCACGACTTCGCAATCGGTCTTATTCAGCAGGTCGATGGCGATGCCCTGGCCCATCGTGCCCGCGCCGATGACGGCAATGCGGCGGACCCGATTGACCCGCTGGACCGCCGGCTCGATCGTCCTGTCACCAAACGAAAACGCACGCTTCATACTCACTCATCCTCTTATGTGGCACCGGGTGGGTGGCCCATGGCTTTAGCCGTGTGGCGCACCACTTGTCCGAGAATTCGCGTCCGGTTCTTCCGGTGTCTGAACAGTGTAGGTGCCACTGGTAACAGTGGGTGCCACTGGCGGCTTGTCCGCCAGTGCTCGCACAAGTGCTGGACGCACGGGCAGGCAAGCTGCCCGTGGCACCCGGTGGCTGTCAACTGTTCAGACATTACGCAGTTCCGCTTGGGCATTCTCGGTATCGCCAACGATCACCGCCGCGCCCTGGCCGCCCCCGATGCAGGCCGACGCGCAGCCGTAACGCACGCCGCGTCGCTCCATCTCGTAAATCAAATCAGTCAACAGTCGGCCGCCCGTAGCCGCCAGCGGATGGCCGATGGCCACGGCGCCGCCATTGACGTTCGTGATCTCGCGATCGAGATTCAGTTCCTTCTCGACGCCGAGATACTGTGCCGCGAAGGCCTCGTTGATCTCAAAAAGGCCGATGTCTTTCTGGTCCAGCCCGGCCTTGGCCAGTGCCTGCTGGACCGCCGCCACCGGTCCACGCCCCATCACCACCGGATCGACGCCGGCCACACCGTAGCTCACGATCTCATAGCGCGTCGGCAGGCCGAGCTTCTCGGCCGTCGCTCGATCGGCGACGATCTGCGCCGCCGCGCCGTCGCTGATCTCGCTGGCGTTGCCTGGCGAGACCAGCCCGTTCGGAGTGAAGCCAGGCAGTTTCGCAAGTAGCTCCATCGAGGTCTCGCGGACGCACTCATCATGCGCCAGGTACACGGGCCGGCCGTCAAGGTCCGTCGTGTCGACGGCGAACATGCCGCGCAGGGCATCGCCGCCGTTGAAGTGGCTGTCGCGGTATGCCGCCCGGGCGCGGCGGTGCGATGAATCCGCGAGCTCGTCGCATTCCCGGCGCGTGACGCCCATCCGCGATCCGTACTCGTCAGCCGTCCGCATCATGGCCGTCCTGTACATGTCGTGATTGAGCCCTGCCAGCAACGTGTCCTCGACCTTGCCGCACTCGGCAAACTCCCAGAATTCGGCACCCGATCGCCGCGGCGCGCGGTTGATCTGAGGGCACCGCGACATCGTCTCTGCCCCGACGCACAGGACGATCTTGGCGCCGTCAATGGCGTCGGGCAAGGCGATCTGCTGGTACCCGCAGATCACCGTCTGAAACCCGCTCCCGCAGATGCGCTGTACGAGCAGACCCGGCGTCTCGATTCTGAGACCGCACCGCAGACCCACGTTGCGAGGGAAGTAGATGTCCTGGGCGCCGGGCGCGGTGAACTGATACACGTTCGCACCGATGCACGCGTCTATCTTCTCGCGGGCGACGCCGCTACGACGGATCGCCTCCTCGGCCGCCAGCACGCCCAAGTCCTCCGCCGAGCAGTTTCTGAGTGTGCCGCACTTGAGCCCGACGGCCGAGCGGGCCGTGGCGCTAATCACCACACGTGGATGTTCGTTGTCTCTCACCGGCAACCGTCCTTTACGATTCCTGCTGCACCTCGATGACGTCTGCCGACGGCTGTGGTGCAAACAGCACGTCGATCAAATCCCTGGAATTCTCCAACGCCGCCTTGCGCACAAGCTTGCCAGATGATGTCAACTCGCCGCTGTCGATCGTGGGCTCGTGGCGGGCCAACGCTGCTCGCCGGACGCGCTCATATTTGATCTCAATCAGCGGGTTGATCCGTTTGAGTTCCGACCCATACAAACCGTGTACGGCGGGTTCGCTGAGCAGGTCTGCACAAGGCACGTTGTGCTGGGCCGCCCAGATCCTCACGTTCTTGAGATTCGGGTAGATTAGAACACCGACATAGTCCTTGCCGCCGCCCACAATCACCGCTTGGCTGATGTACGGCGACTCGCTTGCCAGCACGGCCTCGGTCCGCTGCGGATGCACCTTCTCGCCGGTGGTCAACTTGAATGTCCCGTCTTTCCGGCCGAAGACGTGCAACCCATCCTTGGTGAACTCACCGAGATCACCGGTACGAAGCCACCCGTCCTCGGTGATCATCAGCGCGGTGTTCTCCTCGTCGTCCAGGTAGCCCTCCATGACGTTCGGCCCTTTGACCAGGATTTCCTGCTCACTGTCGACGCGCACCTTGACCCCCGGTAGCGGAAAGCCAACATACCCACTCCGCCAACGGTCCTCCTTTGTCGTAGCGGTGACGCAGGGTGACGTTTCAGTCAAACCCCAGGCCTCGAGCACGGGGATGCCGTGCTCGCGATAGGCAGCCTCGACCCGCGCCGGCAGTGCCGCGCCGGCCGTAAGCACGAAACGCAGCCGCTTGTGCAGAACAACATTCGCTATGTCAGGATACTGCTCGCACTTGCCCAACAGCAGATCGTGAACGCGCGGGACGCTGAAGAAGATCGTGGGATTGAAGACCTTCCAGTTGGCGATCAACCGGTCGATGTCCTTGCCGCGGGAGTCGTCGAGGCACAATTCACATCCGTTGTACAAGGTCATGAATCGTTCGAACAACCCGCCGAAGCTGTGATGCCAGGGCAGGTAGTTCATGTAAACGTCGCTCTCGCTCACGTCCCACATCAGCGACATGGCTTTCTGTTGGGAGATCAAATGCCGGTGGCACAGGAGCACCCCCTTTGGCGCACCCGTCGTGCCCGATGTGTACATGATCAGGCACAGATCGTCCGGCTCGATGGCATCCACCCGCTCCCGCAGGGTCTCCTCGGAGACCCCGCCCTCAGCAGTGAACGCGGCGAAGTCGCTGGCGCCCCAGCTCCGACATGCTGCGTCGAAGTCCATGCAATAGAATCTCTCGATCCAGCGGTGCCTGTTGCGCTCGATCTTGTCGAGTTGGTGCTTGCCCGACACGACCACGACGCGTGGCCGGGCGCTCTCGAGAACGTACGCGACTTGCTGTGGTCGGTACCCGGAAAAGATCGGCACCGTGACCGCGCCGATCGACATCACCGCCAACTCGAACATGAACATCTCGGCACGGTTCTCGGAGATCATCCCGATTCGGTCACCGTGGCGAACCCCTTGATCGAGCAGGTGTCGGGCGATTTGGAACGTCCGGCCGGCGAATTCCCGCCACGTGATGGTAACTGTGCTGGCGTTCTTGCGATAGCGTAAGTAGACCTTCTCGCCCCATTGTTTGGCGCGATCCCTCAGCAACACGCCAAGAGAAGGTTCGTAGTCACCCAGCGGCAGCGGAGACGTGTGCTCCTCGCCGACCTTCTTGATCCCGATTTGCTTGTCGAGTCCATAGGCGGTTGTCTGGCAGTATGCAAGACAAGAATCACTCAGCAGTTCCTTGGTCAGTTTGAATCGCTCTTCTGGTGACTTGCGTCCATACTCACTACTCAGAGGGTCCACGCCCAAGCGATGCCGCACCAGGTTCGATGCCGCGAAATAAACGAGGTTGGCCGCAAGCTCCTTGACGTGGGAGCATCCCGTGTGGGTGCCCACCCGGCGGGCGATCTCACTGATCACGCCGCGCTCGATCCGCAGCCCCACCAGGCGATCGGCGAGCGTCTCGATTTCACGGCAGACCGGGAACGGAACCCGGATCATGTCGAGCTTGCTGCGCGTGATTTGCTCGTCGGGCAGGTAGAGGCCGAGTTCGAGCTTGATCAAGTGGTCGCCGTCGAGCACCGTGCCAATCAGCAGAGCTTCATCAGAGCCGCCGTCATAGATCTCAATGTTGAAGTTGCGCTGTCCAATCAGTTTCATCTTGCTGGCCCTCAGATTGCCTACTGTGCCCGACGCGGATTCCTCCCTGTGGCGGATCGCCCTGGCCATCGACTCCTGCACACGGCGCTTGAGTGAGCTGAACAGAGCCTCCTCCTTCTTCATCGCGGCGCTGGCGGCGTAGCGACACAGTGGCGTCAGTATCCACTCCTCGTTGGAGAAGAGACTCACACTGCGAAGCCCGCCATCGAGTGCATCGCGGAACGTCTTCAGAGAGCTGGTGACGTGGCCGGCGTGCGTCAAGATCGTCTCCCGGTGCTTGGCCCAGACCTCTTCGTAAGTCGCTTCAGGCGGATACGCCCCAGCGGCCTGACCGACGTCGAACACGGCTCGCGCCATCTCGTGAACAAAACCGGCCTTCGTAGGATCCTTGCAAAGATCGCCCATCCGCAGATCGATCAACTCGCCGTCTGGCTTCACCGTATGAATCAGCCCGCCGACGTTGAGCACGATGGAGATCATCGCCTTGTCGAACTCGATCCGCGTGCCGGGTACACCGCGGGCATGTGTGAACGGATAATCATGGGCTGTGAGAACCGTGTCGATCCGCTCACGCTCGAAATCACCGCCCCCCGCGAAAACCATGGATCCCTTTCGTTCTAGAACATAGATGGTCTCGGCACCGCTGCCGCGCCGGCCGCCGGCCTGGAGTGAAACACCCCGCACCACCCTATCGAGCAAGGCAAGCCGCAAATCCTCGGTCAGGCCGGCCAAACGCTCCATGAGCATCGATTCGTTCAACTGCTCCTCGTACGTGCCGATGGTCTGTTCCGACAGGATGCCGTTGGGTAGGATCAGCATGATCGGCACGTTCCGCCGGATGTCCTCGCGCGACCTCAATCGCCCTCGCCCGGCGATGTTCTCAAGAAACCGTGTGAGCTCCGCGGTGAACAGGCCGAGCTGATTGGGATTGCAGCACACCAACAGGAGCTCCGGCATGTGGTCCAGGGCGTCGGCCTCCAGAAGATTGGCGAAGATGCGGCCTTCCAGTGGGATCGATCGAAGCTTGCCGTGATCGTCGAGGTTCAACGTGCCGACATTCTTCAGCGGCTGTGTGATGCCGTCACCGCTTCGGCCGATGAAACACTCCGCGCCGGCGTGAACAAAGAACGCCACGCCCAACGCGCCAGGCGGATGAACACCGAGTTCACCTTCGTGCAGCACTACCCATTACTCCGTTTCACCACAGAGATCACAGAGATCGCAGAGAGGAGTTTGGGGCGGGGTCATTGACCATCCTGCGGATGCCCTTCTTGAGCATCTTCACGTTGAAGTTGATGAGCAACCCTACGGGGCAACCGGACAGTCTGAGATACGAAAGAAGCTGGGCCTCATGAATAGGATCTAGCTTTTCCACTGCCTTCAATTCAACCACCACCAGCCCCTCAACGAGCAGATCGATGCGATAGCCGCAGTCTACCTTCACGCCACGATACTTCGCCGGAAGGCCCTTCTGTCGCTCAATGGCAACTCCCCGCTCGGCCAATTCGTACGCCAGGCACGCCTCATAGGCCGATTCAAGCAAGCCCGGCCCCAGCGCCCGGTGAACGGCAATCGCCGCCCCAATAATCACCTCGGTGATCGCATTTACGCCCTCCCTCATCTCTGTGGTCTCTGTGATCTCTGTGGTGAACCATCGCACGCCCTATGGCACGACAATCGACCGCAGCGACGCCCCCTCCTTCATCACCTCAAACGCCTTGCGGATCTCGTCGAGCTTGAACCGGTGCGTGACCTGCCGCTTGACGTCGATCTTGCCCTGCTCCACCATGCGAATCAAACACACATAGTCAACCGGGCGGCAGCCGAGCGACCCGACCACCTCGAGCTCCTTGAACATGATCTTGCCGGCGACGATCGAAATCGCCTCGTGGGTGTAGCCCACGACGCACAGTCGCCCACCGACGCGGATACACTCGAACGCCTCCTCAATCGTCCGTGGGTTCCCGATCACCTCCATGGCGATATCCGCCCCGCCGCCGGTCAACTTCTTGATCTCCTTGCTCACTCGATCGACCTTGCTCGCGTCGATCGTCTTGGCCGCCCCGAATTCGGACGCCCATTCGAGCTTGCGAGGGTTGATGTCGACGGCGATCACATAGCCCCCGGCCGCCGACGCCATCTGCACGGCGTTGATGCCCACGCCGCCGCAACCGAAGACCACAACCGTGTCACCAGGCCTCACCTGCGCCCGGTTCTTGACGGCGTGGTACGGCGTCGAAATCGCGTCCGCGATGATCGACGCCTCCTCGAGCGGAATCGATTCCGGAAGATCCAGCACATCCTTGGCCGGCACGGCCACGTACTCGGCATACGCCCCGTCGAAATGGTTGCCGACCATCTTCATGTTGCTGCAAATGTTCTCCCGCCCCTGCCGACAAGCAGTACAGTAGCCGCAGGTGAGCACGGCTGGGATCAACACGCGTTGGCCCACCTTGACGTTGGTCACGTCGGCCCCGGCCTCCTCGACGATTCCCGACGCCTCATGCCCCAACACGATCGGCGGCTTCTTGAACGTGGGCACGCCGTGTTCGATGTAGTGCAGGTCCGTGTGGCATACGCCGCACGCCGCCACCTTCACAAGAACCTCGTCATCCTTGATCTGCGGAACGGGTATGTCCTCGATCCGCAGGCCAATGTCCTTTCCGTGAAATACTGCTGCCTTCATAGTCTGGTCCTTTCGATAGGGGACGGCCAATTGGAGATTGGGGATTGACGATTGGAGATTCCGAGTTGCCTTCGCGCGCGAGCCGTCTTGATCGAAGCAACCACGAGTGAGAGGATCTCGTTGGCCTCGTTCATGAGGCCTTCAAGCAGGGTGGCTTCAACTTGACCACTCTCGGCCAGCAATTCCATCCAGTAGAGTGATTCGTCACATTCCTCCTCGACGATGCGCATCTTGGCGACGAAGTCCGCGCGCGACTTGGCGCGGCAGGCGGAGCGGTAATTCGCACCGACCGAAGTCGCACAACGCATCAGTTGCTTTCCAATAACGTGTCCTGTCGTAGACTTTGGCAACGCTTCCGCCAATCGGATACCCCTCAGGGCAAACGCCTTTGTCCGCTTCTTGAAGTCGTCCGGTGTCATTCGAGCAAGCCCGTCTTCTTGCCAATCCCCAATCCCCAATCCCCAATCCCCAATCGTCAACCCCCAATCGCCTACCTGTGCTTCCACACTGGCGTGCGCTTCTCGAGAAACGCCGCAATCCCCTCATGGGCATCCAGCACCTTCATCAACTCGTCGAGGTACAGCTTCTCAACCCGCTCCAAATGCGCCAGGACCTGCTCCCGAACGACCATTGCCGTCGCCCGCTTGGCCATACGGACCACCGGCCGCGACAGCTTGCGTATCTCGCCCAGATAGGCGTCGACCCGCTCGTCAAACTCGTCGGCGGGATAGACCTGATTCACCAAGCCGATCCGATGCGCTTCGTGGGCGTCAATGGTCATGCCCACGGCGTTCAATTCAACGGCCTTCTTGATCCCGATCTGCGGCGGGAAGACGCAGGCCGCCACCGGCGGGAGGACGCCAACCTGGACCTCGGGCTGACCGAACTTCGCGCGGTCGGAGGCCAAGACGATGTCACAGAAACAGGCCAATTCACACCCGCCCCCCAGCGCCGCCCGGCTCACGGCGGCGATCGTCAAGGCATCGGTCGAAGCGAGCTTCCGAAAGATCCCGTGAAACTGCCTGATCATCTCGCCGACCTTCTCGGCCGTGTGATCTGCTACGTCGACCCCGGCACAGAAAGCTTTGCCGCTTGCCCGGATCACGATCGCCGCCAGATCCGCACCGCCGAGCAGCGTCTCCAGAACCGCGTTAAGCTCCGCCATCATCGGGATGTGCAGAACGTTCAGCGGCGGTCGATCCAGCGTGATCGTGGCTACACCATCACGGATCTCCAATCGAATAGTCTGTTCACTGCTCATGATCCAGTACTCATGATCCACCTCTTCTGCGACCGTCAATCATCGGCCAGCCAAGGCCAGCCAAGCCTCACGCAGAGGCGCAGAGTCCGCAGAGAATGCTATTATAAAACACCTCCGCGTCTCTGCGCCTCTGCGTGAGCTTCCCAATCGTCAATCCCCAATCCCCAATCCCCAATCCCCAATCCCCAATCCCCAATCCCCAATCCCCAATCCCCAATCCCCAAT
>JAFGQA010000438.1 GCA_016935885.1 Phycisphaerae bacterium | reverse complement strand
GGTGGATACGAAGATCCAACAACTGGAAAAGGCCCGGGAGGGTGCGTATGAGGGGCTCAAGGAGCAAGTGAAATCCCTTCTTGACAGCCAGAAGGAGCTTCGGTCGGAGACCACCAATCTGGTGCGAGCCTTGCGAAGACCGCAGGTGCGAGGCAGGTGGGGAGAAATTCAGCTTCGACGGGTAGTCGAGATGGCTGGAATGCTTGACCACTGCGACTTCTACGCGAGCGCCCATCAGAGCCATCCCCGGGACAACCCTCTGCTGGGGTGGGCAAGGTCGGCTAGCGGGCAGCCCGGCGGAGGGCGCGGCGGTGGCGGGTGCGGTCGGCTCGGTCGCGGCGTTCGGCGGTGCGGTAGGTGCGGATCGCCTCCGGGTGGGACTGTTTCCAGACGTCCGGGCGAAGGGCGTGGTAGTCGGTCGAGCCGGCCAGGAGCTGGTCGAGCACGTCCTTCATGTAGGCCCACACGTCCAGATCGTTGCGGACGGCGCTGCTTACCAACGTGAAGAAATCGGCCGCCCGCTCGCCTGCCGCCACGCTTCCAACGAACAGCCAGTTCTTGCGGCCAATGGCCACCTGCTTCATCAACTGCTCGACTTCGTTGTTGTCGATCGGCAATCGCCCGTCGGTCAGGTAGAGCTGCAGCGGCTTCCAGTGGTTGCGGAGGTACGAGAGCGCTTCGGCGAACCGGCTCTTGGGCAGCACTCGGGCGGCGGACTCACTGTCGAGCCACTCGCCCAGCGACGTCCAGATCGGCCGGGCTTCCGCCTCGCGCAACGCCAGCCGCTCCTCCGGCGAGAACGTCTTCGCCCGATCCTCGATGTCGTAAAGCTGCTGGAACTTCGCCAGCACGACGCTTGTCTCCAGCGGATAGGCGTCGCGAGACTCGAATACCTTGCGGCGGGCGTGCGCCGCGCAGGCGGCACGCTGGATCTGACCGTCCGAACGCAGCGCGATCCCTTGATAGCCCGAGTAACAATCGGCCATCAGTTTGCCGCTGAAGCTTTCCAGAAACGCCACCGGGCCGTCGCGGTGCCGGCTGACGGTGAAGTCGAACACGTTCAAGGGCACCGTCATGCTGCGGTAGGCCCACATCCGACCCGAAACGCTCCGCTTGCCTGCGGCCGCCGCTTCGCTGAACACTTCGTGAATCCGATCCGACTTTGGATCGCCTCGCGGTTTGGGAATGTCCTTCGGCAGAAGCAGCGTCACCCGCGTTTCGTCCGTCCCCAGCAGGCCGCTTTGGAGAATCGTCTCCTTGAAGAACTCCACCAGCGGACGGATCACGAACGCCGAGGCCACCAGCAGGTTCAACAGCGTCGAGCGGGCCGGCGTCCAGCCGCTGCCGGCGAAGTAGTCCTGCTCGCGATAGACCGGCAGGTGATAGCCGTACTTGCCGGTGATCACCTCCGCGGCCACGCTCGTGTCGTAGCGATCCCCTTCGACCAGCCCGGTCGGCCGCTCCGGCGAGGCCACGCCGCACTCGGGCGAGGCTTCGCAGACGTACTTCGGGTACTTCGTCACCCGCACCCGAAACTTCGGCCGCTCCATTTCCAACGTCTCTACGGCGTCGTAGCCGATCAGCTTGCGCTCGCCGTGTTCCGGGCAATGCTTCACCTCGTCCGGCGTTTCCGCTTCCACTTCATAACGCGGTAGGTGAGGCGGCAGCTTCTCGTCGCGAGGCTTCGACACGCGGCGGCGGGTGTATCCGCGGACCGTCTGCTCCGACTCCTCCACCGCCTGGGCCAGGCCCTCGGCCGCGTCGTGCGCCTCGTCCGAGTCGCCAAAGTCCAGGGCCAACTGCCGCGGGTCTTCGATGTACCGCTCGCGTCGCTTGAGGAAGGCACGCTGAACAAGCTCGGCGTAGGCGAGCTGAAGCTCTTGGTGCTGCCGGCTGAGTTCGCCGAACTTGTCGGCCTGCTCCTGCACCGTAGCGGCCAACTGTTCGACGAGCGCCTGGCAGCCTTCCAGGTCGCAGGGCACGGTGATGGTGGGCGTGGCATCGCTCATGCACGATAACATAGCGAGTCCGCCAAATCGCGCAACCCCACTTTTGGAAAAAATGTCGAGGCGATCTCGCGTCCCGTTTACGACGCCCGGCGATAACGCTTGCGTCGCTGGGCCGACACCAACGACACGCCGCCCAAGAGCATGGCCAATTGCGTGGCGTCAATCTCGACACGGTTCTGGTCGGACGCCACCACTTCGAACGTCCCCGCTTCCAGCCGCTTGTAATACAGCCAAAAACCCGTGCCGTCGAAGTGCAGGATCTTCATCCGGTCGCGGCGGCGGTTGACGAACAGAAACAGGCTGCCGTCGAGCGGGTCGGCGTCGAACTCCTGGCGGACGATCCCGGCCAGGCCGTCGAACCCCTTGCGAAGATCGGCGGCCTGCGTGTAGAGAAAGATCGAGACTCTCGGCGGTACGCTCAGCATGACGCATCGGCCCCCACCGGCACGGCGGCCCTTCCGAGCACTTCGCCCATCACCACACGCACAGCGTCGAGGTTCTCCGTCGGCACCTCGACCCGCACGCCGCCAGGCAAATGGACCGTCATCGGCCTGCCCGCCGTGGTCAACCGAACCGGCTCGAACACCGGCCGTTCGTCCTTGCCCGCCGTCTTGCCGTCCTGGAGACGCCTGCGCCACGCATAGAACGACGCCGTGGAAATTCCCTCTTCCCCGCAGAACTCCGCGACCGTCAGCCCCGACCGACGATACTGGCCAATCCGTTTCCGCCACTGCGACGGCTTCGGTGAACCCCCGCGCTTCGCCATGATGACTTCCCCTGAGTACCACAAAAATGTTCCCGCTGCCCAGGGTACCACGGGCGTCAATGATGGCGGTGATGGGCGCTCACACCCCAGGTGCTCCCCCGTTTTCAGAAACCCCGTTTTCTTCGGGGTTTTCGGGGGTTACCATTAGATTGTGGTTCCAGTGGTCGAGGGTTCGAATCCCTTCAGCCACCCTC
>JAFGQA010000050.1 GCA_016935885.1 Phycisphaerae bacterium | reverse complement strand
GGTCGTTCATTACCCGTGAGGACAGGCTGGAATGGATGCCCACGGGTAAGCTCCGCCGCCGCTGGCGGCTCCGCTTACCCATGCCACTCCGCTTAACACGTACGGCAGATTGTTCGCCCGTGCGGTCTCTCTGGTGGGCACATGGGGCACGCACACTGGCAGGCAAGCTGCCAGTGGCACCAGCCTGGACTGTCGCGCACGCGACCGGTCAGGTGGCTCGCCGCTTCCTGACTTCCGGCTGGCTACTTCGTGACTTCCGGTTCGCCTCTGGCGATTAGCTCCAACAGCTCCGATGCCCGCGGCTCGGGCACCCATTCTACGTGCCCGTCCTGGAACAGGAAGTTCGCCCCGTCATCATGCGGCTCTCGTTCAGCCACGAGGACCTCTTCCGGATTGCTGGCGGTGGTGAGCCCGGGGCGGTACACGAAATAGGACTTGCGCTTCACCTCGTCGATCGATGTGGGGCCACGGCCATCATACGGACTGGCGAGCATCTTCAACGTGATGGAATTAGCCTTCAGCAGGTCTTCCAGGCCTGGCGGGAATGCGCCTTTGTGCGCGTCTGCGTAGATGTATAACGCCTGTCCCACGCCCCGCAGATTGGCAGCGCTGACGACCTGTCTTGCCTGCCTGCGGGCGGCCGCAAGCGATTCGGCGAGGGATCTCGTCAACGTCACCATGGCCTCAGAACCATCCGGGCCGGCCAACGTGGGCTGGGGGTCCTTGCGGGCGCGACTGCCGGCGGACTTCAAGGACCAACGGAAGTCGAGTCTGGCGACCTGTTCCTCGATGGTTACGGCCAGGCCCGCGCTGCCTTCGGCCAGCAGGGGGGCCCACACAGGTCCAACGGCCATGGGCAGGATCGGGACCTTCTTGCGAAGCTGCTCGATGTCGATCATGACCGCCAGATGGTTTGGATCACCCAGTTCCTGGTAGCACCTGCGGAGATTCGCCCCCGCCGGCTCGGCTTTCCTGCCGCGCGCGGCTTGTTTGGCGATGTCCGCCACCGTTTGGGCGTCACCGCCGACAATCAGGAGGCCGTGCGCTACGGCCAGGCAGAACCCGGACGAGAGCATCGTGGCCGTGGCTGGGAGCTCGACGTCGCTACGGTATGTGATCTCGTCTACAACGGTCTTGCGAACCAGCACGCCGTCCACGTCGGTGTCTTCAAACTCCAAATCGAAATGGGTAACCAGTTTGTCGAGCTCCTTGCGGAACTCGTCGGCCTGGCCCAACGGGAACACGACCGCCCAGCCGATCGGGTTCTTCCGAGTGAAATCGACGCGGACGCCGAAGGCCAACTCGCCAACGAGGTTGCCCAGGATACCTGTGTCCCACTTGGCGCCTGTGTCCTTCTGGAACTCGGCCAACTCCTCGCGGTACTCGGCGGAGATGCTCTCGTCGAACCGGTCTGAGATCGCGTAGGCCCCGTCAACCAGATCAGCGGCACTGCCCCAGCCAAGGCGTCCTATCGCCACGAAGTCCTCCGGGAACACACCGAGGACGCGGGCGGAACTGGTCGGCCTCGCAAGGACACGGGCGATGCCCTGGCATTCCTCGGCGAGCGCAACGGTCAGCCGGACCGACAGCGTCGATCGCTCCCAGTGCAGATCGATCGCACCCGCCAGGGCGTCTTCGGGGACCAACACCTTCAAGGCGAGCTCCTCGGGACTGTTTGGCTTGGGCTCCTCGATGTACTGGAGGAGCGGCACCGGGTTGACCAACACGCGTGCTGAGACCTCCTTGGGCAGGCTTCCGATCATCTTCCGTACGCCGGTCATGCCGATCCAACGGCGCTGCGGCCACTCGCCCCGAGCCCATCGCAGGGCCAATTGCGGCTTGGTCGCGCCGAATGCAACGCTGCCTTTGACCGCGTAGGCGAAGACGGTATCTCCGCCCGGTGTTTCCAGGATGCGGTTGCCGGTCTTGCCCTTCTCCAACTGCAAGCCGTGGCCCGATGGCAACGCTACGAGCGTCTGAATCGCGGGCAGGAATGTCTTCTCCACCAACTCGTCAATATCGACTGCCGGGCCGGTCAGTTCCACGGCGACGAACACGTCTGGGAGGTCCTCGGTGCCCGGCCGCGGGGCGATCGCGCCAATCAGGACGGGGCCGGGAATTCGCTTGACGGCCTCGACCAGTTGCGCGGCCGCGACCTTGCTGTCGGAGAAGGCTTCGAAAAGCGGCGTGAGCATGTCCGGCGGCAGGGCCCGTTGCGGCCGCTGGATGTACAAGGCCACGAATGCCCTGTCAGGGATCAATTCGATCAGCTTGTCCGCCGCGGGCGATGGCGGCTGGGTAAACAAGACAAGTGCAGCAGCCAGAACGGATGTGCCGACAGTCCTCGAATCCTTGAATCCTCGAATCCTCAAACCCTTGAATCCTCGAATCCTCGAATCCTCAAATCCTTGAATCCTTGAATGTGTCATTTGCGCGGTCGTCTTCATGGTCATGGTCGGTGCTCTCTCTATGGGGTATCCGCCAAACGGCAAGCCCCGCCTTCGCGGCTCACATCTTCCAGTTCTGTGGAACCGCGAGACCTTGAACTCTTCTACCCTCAAGCCCCCCAAACCCTCGAATCCTCAAATCCTCAAACTCTTGAATCCTCGAATCCTCGAATCCTCGAATCCTTGGATCCTCTCGGCGTTACTTCTCTGTCTCGTTCTTCTCGACGGCAGCTTGTTGCTCGGCGGTCGGGATCGCCTTGAGTCGGCCCCTCAGCTCCTTGAACATCTCATCAAGCGGGCCGATCCGCCGGGCAAGCTCTTGGGGGTCGCCGGCCTCGACCAATTGCTGGAGCTTGGCACCATGGACCTGCTCATACCTGGCGGCCCGGGCTTCCAAGTCTCGCAGGATCGCCTCGGCGGAGGCGCGTTGGGCATCGGTCAACTTGTAGCGGTCGCACACGGATTGTACGTGGCGTCGCCACTTCGACGCTCGGGGATTGAGGATCGCGGGCGTGCGGCGCTTCTTGCGCAGCTCATCCTCGCTCTCACGGGTGATCGTGGTCAGGCCCGTGTAGCCCGACTTCTCTCCACCGGTCACCTGAAACTCGAAGTCATAGCCCGTCATGGGGTCGGCGGGGACCGAGGCGACATAGGCGGGCACGAGCGCCGAGAGGGTCGGCGGGCATCTGCCGTGATCTGCCTTGTAGGCCTCGACCGCCATGGTCAAGCGCGTCCGGACGTAGTTGCTCTCCGCCCGTAGTGTCAGTTCGTGGGCCCGGCTGAACGACGGCAGAAGGACCCGCGACATCGTGTCCCATGGTGGTATTCGCTTGAAGATCTCGACCTCCTCGATCACCATGCCCACGGTGCCGTCTTCGTGGTGGGTCGCCTCGATGAGGGCGTCGTAATGCTGCCTGAAGTGCCTCTTGATCGCCCGGTCGGGCAGGTACAATCGCTTCAGGCGAGCGCCTAGGCGGTGCCAGCCGCTGGGCGGCGAATCCGGCTGGCTGGCGACGATGTCCACACCCCTGGTCAACAGGGTGAACGCGCCCGGCATGTCGAAGGCATCGTCGATGAACGATTCGGCCCATTGCCGCTCGGCGCGAACCATCCGCTCGAAAGTGGGGAACGACTCGGACAGGGCCTCCATCTCCGCGACGGCGGTCTTCAGTGCTTCCGAGCCTGCTTTGCCCGATTCCGCGATTCGCATCATGCCTTGCTGGGCCAGGGCGCCGACGGCGATGCCGACCAAACCCTCGATGATCGTCTTGCCGTTGCCGACCTGATGGCCCATCCGCTGGCTGGTCAGGCAACACTCGATGGCGGCCTCTGCGCTGCCCTTCGACATCTGATAGGCCGCCTCGACCGATAGCGTCTTGCTCAGCATGCGCGTGTCTGACAGTGTCGGCAGCAGCGCCTGGATCAGGGCGTCGGTGTCTCCTCTGAAGAACGGCATGTAGAACTCGTCCATGGTGGTGGCCTGGCGGGCCAGATCCAGGGAGGCCTTGTTCTGTTCGAGCCAGCCAGCCAGCCGCTCGCCGGCCTCGCCGTCAGGCCACTGACCGCCCATGGCGGCATCGAAGGCCTCCCTCAAGTCTTCGGGCAGGTCCACCCTCGCATTGATGGCCTCGACGAGGACCCAGGCGGCGTTCTCGTCGTGCGGAATGTCGGGGACCTCGAAACCTCGCGCGCGGAGCTTCTCCGGGGGATAGATCTCGTATTCCTGACCTCTGATGACGACTTTGTTCGATTCGCCGTTCTCTTGGCCCCAGGCGAGTGGCGACCACACGATCACCAGGAGTGCGCAGGTCAGGACGCGTTTGTACATGGCAAGTACCTCATACGCCAGGTTTATTGCGTTTTGTTCCCATGCTCAGGCGATGGCGACGGTCGCGGGGATGCAGTCGGGCTGTGTGGCGGGTCGGTTCTGGCTGCCCAGTGCTGCGACCGGTGGGTTTGGCCATTACACAGTGCCAGTAATCGTATCGCCGGATGCTTCCGAGAATCAAGGGCCCCAGGCAGCTTCCTCCGGGTGCGTGACAGTTTGGGCGGGTGCCACTGGCAGCTTGCCTGCCAGTGTGCATGCTCAATGGGCCCACCGGAGAGACCGCACGGGCGGGCAAGCCGCCCGTGGCACCCGGAATCGAATGCCGCCGGAAATGTCATGGACCCGCTTCCTCGGGACTTCAAGGACTTCGCCGGCTTCCCCCCCGTTTCAATCGCGTTGTGCAGGCACGTAGGCTCGGCACTATCTCGTCCGTGGCATCTGGCCCGTGTCGAGACGGTTGAAGTAGTGTCTCGCGGCACGGACCAGCGTGGGCAGCAGGATCAGGCAGGCCGGCAGGTTGCAGAAGACCGTCAGGCCGACCATCGCATCGGCGAAATTGTAGACCGTCTCGAAGTGTTGGATTACGCATCCCATGAAGATGGCGATGACGAACAGGATCTTGTACGGCAGGATGGCACCCGGGCCGAGCAGATACTCGGTCCCCTTCTCCCCGTAGTAGCTCCAACTGATCATGGTGCTGAAGGCAAATAGACAGACGGCTACGACGATGATCCACCGGCCGACGCCAACGCCGAGTGTGTCCAACGCAAAGCGTGTGATTTGGGCGCCGTCGAGCGCCAGGTGCACCGGCTGGCCGGGCTTGATCATGGCCTCGTGGTTGGCGTACTTCTCCGGGTCGTCGGCCTCTTCCTCGCGCGTCAGGGTCATCCTGAAGGAGGACAACCGCGAGAGCGCCTCGGGCGTGAGGTTCTCCAGCGCCTTGGCCTTTGCGGTCAGCCTGGTTGGGGCCTCGCCCCTCGGACGATCGACCAGCACCCACAGCTTGACGTCCGGGTCGGCCAGGTCGGCGTAGTGCGGCGCCCGGAGTATCTCCGGCAGCCCCTGGTCGGCCGTCATCAGGACGGTGATCTCATTTCCTTGGGCTTCCGTTACGGTGCCGACCGGCGGGCGATTCCAGACGCCGGTGCTGAGGATGACCAGGGCCGTCATGGTGCAGATGATCAAGGTGTCGACGAACGGTCCGATGGAGGCGACGACTCCTTCCCGGATGGGTTCTTCCGTTCTTGCCGCGGAGTGGGCGATGGCGGCCGAGCCCTGACCGGCCTCGTTCGAGAACAAGGCCCTTTGCAGGCCCACCCTGAAGGCGGCGTACACACCGATTCCCGCAAACGCGCCTTCACCCGCGGTCTGGCTGAAGGCGGCTTTGAAGATTAAGGCGAACATCTCCGGAATGACGGGGGCATTCCGCACCAGGGCTGCCAGTGCGCCGAGGACGTACACCACACACATCAGCGGCACGAGCTTGCTCGCCACCGCCCCGATGCGTCTGATCCCGCCGATGATGACCAGCGAGACCAGGAAGGCGACGGCGATGCCGGTGACCCTCTGATCGACTCCGAACGTGGTGTTCACCGTGTTGCCGACGTTCCAGGATTGGTACATGTTGCCGCTGCCGAACGAGCAGATCGCGATGACGGCGGCGTAGACCACGGCGAGGATCTTGAAAAGGATCCAGGCGGGGTGGTTCTTGGCCCTCAGTGGTTCGACCATGGCCTTCTGGATGTACCACATGGGCCCGCCGCGGACCTCGCCGCGTCCCATCGCGGCGGCGCCGGGTTCCGGCGACTCCTGACCCGCATACTCAAGTACGCGGGTCTCGGCGTCCTTCTCAACCAACGCCGGCGCACTGGGATCTGGCACGTCGCGCTCGTCGCGGAACATCACCGCGAGCGTGCACTCGACGAATTTGACGGCCATGCCGAAGAAACCCACGACCCACATCCAGAAGACCGCGCCGGGACCGCCAACCGTGACCGCCGTGGCCACGCCGGCGATGTTGCCCAGGCCGATCGTGGCCGACAGGGCGGCGCAGAGGGCCTGAAAATGCGAGATGTGTCCCGTATCGCCGGGTCGGTCGTACATGCCGCGGATGCAGTGGATGCCGTGGGTCAAGGCCCGCCGTTGCACGAACTTCGTTACGATCGAAAACAGCAACCCGCAGCCAAGAAGCAAGAAAAACAGATAAGGCGTCCAGACAACGCTGTCGATCCAGACGGTGAAGGCTTTGAAGGTCTTCATCGACGGCTCCGAGTGATTTCGGCGGTCGCGTGGAAAGACGCTATTCTGTGCCGCCCCAGGGCAAGAAGCAATGCCAGGAGTGAAGTGCGGATATCCGGCAGCGCATGTTCCAGGACGCCGTCACGACACGCCAGCCAGCGGAGAACATGCTATACTTAGATCGCGTCCTACGGCCTGCGTGGTCCGGGCGCCAAAGCCCGTGACGGCACGACTTTGAGAAGCTGTTTCAGGACTATGGCACGGGCGTCCCGCCCGTGTGACCCCACCGGCTTTGGCGCCGGTGCCACAGGTTTCTTCGCGAGACGCGAAGATTCCAACTCGTCGTTAGTAGTACAGGGTTCTGAAACAGCTTCCAAGCGGCGGTGCCGAGGTGGTTTGAGGACGCGCTCTTGGAAAGCTGCTTTCCTCGCGTGATTCGTTTCCTCGTATCGGGGTTCTAGGACGATGATGAAAGGCTTGGCTCGACGCACACGGTGGAAACGCGGACTATGTATCATCGCCACTGCGGTCTTTGCCGGCTGCAACGTGGCCCCGACCGGCTCGGTGCCCGGGTCGGGAGGCGGTTCAGGCGGCGGCGGTAGTGGCAACGTTACCGGTGGCTCCGCCACGCTGTCGGTCAGCGCCTCGTTGCTCGAGCAACTCTCACTGGAACGGATCAATCGTGCCCGGCTCAAGCCTGGTTCGGAAGCCGCCGCTGCCGGCATCGCCATCGACGAAGGCATTCCAGGCCAACTCGATACGACGCCGAAGCCGCCCGTGGCGCTGAACGACGAACTAAACCAGAGCGCCGAGACCCACAGTCAGGATATGCTCGACAGGGATTACTTCGAGCACAACGCGCCTGAGGGCGTGACGCCCTTCGATCGCATGAACGCGGCGGGCTACGTCTTCACGGCGGCGGGCGAGAATCTGGCCTGGCGTGGCACGACGGGCCCGCTCGATGAAGCCGCCACGGTCGAGGGTCAGCACGAGGACCTATTCGTCGACGCCGGGATCAGCGGCCGTGGGCACCGCGTCACGATGCTAAACGACAGGTTTCGGGAGGTCGGCATCGGCATCGTCCGCGGCAACTACACGCAAAACGGCACCACCTTCGACTCCATCATGCAGACGCAGGACTACGGCCTGTCCGTCTCAGACAACACGTTCGTGCTCGGCGTAGTCTACAACGACGCGAACAATAACAACCTGTACGACTATGGCGAAGGTGTCAGCAGTGCCACCGTCACACTCGCCTCGGTCTCGAAGACGACCAACGCGGGTGGTGGCTACTCGTTTGAAGTTCTTCAGGCAGGTACCTACACGCTGCGCTTTGCGACTGGCCAGACGCAGCTTCTCACGATTGGCAACGGCGATCCAAACATCAAGGTGGACTTGGTGGACGGCACCACCGTGATCGTCAACCTGGGTCTGGGCCCGCTGAACTGATAGCAGAACCGACCAGGGTCCGTGACAGTCTGGGCGGGTGCCACTGGCAGCTTGCCTGCCAGTGCGTATGCCCCCGCGCCCACCAGAGAGCCCGCACGGGCGGACAAGCCGCCCGTGGCACCCAGAATCGCATGCCGCCGGAAGTGTCACGGACCCAACGACCATCGGCTTGACTGGTGTCGCTTGCCGGCAGACGGTTCCTGCTTGTGCCGCAGGTCGTCTGCCTGCCCGTGTTCGTCGACGGGTGGTCCACCGGTGGCGCCCTCGTACGTTGGCGACACACCGTGTCAGGCGTGTCGCGGCACCCGACGTTTCGGCTACCAGAGGAGTTCACGCTTGCCTGCGACTGTGGCACGGGCGCCAAAGCCCGTGAATCCACCGCCGAGACGGCGGTGCCACAGTTTTGCCACGGGCTGCTACCCTTTGATGACCCCCAACGGTCGCATCCGCACCACACGCCGACTGATTCCCGCGTTGTGCAGCACGTTGACGACCTCGGTAACATCCTTGTAGGCCTCCGGCTGTTCCTCGGCCAGACCTGTGCGGCCCCGGGCCCGGGCGATGACACCGCGGGCCAACAGCTCCTTGTAGATGGATCGTCCCTTGCTCGCGCGGATGGCGGCGCTGCGGGACATCGTGCGGCCGGCACCGTGACAACTGCTGCCGAATGTGTGCTCCATCGCGCCCGGTTGGCCGACGAGGACGTAGCTGTGTGTGCCCATATCGCCGGGGATCAGGACGGGCTGGCCAACGGCCTTGTAGGCGTCGGGCAGTTCTGGATGGCCCGGGGGAAAGGCGCGGGTGGCGCCCTTGCGGTGGACGCATAGTAGCCGCTGCTCGCCTTCGACCTCGTACGGCTCCATTTTGGCGATGTTGTGGGCGACGTCGTACAGCATCGTCATGCCGAGTCGCTCGGCCGGCTTGCCGAAGAACTTGGCGAAGGTCTGCCTCGCCAGGTGGGTCATGATCTGACGGTTTGCCCAGGCGAAGTTTGCGGCGGCCCGCATGGCACCGATGTACTTCTCGCCCTCCGGTGAGCGGACCGGTGCGCAGACAAGCTGCCGGTCGGGCAGGCTGATGCCGTATTGCTGCGGGACATCTCGCAGTTCCTTGATCGCGTCGTCGCAGACCTGATAGCCCAAGGCGCGGGAGCCGGAGTGGATCATGACCGTGATCTGTCCTTTTTCGAGGCCCAGGGCGCGGGCTGTGTCGGGGTCGTGGACCTCGTCGATGACCTGGACTTCGATGAAGTGGTTCCCGCTGCCGAGGGTGCCGCACTGGTCCGCCCCGCGGTCGTAGGCGCGGTTGGAGACGAAATCGGGTCGGGCGTTTTTCAGACAGCCGTCCGCCTCGGTCATGGCGATATCGGAATCCCAGCCGAGGCCGCGCCGGACGACGTACGGCGAGCCCTCCTCGACGATCTTGTGCAATTCGCCCCTGCTGAACTTGATCTTGCCGCCTCGACCGACGCCACAGGGAATGTCAGCAAACAGCCGATCGACCAGTTCCTCCATGCGCGGCTCGACGTCCTTGCGCACCAGGTTCGTCCTGATCAGCCGGACGCCGCAGTTGATGTCGTAGCCGACGCCGCCCGGGCTGATGACGCCGCCCCGTTCGGGGTCCGTCGCCGCGACACCGCCGATGCAGAAGCCGTAGCCCCAGTGGATGTCGGGCATGGCCAGCGAGCGGCCGACGATGCCCGGCAGGCAGGCGACGTTGGCCACCTGCTCGGGGGATTGGTCGCTCTTGACGGCGTCGATCATTGCGTCGTCGGCGTAGATCATCCCGTCGACGCGCATGTGGGGCTTGTACGACTTTGGAATCAACCATCGACAGTCGTCGACGCGCTCGATAGGTCCCGTATATGGCTTGCCCATTCTCTTATGTCCATTCCTACTCGGGGACGTCGGCCGAGTTGTTTCGAACTCGGAACAAACACGCCGCCCTTAAGGCCGCGCGGGCTGAAGCTCGCGGCTCGTCCTGCGTTCCTTGGAGCCCGGCCCGGCTTCCATCGATCGGTTCATCCCGATCGATCTGTTCCGTAGGTATTAGATATCCACAATCACCGTGGCCTGATAGCCGCCCGGTATCTCGACGATCTCCAGCGCGTGATAAGTTACCGCCTTCACCTCGCGGTGATAAGCGCTGCGGTCCCGGTCGATTGAATAGGCGTCCGCCTCGACGAGCAGGAGCGTATCCGTGAACTCCTTGACAACGGGCTCCGTGACCACACGGCGGTCTTGTTCGAACAGCACGAGCAGCTCGGCCAAGTAGTCGCGCAGGAGCACGGCAGCATCGTCGCCGGCCAGCTTCCACGTCATCTGCTTTGCCTCCGCGCCGGCAACCAGTTCGCCTATCACGGCGTACAGGCCCTCCGCGGCCGGCCGAAGCAGCCCCTCCATCGTCGGCGCCCGCGCACGAATGCCGATGTCGGCCGTGTGGTCGAATAGTTCATAGACCTGGCCCATGCTGTGTTTTGTATCCATCGTTCGGCGGCGATGCAAGTTCGCGTGGCAAAGGCAGCGGCATTGGGGTCCATGACGTTTCCGGCGGTGTTCGATTCTGGGCGCCACGGTCGGCCTGTCCGCCCGTGCGGCCTCTCTGGTGGGCGCATGGGGTATACACACTGGCAGGCAAGCTGCCAGTGGCACCCGCCCAAACTGTCACGCACCCGCCCAAACTGTCACGCACCCGCGGTATTGGCCGGGCGCACTTGTCGTGGGATCGTCATGGGTGTACGTCATTTGAGTAGGTATGGCGAGGAACTTGAGATCGCCCAAGACAAATCAGCTTGCAGCGACGTTCAAGAGCCCCCGGC
>JAFGQA010000437.1 GCA_016935885.1 Phycisphaerae bacterium | reverse complement strand
GGGAAGCGTAGTGCCAAGGCCCGAACCGAGAAACGTAACCGTTTGTCAACGCAAGAGATGCAAAATGCCGCTGTCGAAGATGGGCCTAACAGCCCGTGGCAAAACTGTGGCACCGGCGCCCAAGCCGGTGGTTTTCACGGTCAGGAATGGCGTTTCCGAACCGCTGTTTTCCCTTTTGTGACGGGCCGCTAACCGTCGTACCTCAACATCCGGCGCCTCGCAGAAACGGTGCTCGCGTGCCGCGCCATTTGAACGCCTAACACATGCGGGCCAGTTGATAGGACGTCGGCGCAACGGAACCTGTGCATCGACACATCTTGGCAGTCGTACAAGCTCCAGCCGCGTAGCCGCGTGCGTCCGGTCAACGCAACCTGCGCATCTATACATCTGTAATAATAACTTTGCCTTGACGATCATACACCTGCCAGTCGCGCTCGCCGAAGCGCCGCCGTCCTCCCGCAATCTCCGCTTGGATCTTCCTGTGCGCCAAATCGAGATACGTCAGCTTCGCAGGATCGCGGCCCAACAAGTGTCGATAGCACCACGCGTCGCACGCCACGGGATCCACTGACGCGACGATCGCCGGCCGACCCCATTCGCCGCCTGGCTTCACGTCGCTGGTCCGCCCGCCGGTCGGCCCGTTTCGCATCATCACACGCGTGCCGTCGGCGATGACCAGCGTCGGGCTCATCATCATACCCAGGTCGCTGACGATGTCGTGTATTGCCTGATGAAACTGGTTTCGCCGACCGCCCAGCAGGCCGTACCAGTTCTTCAAGTTCATCGACGCACCGCACAGGTTGTGGTCCTTGATCGGCGCCACACCGATGACCTTGGTCGCCTCGGCCAACGGGCGGTAGAACACCTGCCAACGGCCCAGCGCCTCGCCCCGGCTGGCGTCCGGCCGGCCGTCGCGAATGACCAGCGTCTCGAAGCTGGCCCCTGACGGCAGGATGACACGGGCGCCCGTCTCCTCGGCAACCCGCCCGATCTGCGATCTGGCGAAGCACGCCTCCGGCGCCTCGATCGGATTGTCCGCAACGATGACCTCGCGGGCACCAGCGTCGTCGCACAGTCGGATCACCGCTCGGAGCACGTCCGGGTTGGTCGTCGCGCCCAGGTGCGGCGGGCGGTCGAACCCGACGTTCGGCTTGATCAGCACCACGTCACCCTTGGAGACGAACCGCCCCATGCCGGCCGACGCGTCCAGTCCGCCGACGGCGGCGCGAACCATCTTCTCGACGGCCTGCCTCCTGCGCGCTGCCACGGCCTCATCGCTGCCCGTCGCGACCGCCTGTTCGCTACCCGTCGCCACGCTGATCCGTGGGCTGGCTGCCGGAAAATCTATCTCGGCGAAGTAGTCCTTCAATCGCAAGGTGACATCCGACGGCTTGCGGAGGCCGGCGTCACCTTTCGGGTCGTACAGCATGTACCCGCCCGCCGCCGCCACACCGGCCACGGCAACCGCCCCGGCCCCCCGGGCCAGCAACTCCCGACGTGTCAAAAGCGTGTCACTCACGTCCCGTCCAGCCTCCCCGCCGGTACAACGGCCAAACCTGCGGACCACAAGCGTTCATCATGTGTTCGTGGGGCAACATGGGCAAGACCGTCGCTGAGAAACGGTGCAGTTTGACGTCGACGGCTGACGGGGCGGTCCTGGCCCGTGGGCTATCAGTCAATGGCAAAACTGTGGCACCGGCGCCAAAGCCGGTGGTTTTCACGGTCAGGAACGGCGTTGCCGAACCGCTGTCTTCCTTCTACCACGGGCTGCCATGGCTGTAGCCGTTCACGCGGGCGAGCTTGACGGCGAGACGCGTTGTCGCGTGCCCGTGCCCTCCGAAACCCGAATCAAGGCACGGCCAATCCATCGTAGAATGCAGTCGCCGCCCGTTTGGCCGCCTCCAGGTTCTCCGCGCCGGCGACGCCGCCGACATACCGCCCCTTTGCGAAGACCACGTCGATCACACCGGTTGCCTCTCCGGCCACGATCCGGCGCGAATCGTCCGCGTCCTTCCAGACCACATTCCCGTACTCCTCGAAGTAGCCCACGTATTGATCGAGCACTTGTCTCGCCGCCGCGCCATCTCCGGCTCGATGGATGAACAGTGTCATCCGCTCGCCTTCCAGGTCGTATTCGGCGGTGAAGACGTCCTTCAAGAAATCGAGGCCGAAGACATCCTCCGCCATGTACTCAAGCGAATCCGAGACACGCCCTTTGCGAGGCAGAGCGTCGGTGGCCCACGGGTCCTGGCTGCCGGCCTCAATCGCCTCGCCGATGCGCGTGGCGATTTGCCGTGCCGCCGCGCCGTCACTCTCGTCCGGCGTCCCCGGCAGGATCTGCACGTATTGCGAGCCCTTTATGAAGAAGACCGCCCCGTCCACTTCGTAGCCGTCCCGGCCGATTGACACAGGCGTGGCACCTTCCGGCGCCTCGGATCGATAGGCGCCCAGCGCATTCTCCGGCGTGCCCATGTCGTACCAGTAGACGTCGATCATCCGTTGGCGATCGGTTTCGTGGCAGTAGGCCCCGAAGGTCAATCCGACCACATGGAATTGCAGGTACAAGTCGGCCCGGCCGTCGATCTTCTGGTACAGATTGTCCGGCGTGAAGCGAGACACCTGCACAGGAGCCCGCCAGCCCGGCGCGGCGCTTTCAGGAAATGGGCCTTCCACGCCCACCTCTGATGTCGTGGCAGGCGCGCGGGCCGTCTCCTCACCAACGCTGGTGGACAGCGGGGCGGCCGTGTCATCATCGCTCATGCGGATGGGGGCGTCTCGCGATTCTTCCTGTCCCTGCTCGACCGCCTCGCCGATGCTGAACAGGTACTCCTCATTGGTCATCGATTGCCATACGTAAGCGGCGACGATCCCCACCAACAGAAGCAGCAACACGATCCCGAGCACCTTCTCGGTCGTCCCCACTGCTTCCGGCTGTCGCATGTATCGCCGTGCGAACAACGTGGGCATGGCCCGTCTTCATCCTCCTGCTTCAGGCAAGACGTTGGGGCCGCGCCGCCGCGGCCGGCGCAACCGCGATGGCCAACCTCGAACAAGGTTGATCGCGTACATCATCGGAATTGTCAAACGGATCGAAGTCGGAGTCAACCAAGCCCAATGTAGAGAATCGGCTGTGCGGCCCGCCCACACAGCCGATTCTGCCAAGTAAAGATCTGCGTTCAGCGGCAGCTTCGTACAGGTTCCCGCGGCGCACGCCGCGACCGCCGCAGGGATCGGGCAACCTAGGGTGCCAGGAGCGCGCTCACCATGCCATCGATGTCGCCGGTGTCGAGCGCGCCACTATGATTGAAGTCGCCCCGACACTCCTGCTCCTGGGGGATGCTGCCGAGGATCCCATTCACGAGAAGCTGGATGTCGTCACCGTCACAGTACCCGTCGCCATCGATGTCGCCGTTGGCCATGACCCCCGCGCAGGGGTCCACGACCAGGCCCCAGATTTCGACGTCGTCGATGTTCCATCCGGAATAGGCATAGGCGCCCGATTGGGCGACCTGATGCGACCACCGAATATAGACGGTCGGCTGGTCGTCTGCGACGATGGAGATGTCGTAGGAGTACTGCGTCCAGGAGGAATCGGCAATCTCGGCGGTCGCGTTCTGCCAAACCACATCCCAAGTGGTCCCGTTGTTGGATGCCTCGATCTTGAGCGAGACGTACGGGACATAATCGGTGTTGAGCCAGCGATGGAACTTCAGCGTTACATCCTCAATACCGGTCAGATCCATCGGCCCCGTTTGCAGGTAGTACGGTCCGCCGATCGTGGTGGAGTAATCTCCGCTGAGATTGACACCGTACACGTTGCTGCCGGTCGCTCCGCTGTCGGGGTCGGCGTTGCCATGAGCGGTACCACCGCTGCCCGTGGGGTCGCCGAAGGCCCACTCGCCCTGCGTGGTCCAGCCGGGGTTGGAGTCCATGGGGAAGGCATACACGGCTTGAGGGCCGCCGACCTGGAGGTTTACGGTTCGAGTCGTGTCGCCGTCGTGGTCGGTGGTGTTAATGAAGTTCACCGTGTCCTCGTAGTTGCCGGTGCCGAGCGCACTGGCGTTGGCGTTGATCGACACGGTAACGGTGGTGGTGCCGTGGCCAGGCAGGTAGCCTGACGTGTTGTCGATCGAGACCCATGCCTCGCTCTTCGTGACGCTGTAGTTCATGCCCGTGTCGTTTTGATTCTCCAGGGTATACTCGACGTCATCGGGTGTGAACGGTCCGCCGACGGGGCCGGCCGACGCGAGGCCGCTGCCCGGCGTGACCTTCAGGCCGGTGGGCTGGGTCACGGTCCCGACAATCTGCAACGAAGGATCCCCGAAGAGGTTCCAGGTGAGGAACGTCGCCGGACCTGTGCCCCACGACGCACTGGAGCCGGGGTAGTCATCCATCATCGAACACGAACCGGCGTAGCAGAACGCGCCATACGTGCTGTAGGCTTCAGCAGCATAGCGCAGGTTGAACTCGTCCTGTCCCTCCATCGGCGGGTCCCACGGCTGGCTGTTGGACGAGGCATAGCAGCCGACGGCGCCGGTCGGCTCACTGCCGTGCGTTGCGCGGAGCCAAGCTTCCCCAAAGCACGACGAGTAGTTGTTGAATTCGCCGTTGTTGCACGCCACGCTAACAATAAACGGCAACATGTTGTCGTTGATCAGGTTGTTGATGTTGGTGGTTGAGAAGTCGCTGGAACTCCAGGACGAATAACTGCCGTGACCGCAGTAGTTGACAATGCCGCGCCCGGCGTTCAGACAGGCCGCAACCATTGCGGGGGTCGGGTCACCCGCGGCGTCCGCTCCACCGTGACTCCCATCATACAGTTCGTCAACCTCGGTATAGTCATAGCCCAGAAGATCGGCCCGGATGTTCCTTATGTGCTGCCAGTCGTACTCGCCGTCATCCCCAGTGCCGGCGGAGTTCGACCCGATGCCCGTGCCCTTCCAAAACCACGTCTGCTCGTTGGCCGGCATCTGTTCGTACTCGACCGAGCGCACGACCTGTGTATCGACGTGCGCGGTATTCTGCGCCGAGAAGCGGCCTACCATGATCTCGGGATACTGGTCGGCGCCGGCCAGCAGCGAATAGGTTGGGTCTGACGCACCGTCATAATAATCCAGGTCGGCGATCGGCGTCGCCACCTGAGCGGCGTCACCGACGAGCAGCACGAACGCCAAGTCGCTCCCCGGGTCGTCGTAGACGCCTTGAATGTAGTTCTTGATGGCCGTTGGAGTATTGCCGCCCGGAATGGTCGAGACACCGACGATGGTCGTGTTGATGCCTATGGCGTTCTTATGATCTACGAACGGGCTCATGTTGGCCATCCAGTCGTCGTAGCAGATGATCAACATGTCGCCATCCTCGTCGATGGGATCGTAGCGGGTGTCTAGATCGTAGTTCAGGAAGTGACGCTTGTAGACCTGATGGAATGCCCGGCTGAGCTTGTGGGGCCTGGTCGCGAGGTTCAGCACGTTGGCCTTCCCGCGGCCGATCCTGACGACCTCCAGGGTGACGCTTGTGTACACGCGCAAGGTCCGCGAGACCGCGTTGTACTGGAGCGGGTTCAATTGGATCAACAGGCCGCGGTGGTCACGGATGATATGAGGCTCGTGCGGCGTGACCAATCCGTCGGGATAGAACGTATCGGTCTCATAGACTTGACCGAAGGTGTACGGCACGTCCGCGGGGTCCTTCGAACGCGGGATGTATCCTTTGTCCGGGGCGACGTCGATGTCCGTCAATTCATAGTGCCGGGACGCCGCCACCCGCACCGCCATCTCGGCGTCGTCGGGAATGATGACGCAGCGGCAGATACTGGGGAGCGCCGGGGCGCCTCGGTTCTTGATCAAGCTCTCTGTGCCCAAGGAGATCTGGACGTATTCTCGGCCGTTGATCATGACCGGCTTGGTTCCGAAACCGGCGATGTCGTACTGGATCACGATATGATCCGGCGCGTTCTCCTGCACAGTCACGTTGACCGCCGTGCGGGCGTCGTTCGCCAGGGTAGGCGTTGCGATCAGTGCAACAACGATCGCCAACATGCAGGTTATGGGGAGGCAGAAACGCGCGCCTCGCCTCCGGGGGGTCTGGAAACAGCAACTTGTCACGGTGATTCCTCCATAGTGTTGAATAAGATCGGCCACGCCATTGTCTTCAGTTAACGATTGTCCGCTGTTCTTGGACGCCCGTCCCGGGGCAAACTACCCCGCGTCCCCGCGCTGATCGCGCACAACCACACGTCGGCCGGCACAAAGCACGGTCAGTCCTGCGTCGGCAGTAGGCCGGTGGTCGACAACGATCAGGCTTCATTGCGGAAAGATCGGGAAACGGATCGGCACGGCCCCAACGAAGAGAAGAGGGCCGCGTCTTCTCCACACTCCCTTGAGCCTCTCCCACGTGCCCCTCGCCACGGGCAACACCTCGAATATACCACCTTTCCGTTTCCTAGGCAAGCCCGGCAGAAGGACGAGATGACGAAAGAGTGGCCGTTGCAGGCTTTGCTCGAACCTCGCTCTGGCCGAGATGGATCCGGCTCCGTCGGGGTACGCCACCGCAGACACAGCCGCCGCACACCGCTCTCCCAGCCCCCGCGGCGCGTATTTGGTCAACATCGGTCCTGTTCAGTGTGACAGCGCTGCTACGGTCGCCAGACGCCGATAGCGACGTCGGAACCGCGGTTTGATCGGCTCACCGGTCACTATCCGTGGGCTTCAGGGGAGGGTTTGCGAGCACAACATCGTTATCGTTGCCGTGTTGGGCCTTCTCCACTTCGCCACGGCCTTCGTGGCCTTCTCGATCCTGGGGCTGAGGTCCCCCAAGCGAGGGCGGACGTGTCCGCGATCCCAGGGCTGCCGCTGGAATGCCGGCTGCCCCGCGGCACATCTTCTGGCGAGCGGCGCAGTTATTGGACATTCCACCGTCTGTCCGGGCCACGACCACCATCGCAGTTGGCGCTCATTCCTTCGCATCGGGCGGCCGATATGTGAGTGCGGCAAATGCTCTCACCGTAGCGCGACGTAGCGCGACCGTGCGCCTAGGCGTGAAGGCACAAGGTCTTCTGCGCCTTCGACCGTGAGGACAAGGCAGGACCAGGATCGCCCACGGCGGCGAACTAAGGCGTTGGAGTACGAGCGATGAGGCCTCGATGCGGTACGGTTTGTACGGTTGTATTCGTGGGCTTGGTTCTTGGGACCACGCCCCGCGTGTGGGCACAGTTTGGCAGCCTCCAGCGGTTTCTGTTTCGCGGCGCCGAGTATGCCGGCAACAACCTGTTCCTGTCCAACCCCCAAGGCGGGCCGTTGTATGATCACAACCGGTTCGATCAGCGAGTCGAGTATAACCGGGCCGGACAGGGATACACATACGAGTCCTACAGGTTCTACGGGCCCGATTCGTACGGCAACACGAACACATTGGATTTGGGGCTGTTCAAGGTCGAGCTTGGGGTCGATCCGACGGTGGTGGGTTCCCCCCAGCCGATGGGGGTCCACAGCCGAGCGGGCTATACCACGACGTTCATCCCCGAGGTCTTCATCGAATCGCAGACCGGCCAGAGGGGCTACAACCAGCTTAGCGGCCTGACGACCTTTTCTGCGGCTCCCATGCACTACACGGTGACGTTCAATGCCGGCGTCCAGGACTTCGAATGGAGCGGTAACGCGTTGATCGACATGAATGGTCGCATGAACCTCCTGGGCTTCTACGACTTCGAATTGAGGTTCACCAACGTAGGCAGCTACGAAGCCGACGGCCTGTTCGTCCACGACGAGCAGGTCACCGACTTCGACATCGGCCCCATCAACGTGTCAGGCAACATCGCCCTCGACGTCCTGGCCGGGCTGCTGCAAACTGACGGGGCGAGCACGGACGCGGCTGTGCCGCGGATCTACTCCGGCGCCGCCCAAAAAGGGAAGACCGTGGACGACCTGCTCGCCGAGCTGAAGGCGGGAGAGACGCTTAGCGAGGAGGAGATCCAGTTCCTTGCACAGCAGATGTTCACGACCGCGTTCGTCGCTGACCCGCTGGGAGTCCTGACGAACGGACTGCCCGCCGAGGTGCCCGGATTCGAGGGGTTCTCCTTGGAGATGACGGCGTCGGCGGAGGAGGCTGACGGAGGCTACACCGGAAGCGCGGTGCCGGAGCCCGGCGTGCTGGGTTTCCTGATGACCGCAGCCGGCCTGTCCGCGGCAGTCAGGCGGTTTGGCAAGCGACGGACATAGGATTTGGCCGTCACCGCTGGCTTCGTGAGGAAATCGCCCGGCATTCCTTTCCAGCGTTCGATGATCGCGCGCGATCCCCCTTTTGCAGCGGTCGATCCGTGGAAGCAGCTCGCATCTGCGAATACACTATAAGTGACGGTTTATGATGGATCGCCTGCGGAACGGGTCCGTTGGCCTTGTGGGGCCATCTGTATCCACGCGGTGCGGGCGCGAGCGCGGCGGCGCTTTGGCGCGATCCTGTCGGGAAGGAGTCCACGTGGTGAACATCGAAGCGTTGCGGGCGGAGATGCCAATCGTCCGGCAGTACAACTTCATGGACCACGCCGCGGTCGGGCCCATCTCGGGGCGGGCAGCAGAGGCGATGCGACGGTTCATCGAAGAAGCCCAAAGTCACGCCTATGCTCGCGATGGGCTGTATCCGGAATCCAAGCGTACCCGGCAGCTGTCGGCGAAGCTGCTCCACTGCCATCCCGAGGAGGTCACGTTCGTCAAGAACACCAGTGAGGGGCTCAGCTACGTCGCCAACGGCCTACAGTTCTCCAGGGGCGACAATATCGTGACGAGCGGCGTGGAGTTCCCCGCAAACATCTATCCATGGATGAATCTGCGGGATGCCGGCGTTCAACTGAAGATGGTTCCGGAAGACAAGGGCCGGATTCCCCTGGAACGGATCATCGAGTTGCTCGACGAGCGGACGCGGCTGGTGTCGATTTCGGCGGTCCAGTTCGCGAGCGGGTTTCGCACGGATCTGGCGGCATTGGGCAAGGCCTGTCAGGAGCGAGGCGTGCTGTTCTGCGTTGACGCCATCCAGAGCCTGGGGTGCGTGCCCATCAACGTTCGGGCCATGCGAATCGACTTCTTGAGCGCCGACGGCCACAAGTGGCTGCTCGCGCCGGAGGGTGCCGGCATCTTCTATTGCCGGCACGAGTTGCTGGGCCTGTTGCGGCCGTCACAGGTCGGCTGGATGGGGGTGCAGGACGCTATGAACTTCGGCGACTACAAACTTGAGTTCCGGGACGACGCCCAACGGTTCGACAGCGGCAGCTACAACCTCGCCGGGATCTGGGGACTGGGGGCGTCGATCGAATGGCTGCTGGAAATTGGCGTTGAGGAAATCTGGGATCGCGTGCGGATGCTGACCGACCGCCTCGCCAAGGGTGTTCAGGCAAAGGGATACCGGCTGGTGAGTTCACGGGAGCCATCCGAGGCCAGCGGCATCGTTGCCTTCGTCTCGGACACACACGACCACGCACGGGTCGTCAATCACCTCCGCCAGGAGCACCGCACGGTGATCGCCGCCCGCGAAGGCCGCTTGCGCGCCAGCCCACACTTCTACAACACGGAAGACGAAATCGACCAGTTGGTCGAGCACCTGCCAAGTCATTAGAGCAGTCTAAGCTTGAGATTGCCTATGCCGCCGACGCCGATCCGAACCGCGACCGTGAGGGAGCGGTCAGCCTTCACGCTTGAAGAACGTCGGCAGACTGGTCATCCCCGTCGGCCACAGGGGGGCGACGCCACAACGAAGCGTCAATGGAGCATGCACGCTCAACCCTAAAACGCTCTAGTGCCGCGACACGGCTGGAATGATGGACTGCCAACGTACGAGCGTGGCCCTGACGGCTCGCTCGCCAGTGAACTCGGGCAGGCAAGCTGCCAGTGGCACCCACCTAACGCGGGCAAGCTACCGGGGGCATCCACATAACCATCACGGCCCCCGCGATGACTTCACGGCTCCTCACATGCCTCGCGGATACTGTCCATCACGTGGGCGAGGCGCTTGGCCAATTCTGGGTGCCCGTCGAGCGACGCCATGACGAACGTGCCGAGTGTAACGGGTCGGTCGCCAAGATGCTCGACGGTCGCATTGATCACGGCCGCCAGGTTCATGTCCCGTTCGACGATGTGCTCCATGGCCTTGTGCTTAGCGCCGAACAGAGAAGAGACCACATCTCGCAGCTCGGCCGCCTTCGCATGGTCCGCCTCGCGGACTGCCTCGTTCTTCTGTTCCGATAGCTTCTTGAGACGCGGATCGAATCGATGGAGACACAGATGAATGAGCGTGTCGAGGTCCGGTTCATACGACCTTCCTTTGGCGCCGATCTCGACCGACTCGCCCGCGCCTAGGAGGTTCAAGACCTCTTCACGGACCTCGTCCAGCCTGATACCCAGGTTCATGAGGACCTGCGCCGCCACGCCATCCCGCTCACGCAACAGGCCCAGTAGCAGATGCTCGGTGCCGACGTAGTTGTGGTTCAAGGCCCGGGCTTCTTCGATGGCGAACCTTATCACGTTCTTCGCATGCGGCGTCTGCGGCAGCTTGCCCATCGTCACCATCTCCGGGCCCTCCTTGACCAGCTTCTCCACCTCCAGGCGGACCTTTCGCAGATCCACGTCGAGGTTCTTCAGCACGTTTGCCCCGACGCCGCTGCCCTCC
>JAFGQA010000436.1 GCA_016935885.1 Phycisphaerae bacterium | reverse complement strand
GGGAAGCGTAGTGCCAAGGCCCGAACCGAGAAACGTAACCGTTTGTCAACGCAAGAGATGCAAAATGCCGCTGTCGAAGATGGGCCTGAAGAGCCAGCCGCCTCAGCAGCCTCGCCCCACGAAGATATGGGTCAAGGTGACGACAGCAATCCGCGGGCTTCAGGCGAGGCACGGCGAATAAGACGGCGCCTTGATACTATGCAGAGCGAGCCGCCATGACGAACTGGGCGATCTTCTCCGCCGATTTGATCCCCGGCTCGTCCTCGACGCCGCTTGACGTGTCTACGCCCCACGGCCGCAAACGCCGGATGCCCGCCCGGACGTTTTGCGGCGTCAGGCCGCCCGCGAGGATCAGCGGCGGGGCGTTGTCCAACGCGCCCGACTCGCGCGTGCCGGCCACGAGGTCCCAGTCGAATCGCTTGCCGCTACCGCCGCGGGCCTGCGGGGAGAACGCGTCCAGCAGGATGCCGGCTACGCCCACGTCGCTGAAGGCGCTGACCTGATCCACGAAGGCTCTGTCGCGGACGCGTAACGCCTTGATCACACGGATGGTTCGGGCCTGGGCGGCGTGCAGCCGCGTGACGAATTCCGGCGACTCGTCGCCGTGCAATTGCACCTCGCTGAGGCCCACATCGTCCGCCGTTCGGAGCACCGTCGCCGCACGGGCATTGACGAACACGCCCACGGCCGACACAAACGGCTGCAACGCGGCGGCGATCCGGCAGGCCTGCCGGACGGTCACCTGCCGCGGTGACTTCGCGAAGACCAGCCCGATCGCGTCCACCCCGGCCTCCGCCGCCGCGACCGCGTCCTCGGGTCGGGTCATGCCGCAGATTTTGATTCGTATCATCGCCCCGCCACCCCGTTCATACGTTTCTGATGATCCAAACCACCAGGGACGCGATCAAAGCGAGGATCACTGGCCCAAAGACAATCAGATAGGTGACAATCCTCGGAATATGGAACGGATCCCGTCGTTTTCGCGGGGGCTCCGCACTGGCGTAATCGAGCGGTTCGGGTTCTCCGTCGTCCATCAGCCGCCTCAGTCCCGATCTACCCACTGTCCTGCGCGACATTCCTAGCGTAACATGCGGACAACAAGAATGACACTGCTTCGCCCCGTCGCGTGGACGTGTGCGTCCGTGACACTTTCGGCGGCATTGGATTCTGGGTGCCGCGGGCGGCTTGCCCGCCCGTGCGGTCTCTCCGGTGGGCGCATCGATGCACACTGGCAGACAAGCTGCCAGTGCCACCCGCCGTGGAAACCACCGGCTAGACGCCGGTGCCACTGTTTTGCCACGGGCTGCTGGGAACAGGCTGGAATGGATCCCCACGGGTAAGCTCCGCCGCCGCTAGCGGCTCCGCTTACCCATGCCACCCCGCTAAGAAGCTGTTTCAGAACTGTGGCACAGGCCCCTGGCCTGTGCAGGCAAGCGAGAAGACGCCCAGTGAATCGTCCAATCCACCGGCTTTGGCGCCGGTGCCACATAGGGTTCTGAAATAGCTTCTGAACACGTACGTGCGACGGGTCCTCCGCCGGAGACGCCGATGCCAAAGGATTGGGTCACTGCCCCGCCGTGGTCTGGTCGCGAGTCGCTCGCCGCCGCCCTGCGCATCTCGCCGGTTGTGGCCCAAGTGCTGCACGGTCGCGGCATCACTGACGTCGAGGCCGCCAGGCAGTTCTTGAATCCTAAGCTCACCGACATTCTTCCCCCCGAGTCCTTGCCCGGGGCGACCGCCGCCGCCGAGCGGATCCACGCGGCGATCGACGCCGGCGAGAAGATCGTCGTCTTCGGCGACTACGACGTAGACGGCATCACCGGAGTGTCGATCCTGTGGCACTGCCTGCGCCTTGCCGGCGCCGAGCCGGACTTCTACATTCCCCACCGCCTGGAAGAAGGCTACGGTATCAGCACCGAGGCCATCGACCTGCTGGCTGATGATGGTGCCCGGCTGATCATCACTGTTGACTGCGGCGTGACTGCCATCGAGCCCGCCGGCCGTGCCAAGCAGCGCGGTGTCGATCTGATCATCACGGACCACCACAACCCGCACACGAACGAGGCCGGCAACGTCGAGCTGCCGGACGCCATGCTCGTTCATTCCGGCATCGCCCCTGGAGGCGAATCGCCGTATCCCAATCCGAACCTGTCCGGTGCCGGCGTGGCCTTCAAGCTCGCCTGGGCCGTCGCGCAGCAGGTCTCCAAGGCAACGAAGGTCCAGCCCAGATTCCGCGAGTTTCTCGTTGACGCCACCGGCATGGCGGCGCTGGGCATCGTCGCCGACGTCGTGCCGCTCACTGGAGAAAACCGCAACATCACGCACAACGGCCTCCGTGGCCTGCCACACAGCCGCCTGCCTGGCGTCCAGGCCCTGATCCAATCCGCGGGCTTGACCGGCAAGAAGCTCGAAGGTTACGACGTCGGCTTCAAACTCGCCCCACGGCTCAACGCCATCGGCCGCATGGGCCACGCCCGCCTGGCCGTCGAGATGCTCACGCGGGCCGCCCCAGACGAGGCCGTCCGCATCGCCGCCAACCTCGAGCAGCAAAACCGAGCCCGTCAGAAGCTCGAACGAAGGATCGCCGACGAAGCCCGCGAGATGGTGATCGATCAGGGGCAGTCTTCCGATGCCGTACGCGGGATCGTGCTGGCGTCGGAAGGCTGGCACGCCGGCGTCATCGGCATCGTCGCCAGCAGAATAACAGAAGAATTCGGCCGCCCCACGATCATGATCGCCTTGGACGAGGACGGCACCGGCCAAGGTTCCGGCCGGAGCATCAGGCATTTCCCGCTGAACGAGGTTCTGGCCCACTGCCGGGAGCATCTGCTCACCTACGGCGGCCACGCCATGGCAGCCGGACTGAAGATCGAGGTCGCCAAGATCGACGATTTCCGCCAAGCCTTCCGGGAGCGGGCCGGCCAACTGTTGACCCCGGCGGACTTGAGGCCCAAGCTCCACATCGACGATGTCGTCGACCTGACGCAGCTTAACGAACAGCTCGTTGCCGATCTCGCACGATTGGAGCCGTTCGGGGCCGGGAACCCCGCGCCGAAGCTCGCCACGGATTGGCTGGAACTGGCCGGCGAGCCGCGGGCCGTCGGGACTTCTGGCACGCATCTGCAGGTGACGCTCGGCAACGCTCGCGCCCAGTGCAAGGGCATTGCCTTCGGTCAGGCCAAGCTGCTGCCCCAGTTGTTGGATCATCGTCGATGCCGTGTCGCCTTTCGGCCGATCATCAATGAATGGAACGGACGGCGCACGGTCGAAATGCAGATCTTCGACTTTCAGTTTCCCAACAGATGACCGAGCCTGGCGACAATCCAGACGGTGCAACCACCAGAAGCGCCCACGCTTGCTCGGGGCGCACGTCCGCCAACGAGGGGGCGGAAGGCCACAACGTGGCCTTCCACACGTTTCACAGTGGCTTGCCGTTTGGCGGACGCGACATCCTGTGCGCCATGGCCATCGTGCTTGCAGTGATCGTGCTTGGCGCACCAGGCATCACCGAAGGCGGGCTTGGCTGGTCCGACGCACCCAATCACACCTTCGACGGGATCTTCGTGCTGGAATACGCCAAGGCGTGCTTGAAACAGAGCCAACTCGTCCTCGATCCGGGTGCCTTCCGCGATTGGGCCGAACAGTTCTACATCCGGTATCCCGCGTTGGGCATCATCGTCTACTGGCCGCCGGGCTTCGCCGTCGTCGAGGCCGTCGTGTATGCCGTATTCGGCGTCAACATCGTGGCGGCGCGCGCGACCGTCCTCCTGTTTGCCATCGGCGCCGGCCTGCTGATGTTCAGCCTGGGCAAGCGATGGTTTGACCGCCCCACCGGTCTGCTCGCGAGCTTGCTGTTGATCGCCTGCCCGCACGGTGCGCTCTGGCTGAGCGACGTCATGCTCGAATGGCCGGCGACATTCTGGATCCTCGCGGCGGTATGGACCTATCAAAAAGACCGCGACACACGAAAAAGACGCTGGTCTATCATTATGGCGGCGGCCATCCTGGCCGCGTTCATGACGAAACAGACCGCGGGCTTCATCGCGCCAGTCCTTGTCATCCATGCCCTTCTGTCGCTCGATCGACGTACATATCTGCTGCGATCCCGATTCCTCGTCAGCCTGGCGGTGGCCGTCGTGATCATCGCCGGTTACGGTCTTGCGACGAGGAGCCACACAGCCCTGCCCGCACAACTCCTGCGACCTTCGCTCGACGTGTCGTTCTACGCACGGCATCTGCCGGAGATCATCGGCTGGCCCCTGCTGCCGATCGCGCTGCTGGGGCTGGGCACATTCATCGTAGGGCCGGACCGCTCGGCGCGTGGGCTGCTGCTGATCTGGTTCGCCGCGTGGGTCGTGTTTTGCTCGGTCATCTCGGCGAAGGAACCACGCTACTTCTTCTTCGCCCTGCCGCCGCTGGCCTTCGCGGCAGTTCGATTCTTCGTGCCCCACCGTGGCGTGCCGTTGGGCGGACGCAGCATCGGGTGCGCCTGTCGCGATGGCCCCACACGCTCCGCACACCCCGCCAGTATTGAACAGGCGCTGTGCCGCAAGCACGACACGCCCAGACTCGTCCTGCTGACCGCACTGGTCGTAACACAGACCATCCTGGCACACACGAAATCCACCGGGCGCCTGCCAACCTACGCCGCCGCCGTTGCCGAGCTCGCCGCCAAGCACGACGCGGATCTCGTCCTCGTCGACGCCGTCCGCGACGGCCAGTTCGTATTCGACTTCTACCAGAACCCGGCGGCCCGAAACAAGATCATTCCACTGCGCGCGAGCAAGCTCCTGTACGCCCGTGCCGCGCGGATGGAGTACGCCCCGCAGGTATTCGTGAAAACCGAACACGACATCATTGACCTACTCGACCGCTACGGCATCCGTTACGTCGTCATAGAATCGGCCCTGCCCAAGACACATTACACGGACGCCGACCCACCGCCGCGCAAGCTCCTGCGAAACCTGCTGGCGACCGACGCGCGGTTCAACCTCGTCAAGACGTGGCCCCTTCGTTGCGACGATCCCCTGTGGGACAACGTGGAGCTACGGCTTTACGCCTATCCCGGCTGTCCCGCCAGAACGTCGGATGTCATCACGCTTTCATTCCCCGCCATGGACAGGGAGATCACGTTCAAACTCCCATAACGAGACGCGCGGCCGGATCGAGATCGGTGATGGCGAGCCAGGCCCGCTACGTCGGCACGGGTCCGTGACGGTCTAACAGCCCGTGGCAAAACTGTGGCACCGGCGTCTCGCCGGTGGTTTTCACGGTCAGGAACGGCGTTTCCGAACCGCTGTTTTCCCTTTT
>JAFGQA010000435.1 GCA_016935885.1 Phycisphaerae bacterium | reverse complement strand
TGCCTGCGACTGTGGCACGGGCGCCAAAGCCCGTGAATCCACCGCCGAGACGGCGGTGCCACAGGTGCATCCAACCGTGAAGTGCCTTAGTCAGCATTCATGGTGGAATCATGGCAAGGTGTCAGATTCCCCTCAAACCGAAGGTTCCAAGCAACAGCCGCGCGAGCTGTTGCCCAAGCACGAGGAGTTGACACATGTTCTGTTACCAATGTCAAGAAACCGCCAAGGGGCAAGGCTGCACCATAAAGGGCGTGTGCGGCAAACCTGAAGATACTGCTAATCTCCAGGACCTTCTGATCCATGTGCTCAAGGGCATCGCAGTCTACGGCGAACGTCTGAAGGCCCTCAAATTGTCCGACAGGGAGACCGGCCGGTTCGTGGCCCAGTGTCTATTCTCGACGATTACGAATGCCAACTGGGACAACGACCGTTTCGTCGCCATGATCAAAGACGCGCTAGAGCGCCGGGACCAACTGCGGGCAAGGTTTCTGGCCGCCTACAAGGAAAAGAGCGGCCGGGAGTTTGACGAGCCGTTGCCTGACGCCGCTACTTGGTCTTCCGCAGATGCAGCCGCGTTTGCGGAAAAGGCCAAGTCCGTCGGTATCTTGGCCACTGAAAACGAGGATGTCCGCTCCCTTCGCGAGCTTCTGATCATCGGGGTGAAGGGGATCGCTGCCTACGCGGACCACGCCGCGATCCTGGGGTCTGAGAAAGACGAGATTTACGATTTCATGATGGAGGCCCTGGCGTCCACTACCAAGGAACTGTCGGTGGACGAGATGGTCGGACTGGTCATGAGAGCGGGAGAGACAGCGGTCAAGACCATGGCCCTGTTGGACGAGGCTCACACATCGGCGTATGGCCACCCCGAAGTGACTGAAGTGAGTATCGGTGTTCGCGGCAATCCGGGCATACTGATCAGCGGCCACGATCTCAAGGACATGGAGGAGCTGCTCAGGCAAACTGAGGGGACAGGCGTGGACGTGTACACGCACGGCGAGATGCTCCCGGCCAACTACTATCCGGCCTTCAAGAAGTATGATCATCTCGCCGGCAACTACGGCGGCTCCTGGTGGCAGCAGAACGCGGAGTTCGAGTCCTTCAACGGTCCGATTCTGCTGACAACGAATTGTCTGGTTCCGTTGAAGAAGAACAACACGTATCTGGGCCGGCTCTTCACGACCGGCATGGCCGGTTACGCCGGCGCCAAGCACATACCCGACAGGGCCGAAGGCGGAGCCAAGGATTTTTCCGAGATGATCGAGCTGGCCAGGAAGTGCCCGCCGCCGACCGAAATCGAAACCGGCAAGATTGTCGGCGGATTCGCCCACCATCAGGTTCTCGCGCTTGCCGACAAGGTCGTCGAGGCGGTCAAATCCGGAGCGATCAAGCGCTTTATTGTCATGGCCGGCTGTGACGGCCGTCATCAATCCAGGGACTATTTCACGGAAGTGGCGCGGAACCTGCCCAAAGATGCGGTGATCCTCACGGCGGGCTGTGCGAAGTACCGCTACAACAAACTGGACCTCGGCACCGTCGGCGGAATCCCGCGTGTGCTGGATGCAGGCCAGTGCAACGATTCCTATTCGCTGGCGGCGATAGCGCTGAGACTGAAAGAGGTCTTTGGCGTGGGAGATCTCAACGAGCTGCCGATCTCCTACGACATCGCCTGGTACGAACAGAAGGCAGTGGCAGTTTTGTTGGCGCTCCTTTATCTCGGTATCAAAGGCATTCGGCTCGGCCCCACCCTGCCGGGCTTCCTTTCCCCGGCAGTGGCCCATGTCCTGGTGGAGAAGTTCGATATGAAACCGGTCGGCACGGTTCAGGAGGACATTGAGGCTATGATGGCCGGTCGGTAATGTAAGATCGCGCATAGAAAGGGGGCCTGGCTTGTGGCACGGGCGTCTCGCCTGTGTCTACACCGCCGAGACGGCGGTGCCACAGGTGCATCCAACCGTGAAGTGCTTTAGCTGGCGGGTGGGTCTTTCGCTTCGCCCTCGGGGCTCCTGGCTTCCTCCTGGCGAGCCTTCGGTTGACTCTGCTTTTGAGCAAGCCCCTGGCGCAGTTGCTCGAATTCGACATCAGCGTCGGGTTGTGGCGGCTCGCTTGGATTGCCGCGCCATGCCGCGAGAAGTCGCTTCCTCTTGGCCAGAATCCGCCTTGCCCACAAGCACTCCGAGGCCAGGATTGCAAGGCCCGCCGGAATGACGAGCACGGCCGGTCCTGGCAGCAGGATCATCGCGAACCCGATCGCCAGCACGCTGCCGCCGATGAGCAGCACGAACAAGCGCCGCAAGCGCCTCCACACGCTTCGCGCCGGCTCCGCGTCGGCGGACAGCGGCGGCGGCGCGAGCGGAGCGGTGTCGCGGCGCGGCGCAAAGATCGAGGCAAGCACGCCCACAGAGAGAATGCCGCCGATGACGGTCAGCGAGACGAGCGTGGGGATCGCATGATGGTGCGCCAGCAGCATCTTGACGCCGACAAATGCCAGCACGAACACGAGGCTCGTCTTCAGGTAGCGAAACTTGTCCATGACTCCGGCCAGCGCGAAGTACAGCGAGCGAAGACCGAGGATCGCGAAGATGTTCGAAGTGAAGACCAAGAACGGATCGTGCGTGATGGCGAAGATCGCCGGAATGGAGTCGACGGCGAAGAGGGCGTCGCTGCTCTCGACCACCAACAGCACCAGGAAAAGGGGCGTGATGGCCCGCCGCCCGTCGAGTCGCGTGAAGAACCGATGCTCCTCGAATCGCCCGCTGACTGGATAGAAGCGCCGAGCCAGCCTGACGAGTGGGTTCCGCTCCGGCTCGATGTTGTCGTGGCGGAGGATCAGCATCTTGACGGCTGTGACGATTAGAAGACCACCGAAGATGTACGTTACCCAACCGAAGCGGTGAATCAACGCCGCACCGGCGGCGATCATCGCCCCGCGCAAGACCAGCGCCCCGAGCACGCCCCAGAACAGAACGCGATGCTGATAGGCGGCGGGTACCTGGAAGAACGCGAAGATCAGGGCGATGACGAAGATGTTGTCCAGGCTCAGCGACTTCTCGATCACGTAGCCGGTGAAGAACTGCAACGCCGCCTGCTGCCCGCTCATGTCGGAGCCGGACATCGCGGACGCGCCGGCGATGTCCTGTTCGTAGATCCAATACACGCCGCAATTGAAGGCGAGGGCGAGCATAACCCAAAACGCCGTCCAGACGAGGGCCTCCCCCGTCGAGACGACATGGGCCTTGCGATTGAACACGCCCAGGTCCAGCCCAAGCATGGTAAGAATGAACAGGATGAAGCCGAGCCACAGCCACAGACTCATAGACCGACCTCATGCGCGAGGCACGCCACCCCCAGCTATGGGATACACTCTTACTCCGATTGCCAGGTGAAGGATTCCAGGTGCTCTCGCAGGTGGCGGGCGGTTGGGAATCGCTTTGAGATCAGATCACGCCTGAGGCCGCAGCATACTCGCTTGATCTCCGGCGGCTGCGAAGCGTACCGGCGCCGGCCACCGACGACATCGTACAGAACTTGGATCAGTTGGATCACGTCCTCACGGATGTTTGCCGCGCTCGTCGGCCCCCAATGATGAAGATCGACGAGCTTCACGTCGAAGTCGATCCCGCGCCGCTCCACGAGCACGTTCTCGTCATGGACGTCGCCGTGGTACTCACGCATTCGATGGAGCTGCTCGAGTCCCATCGCCAAAGCGTGTAGCAGGTGCAGGGCCTCAAACGAAGGCAGCCGCTTGCCACGCCGCCTCGCGACGAACTTCGCGAGAATCTCACCTTCAACGAACTCGCTGATCAGACAGGTCACCGGCATCCCGCGGAATCGGATGACCTCCGAGTTGTGGTACTGGATGATAATCGGGCACTTGCGGAGGCGGTTGAGCTTGGTTGCGTAGAATCTCACCGCTCGGTCGCGGAGATTGCGCTGGGGGAAGAACAACTTTGCCGCACGAGGAATGCCCGTCTTCTGCTCAGTGACCTTATAGACCTCGCCTTCCCAGCCTCTGCCAAGCAAGGACTCGATGACGTACTTCCCGGCGATCACACGATCGGGTTGTAGGTCAAAACTCTCGATTTGGGGCTGCCGCGTGCTCATTGACGATCAGCGATTGTACAATGACGATTTCGGATTATCTACGGTCATGAGCATGGCAGACGAATTCCAATCGCCAATCGTCAATCGTCAATCGTCAATCGACGGAGCGTGTCAACCAGACGCTCTTGTGACAGGTCAGCAGCGCATAGGGCCAGATCCACCAAAGGAGGAACGTGGAAAAAAACGCGTACGGCGTGCCGAAGATCGCTTCGCTGCTCCGCTCGCGGGCAAGGCAGAACAAGACTGTGAAGAGGGAGCCGGAAACGCACGCGGCCAGCATCTTCAGGCCAAACACGGTTGGCAGGAATACGGCCAGAATCAGGCCGCTTACCAGGAACGGATACGGCATAATGAGGCCCAATGCACCCATCAAGAAGTTGAAGCGGATGCCGAGCTTGCGTTCCTTTCGGAAATCAGTGAACACATACCGGGCCGTGTGTACGGTCTCGCGGACGTTGCTCCGACCCCAGCGGAGAAACATCTTGCACAAGCCTACATACGTCGTCGGGGTTTTTGTGTGGACACGGGCGGTGCGCTGGTAGGAGACCTTGTATCCCAGACCAAGAATGAAGTTCGTCATTGCATGATCTTCCCCTGCGCGGGCCGGACAACCGCAGAACACCTGATGCAGCCATCGGTCCAGCACGGGCATCACGGCGCTCCGCCGATAGGCGGCCAACGCGCCCGCGCAGCACAGCACCGCGCCCCCGCCCATCATGCTCTGGGCCGTTCGCTTATAGTCAAACGTCATGACGTAACGAACTGCCATCATCCGCGGAATCAGGCCTCCATGGTGGTTGAGCACGCGCACGTTGCCGGCGACGGCCCCGATCGTCGGATCAAGCACCATGGGGCTGACCATCGCACGCAACGCACCCCGCTCGACCAGCGAGTCGGAGTCCACGGTGACGAAGATCTCTCCTTCCCCGCGGCGAAAGCCTTCCCAAAGCGCCCAACGCTTGCCTCGGTTCACGGGACACCGGATGGGCATGACGATCGGCCCGATCTCTTCCGCAGCCGCCTTGACGTGTGACCACGTATCATCGGTGCTGCCATCGTCAACGACGATGATCTTCAGCCGATCGTGGGGGTAATCAGCTTCGGCCAGGCATCGCAGCGTTTCGCCAACGAGAGGTCCTTCGTTGAACGCCGGAACGACAACCGTGATGGAGGGGCAGCGATCCTCACCGACGACAGGAGAAGGGCGATACCGGATCGCCAACCAGAGCCGCCAGAAACACCATACCGTTGCAAAGAAACCGTACACCCCGCCGACAACGATCATTGCTCTGCCAGGCATCGTGTGCCACAGCAACTCGACCGCCCGGCGGCCCGGCTCGTGCAGCCAGGCCATCAGGAGGATCAGACCGCTCGTCAGAAGAATGGTGACCTTGACCACTGCATCCCGATGCACATCGCGTGCACGCGAGATCCGGCCGTCGAGCCAGCCTCGTGGCAAGCTAACCTGGTGTGCAAGATTCGACAATGCGGACGACATTCCCGGCTCCTAGCAGTTCGATTCCTTGACGCGCTTCGTTGTTCAAACTCCGCGGGCGGCAGGCTGAGACTACCGCCCGCGATCCCCTCCGGTGCATTGTTCTCTAGGAACTTCCTATATCCTTCACCTTCTTCTCAGCGGCTGGACGTTTGCCCTTCCTGGCGTCCGTTGACTCCTTTGCTTCCTTGTATCGGGCATTCTTCCTCTTCGTTCTGCCCATCCGTGTTCTCCCGTTGCTGCCTCATCCCGCTTATTCAATTGGCGATAGCGTGCAGGAACAACGGCTACGCCATTGACGTCCTACGCGGTTCCCCGCTCCCTACCCCTTCCAGGCCCCCGTTTGCATTTCTCAACTCGTCGTAGAGACGCCGTATTTGCCAAAGCACATCCGTAGGCGCTACCCGGTCGTCCTTGTACTCCCTGAGCAGTCTCCCAACCTCTCGGTGGAATTCGACGTAGTCCGAGATGGAAGAAGTCCGGCCAAGTAGTCTCCTGCTTGTTCCTCCATAGGGTCCATGTTCCAGGCAACTCTCAGGCACGAAGAACACCGCAATCATCAGTGGTCTGTACCCACATCAGGCGATTCGTTCATGCCACCACCTTCCTGTCCCGGCATCTAGCATCGTGACTGACGCCGGCATGGGCCCGATCGTCAGGCGCAGCGACGCGCGCGGTCGTCTGACGGCAGTGTTGGCGATTCGACGGTCCTTGTCGGCGCGTCGACCAACCGGCCGACGCGGCGGCCGGACGAGGCTGCCAAGCCCCGCAGCGCCGGACGCAACAAACTCGAAATCGACAAAGGCACCTTGCCGCCACCCAGGGCCGTGATGCTGGTAGTGCTCTCGCGAACATCCTCGACCGTTGAATGAACATCCGGATCAACCTGTCGTGCGAGCCGGATGACGGCGCGCGACTGTCTGCGCGCAACGACCACCATGCACAACGCTACGGGCCCGTCGCGGCCGCGCCCGTTCAATGTTGTCACAACGTAGCCGGCATATCGGAGGCACTCTGCCACCGCTTGGGCGGACCCCTTTGAGATCAACGTCAGCACCTGCACGCCCATCGCCAGTCTGCCTTCAAGCCACATACCAAGGGCATTGCCCACGGTGAAGCCGCCGGCGAAAGCGATGATGTTCTCCCAGCGGTCCAGGTGGGCGAAAACGCTCGATATGGCAAAAACCCAGATCGAGATCTCGAAGAACCCGAGGATCACGGCAGCGGTCCTCTGTCCCCGTGTCACACAAATGATCCGAAACGTGCCCAGGGAGACATCGGTGATCCGCGCGACGAAGATCAAGGCCGGCAACCAAGCAGAGTCCACCAGGGACACGTCCGTCATCATCGCCGCACCTCCGCCACCGACTCACCTGTAGTGGCGCAGAAGGCAACCCTCCTGTAGGTCGCTTGGCAGGCGCGCGACTCATCGGCACCCGCCTCCGCCGGCAGGTCTTGCAAGTGCCCCACGTGCAGCGGCTTGTTGGCGCGGCGTACCGTGACGTTTGCCACGCAACGAAGCGCCCCGCCGTGACGATACAATCGCGAAACATCCACCGGGCGGACTTCAAAGCCGAGACCGGCATAAACATCAGCCGCCGCTCGATCAATCTTGCCAAGTTGGTACACCGGCATATAGACAATCCGCTGGCCGTCGCGCTGCTCCATCAGTGCGTTGTTGTAACTTATCATCCACTCTTCTTGCGGATCAGCGATCACGGGCAATCGGTAGACCTTATAGCCGTGGCGACGCAGAAGACCGGCCACGCCGTCGAGTCGAGTTTGAAACTCATCGGTGTTCCCGGGGGGCTCGCATTCGTCGTCCGTGTTACGAGTGGCTCGCGGACTCGGGGCGGACACCGAGAGCAGGCTTCGGACCAGGGCAGGGCTTGCGACCAAGACCGTCTCCTCGTCGACAGGTGTGAGATACATGTCAACATGGCACCACGGCACGCCGCCACAGTAGTCCTGGACGAGGACATAGTCGCGGCCAATGATCGTTCGCAACTCGCGAGCCACGTCGCCTGGCGTGTACGACGAAGCATTGTCGTCGAGTACGTTCGCGCCAACGAAGACATGTCTCTTGTTTGAAGCGAGATTGCCCCCTTCGATGTGGAGCCATGTGCGAAGGACCGGCGGACCAAGGGATGCTCGCCACAAGAAGGATGGGATAATGCAATCGTTGTTTTTCTCTTCTTCGTAGCTCGACCACGTGCTGGGGACAAACGCCGGGGCTACTTCCTGTTGCCCGGACCGCTGCCGAGCGATGTAACGGTCCCTTGCCCAAATGGAAATCGGGAGATTGACATTGACAAGGAAGACCTCCCGGCCACCCCAGGCCGCCAGGTGACCCCACGTGCGGACAAACGACGTTATGGCATCTCCCGAGGAGCATGCAATCTTCAGGCGGACGTCCGCCGGCAACGCCAAGAACAGATCTCGATATAAGGGGGCCAGCTCCGGCTCCCACGCGGGATCGTAGTGCAGCAGCACGTCCGCAATAGCGCCTTCCGTGTCGGGAATGACCACGGCGCTGCTGGGCCGTGAAAGCCCGTCGTCCTGCCCGAGAGCGGTAACTGGAGCGATGCAAAGTAGGACTGTTGTTAGGAAGAGAGCCCAGCCCGGCCGCGTCACTCGTAACCATCCCGTCCGTAGGTCCGTCATAGCCCAAGCCCCCACTTAGAGCGGCGTGCCCTCACTTGAGGTCTGATTCCGTGGCTGACGCTCTATTGAGCCCTCCCCATTGCTGCGAGCGGCGATTTCGATCTTGTAGCCCGTAGGGTCAAAAACGAAGGTTTGATAATGACCGTCAAAAAACCTGGGCCGGGTAGCACGGACACCGAGTTCGGACGCCTTGGCGTACAACGCGTCTACCTCACCTTTGGTGGCGACTTCCAAGCTAAAATGATCGAGGCCGGCCAGTTCGACGGACGGCGGCAATCCCTCCACAAGCACAAGGCCGAATGAGCAGTCGTCTCGCGAGGGCGCTTGGCAGATGCACACATTGGGACTCGGGGGGCTCGCCTCCGTTTGCTGAAATCCGAGCAGCTCATGGTAGAACGCGGCGCTTTCTTCGAGCTCCCTAACGCGAATCTCGATATGAGCGATGCGCCGCACTGTGACCCCGCTTGACGTCATGCGTTCAAACCCCGGCTGAGGATCCAACTACGGGAAGTATGACTTCATGGGCTGAAGGCCCCATGAAATAGGCATGAATCTTTTTTAATTCGGGCGAATTCCGCGCTGGCGAAGCAGCGGAAGGCGGACGTTGAACTCGCACCCTCCGCCGAGGGCGTTCGACACGCTGACCGAGCCGCCGTGCAGGCGGATGACGCCACGGACAATCGTGAGCCCCAGCCCAACACCCTTGAAACCGTTCTTATCACGCGGAACACGGTAAAACTGGTCGAAGACCTTATCGATATGCTCCACGGGAATTCCCGGACCATGATCACGGACCAAGACGACCGCCTCCGAGTCCTCCAAAGCCACCCGGATCTCCACGAGCCCGTCGGCCGGAGAATAACGAATGGCATTGCGGAGGAGATTCGTGAACGACAGACGAAGCAACTCGCCATCCCCCAGGATAAGCGCTTCGGGCTCGTCGGCCTGCGGCAGAGCCAGCGTGGGCACCACACGCACCTCCCGCTGCTTCGCCAGCGACTGGCACCGCTGAACGGCATCCATCACGGCTTCGTTGAGCGAGACTTCGCCGGCACGGGCCTGTGGCAGGCCAGCCTCGGCACGGGCGAGCGTCAGAAGGCTGTCTACGGTTCGGGAGAGCGACCGCACCTCGTCCTGCACGTTTACCACGAAGCGATGGTAGTCTTCCGGTGTGCGTTCCCTCTGCATTAACACCTGGGCGCTGCCCAGCAACACGGCCAATGGAGTCTTCAACTCATGCGACACGTTTGCGATGAAACGTCCTTGCGATTCAAACGCATCGGAGAGCCGATCGAGCATGCGGTTGATGGTCGTCACCATGGACGCGACCTCATCCTTGCCGTCAGGTGGATCGAATCGCAAGGACAGATCGTGCACGCCGAGCCTCCCGGCCACATCGGCGACCCTTCCGATGGGTGCCAAGGATCGCCCGGCCAATAGCCACGAAGCGAAAGCCGCGATGACCAAGCCGGTCGGAATCAGCATCATCAGCAACCGACGCAACGCCCGCACGGATTCGTTAACGAGACGGAGATTCACGGCCACTTGAAGATAGAACGGCGCGGTGGCAGGTCGATCATGATACAACGTGAGGAGCCGTACCTCTCCCGGGTTCCCAAGAAGAGCCGCCGATGCCTCGCCGCGCAGGGCCTCGAGGATGGGCCTGCCTGCCGTCTTGGAGACCCGCGCCGCCTCGGTCAATGGGAGCGTCACGCGGCCGAGGTTTGTTGATCGCTCGACCACCGTCTCGTCGGCCAGCCGGAGTTGGAAGTAGTACCCGGGAAACTGAAACGGGTTCAGGCGAGGCAACGACTCTCCGCCGGCCTCTCGGGGCGGGGAGTCTTCTGTTTTGATGAGGATCTTCTCGACCATCGCCGCCGCGCGGTCCCGAAGCCGCGCATCGAAATCCCGCCGAAGATCATTTTCGCGGATGGTCAATACGGCAATGCAAAGACCGGCAAGGATGGCACCGAAGACAACAAGATAGAGGGCCGCCAGCTTGAAGCGTAATGTCTGGAAGTGCCGCCACATGCCGGGCTTGCTCACTGGGTACGACTACCAGCCCGTGGCAAAACTGTGGCACCGGCGCCTCGCCGGTGGTCTTCACGGTCAGGAACGGCGTTTCCGAACCGCTGTTTCCCCTTTTACCACGGGCTGCTACACATCTGCTTCATCGGCGCCGAGCCTGTACCCAACACCGACCACCGTGTGAATGAGCCGCTGGTCGAAGTCCTTGTCGACCTTTCGGCGGAGCATACTCACGTACACGTCGATCACGTTGCTGTCGCTGTCGAAGTTCATGTCCCAGACGTGCTCGCCGATGGACGTGCGCGTCAGCACCTTGTGCGGGTTGCGCAGGAAGAACTCCAGCAGCGAGAATTCCTTGGCCGTCAGCTTGATCTTGCCCGCGGCGCGCGTGACGGTCCTGGTCAGGAGGTCCATCTCGATGTCGGCGAACCTCAAACGGGAAGCCTCCTGGGCCTGTCCACGGCGCAGCATCGCCCGGACCCGGGCCACCAATTCGTCGAACTCAAACGGCTTGGTCAAGTAGTCGTCGGCGCCGGCATCAAGCCCCCTGACCTTGTCACTGGTGGTCGAAAGTGCCGTCAGCATCAGGACGGGCGTCTTGACGCCACGCCGGCGAAGATTCTGGCAGGTCTGGACACCGTCCTGGTCCGGCAGCATCACATCCAAGATGATCAAGTCGTACGGCTCCGACACGGCCAGGTGCTCTCCGTCGTGCCCGCCGTGGGAAAGATCCACGGCATATCCATGCTCGGTCAGGCCCTGTGAGATGAATCTGGCCATCTTCGGGTTGTCTTCGACCACCAAGACCCGCATTCCTGTCGTTCCTCCATGAGCCGAGGCGACGCAACAGAAGACGCGTCCCTGGGTTGCAGGAAACCCGCGTCTGGACCTGATTATCCCATCCCTGCTGGCTTGGCACAAGATGGAGAGAGACGTGGCTGCGCGTTCCTCGGTGGGATTCACAACAAAGCAGCAACACGATCGGACAGCCGGACGCGGGGGCAAAACGCAACCGCATTTCGCGATTACTCAACAGACAGGCCATATGGCCCACCGTACGCCGGTTGATCCTAACCGCAGAGCAGCACCACTCCCTTGAGAAGCTCTCGGAGCAGTTCGCGTAAGCCTCACGAGGAACGTGCGACGAACGATTGGGCAGGATTCCCGCCCTGTGACGCGCACGGATGACAATGTCGGCTGGCCAGCCAGCGCCCCTCGGCGCTATACCTGCGCGAGCCGCTTCGGACCCGCGGCGGCTACTTCGGGCGGGCAGTCTTTCTTGAACAGCTTGAAATTCTCGATGTAGCGGGCGGCGAGGCCGTCGTACGTCTTCCAGTATTCGTCCTTGTTACCCCAGGCGTTGGACGGCTCCAGCACGTCTTCCGGCACGTCGGGGCAGGCCGTTGGAACCTCGAAGCCGAACAGCCTGTCCTTGCGGTACTCGACGCGGTCCAGCTTGCCGTCGAGGGCGGCGTTCAGGAGGTTCCGGGTGTGGCGGATGCTGATCCGCTTGCCGACGCCGAAGCGGCCGCCGACCCACCCGGTGTTGACCAGCCAGCACACGCTGCCGTGCTTGGCCATCTTCTTGGTCAACATGTTCGCGTAGAAGAACGGGTGGTGCACCATGAACGGCGCGCCGAAGCAGGCGCTGAACGTGATCTCCGGCTCGATGCCCAGGCCGATCTCGGTGCCGGCGATCTTGGCCGTGTAGCCGCTGATGAAGTGGTAGATCGCCTCGTTCGGATTCAGCCGGGCGATCGGCGGCAGGACGCCGGAGGCGTCGCAGGTGAGGAAGATGACGTTCTTCGGGTGCGTGCGGGAATAGCCCTCCTTGACGAGGTTGGGAATCATGTCCACGGGATAGGACGCCCGCGTGTTCTCGGTGAGGGCGTCGTCATCGAGGTCGATCCGCCTGGAGGTGGGGTCCCAGACGACGTTTTCGAGGATCGTGCCGAAGCGGTGCGTCGTTTCATAGATCTGCGGCTCGTTCTCGGCTGAGAGGCGGATGACCTTGGCGTAGCAGCCGCCCTCGAAGTTGAAGACGCCCTCATCGCTCCAGCCGTGCTCGTCGTCTCCGATCAGCTTGCGTTTCGGGTCGGCCGACAGCGTCGTCTTGCCCGTGCCGGAGAGCCCGAAGAACAGGGCCACGTCACCCGCGTCGCCGACGTTGGCCGAGCAGTGCATGGCCATGACGCCCTTGAGCGGCAGCAGGTAGTTCATGATGGTAAAAATGCTCTTCTTGATCTCGCCGCCGTAGCTGGAGTTGGCCACGAAGGCCAATCGCTCGGCGAAGTTGATCATGATCGCGGTATCGGTGCGGGTGCCGTCGATCCGCGGATCGACCTTGAACGACGGCGAGGCGATGAGCGTGAAGTCCGGCACGTGGCGACGCAGCGCGTCCGGGTTGTTGGTGGTGATGAACATGTTGCGAGCGAAATGGCTCTGCCAGGCCTTGTCGGTAATGACACGGATCGGCATGCGATACTCGGGATCGGCGCAGACGAAGCAGTCCTGCACCCAAAGCTCCTCACCTTGCAGGAAGGCCTGCAAGCGCGTCAGCACGCCGTTGAACTGGGCGGGCGTGCACGGACGGTTGTATTGGCCCCACCAGATTCTGCCCTCGTTCTCGTGTTCGCGCACGACGTACTTGTCGGACGCGGCCCGGGCGCTCCATTTGCCGGTGCTGACGACAAACGGGCCGCCATGAACGAGGTGGCCTTCGTTTCGGAAGACGGCTTCCTCAATCAGGGCGGCAGTGGGCAAGTTCCAGAAGACCTGGTCCAGGTGAACCAGGCCGTGGTTCGACAGCTTGTAATCGCTCGCCAGATTGCCCGCCTGCTTGGTCGCGGGGGTGTCGAATTCGAGATACTTCATCAGTGCTACTCCGTAGCGAACAGAGTCGTCAGGCTTCAGTTATCAGTTGTTAGTTGTCAGTTGGCAGTCATTCAGTCTCTTGGCCAAGACGTCGCAGAAAGACTTGAAGTGTGGAAGATGCTTCTTGAGGACGCTCGGATCGAGCTTGGCGAGAAGCTCGAACGAACGCTTACCCTTCGAGTACATTCGATCGTCGCCGCATTCGCGAGTCGCGTGCCTCAGCTTCTTCTGAATATCGTCACTTGCTCGCCCTTCCAGGTTGTTGAGCGGCGGTAAGGCGCTTTCCTGCAAGCACTGGCCAAAGAAACCGCGCAGCGCCTTCCGGTCGGCCACGCACCAGGTTTCCATGCACTGCACCATCAGTTGTGCCTGATCGTCGTCCGCATTCTTGGGCCGTTTCCAATGGTCCTGTTTCCGGTCTCGGAGGTGCTCCCAGGCCGGCTTCGTAACGGGCGCCTCGCTATCAACGAGCAACATGGGGTAGTGATCGTCTCCGCCATCCAGAGCTGTCTTGAAGCGGTCGAACGCGGCGTTGCTGCTGCCGCAGGCCACGGGACGAAGCGTGAATCCCGCTCTGTTGAGCAGTTCGCGAAATCCCCTGGTGCAAGTGATTCGCAGATCCTTCCCAGCACCGCCACCTTCCACATAGAGCTTGACCTTCACCAGCGCTTCCCCCCAAGCTCGCCGTCGATCCACAGCTCGCCAAGCCGATACTTCTCCAGCCACTTCGCCAGCTTCTTGGCTTCCAGCCGCTGCATCACTGTTTGGCCTTCGTGCTTCTCACACACGACCACCGACTCCGGCGTTTCCGTCAGCGCGTCCACGAGGATGTCGGAGTGCGTGGTCACGATGAGCTGAGTCTTTTCCGACGCCTCGCGCAGCAGCTTGGCGATGGTCGGCAAGATGTCAAGATGCAGACCGAGTTCCGGTTCTTCGATGCACACGAGGGGCCCTGGGTCCGGATTACACAAGATCACCAGCAGGCACAGGTATCGCAACGTCCCGTCGGACAAGCGAGTGGCTGGGATTTGGTCCTTGAGGCCCGACTCGTGGAAGAAAACCTGAACCGTTCCGCCTTCGACGGATACGTCGTAGTCCTCAATGCCGTCGTAGAGTTCCTGTAAATGCTCCAGCAGATTCCGTTTGACATCCGCATTACGTCGCAGGCGGTTCAGCATTAGTCCGAGGTTCGTTGCATCGGGCTTCAGGAAGTCGTTCCGTTCGTCGGCCTTCTGCGGCTGACGCGGAGCCGTGTACCGGCCGAACGACCACTCCCGGTAGAGCCGAAAGCGACTGTAAGACTGCCCCAAGTATGTGATCTCAGGGTACTGGTCCGGGTCTTTGCGTTGCGATACAATTGACTCGTTGGGGTCGAAGCGATCCGCGTGCGGCTTCAACCGCATATTCCCCCGCATGATAATGGGGTGTCCTTCGCGGTAATCATAATAAAGCTGCGGCTTCTGGGACTTCCGGGGGCTACTGGTCCGGGAGACATTCCGCGGTCTCTTGATGCGGATGACAACCACAGGTCGCTCGATCCGCTCATCAACCAAGTGGAACTTCTGTGCCGATTCCGTGAATCCAAGCACATGGCGAAGCCTGTGCTTGCCCTTGGGAAAGGCCACGGTTACACCGATGGAGGCAGTTGCGTCGGGGGCGCCCTTCCATAACCACTCGCGAATGCCGCCGCCATCTCGAACCGGCTCTGCAAGGTGCGTCGGTGCTGCATTCAGCAGGCCGATTGCCTCGATCAGATTCGATTTGCCGGAGCCGTTCGGGCCGATCAGCACGTTCAGATCGTGCAATGGGAGTGGCGGTGTGTCGGGGCCGAACGAAAGCAGATTGCGAAGCGTGATCTCATGAATCAGCCGCATGGTTCAGCTCCAGTCTCTCACCAGCTTCCGGTCGCCGATGTACAGCTCGTTGGGCGAGTTCGGGTCGAGGGCCCACTTCATGCGCTCGACGCCTTCGGTGATGTCCTTGATCGAGCCGCAGTAGCTGATCCGCAGGTAGCCCTCCATGCCGAACTCGACGCCCGGCACGGTGACGACCAGGACCTTGTCCAACAGGAACTTGGCCAGCTTCGTCGAGTCCTTGCCGTAGTTGCTGAAGTCGGCGAACAGGTAGAACGTGCCGTCGGGCTTGGTGACGTGGATGCCGTCGAAGGCGTTCAGGTGATCGACCAGCACGTTGCGGTTATTCTCCAGCGTCGTCCGCAGGCTATCGACCGGGGACTGGATGCCGTTGATCGCGCCGACGGCCGCCCGCTGCAACAGGGCGGATGGGCCGGAGGTCTGGTGGCCCTGGATGTTGGTCATCACCTCGATCAGCCTCTTGTTGGCCACCGCCCAACCGATGCGGAATCCGGTCATGGCGTACTGCTTGGAGACGCCGTTGACGATGATCAGCTTCGAGTTCTCGGACTTGTTCTTGGCATAATCCCAGCAGTTGATCGGCTTGCGGCCGTCGAAGATCAGGCGGTGATAGATGTCGTCCATGATCAGGTACAGGTCGCGCTTCTCGCAGAATTCCACGATGTCTGCGATAAAATCCTCGGAGTACATCGCGCCCGATGGGTTGTTGGGGCTGTTGATGATGACCGCCTTGGTGTACGAGCCGACGACCCGCTCGATGTCCTGCAAACGGGGGTAGAACGTGCCGTCCTCAGGCTTGACGGGCACGGGGATCGCACCGCAGAGCTTGGCCATCTCGGGGTAGCTCACCCAATAGGGGCTCGGGAAGATCACCTCCTCCTGGGGGTTCAGGACGGCCTGAAGGGCGACCATGATGGCCTGCTTGGCCCCGCCGGAGGCAATGACGTTCTCCGGCTCGGCGACCCTATGGTAGAACTCCTCTGTGTAGCGGATGATGGCCTGCTTGAGAGCGGGGATGCCGTCTGCGGGCGTGTAGCGAATCTCGCCGGAACTCAGCATGGCCGTCGTGCTGACGATCGCGTCGATCGGGGCCTTGCTCTTGGGTTCACCCCCACCGAGGTGGATGACGGGATCGCCCTTGTCGCGGAGAATCGCCGCCACCTCGTTCATCTTCAGGGTGACAGATTCACCGATGCTCTTGCCAATCAGGCTGATGCTCATCGCTTTTCCTTCGGGATTCTCGGGCTCGGAAGCCGGTGTCCGGCACGTGACCGCTTCAAACCATGCCCCAGAGGCCTCGGCAAGCCAAGCTGCCGTGAACGGTGTTCTTCTCTTCGCAGTGGCGATCTGCCAGCAATCCGCGTACCAGTATCGGGGCAACCCCCAGCCCCCGCAGGGCCCCGGATCGGGTCCGCATCGGCCCGAAACACCGGTCCGAGGGTACTATAATGGGCAAGAATCCACCGAGCAACAGCCTCGCGTTCAGGAGGCCGGACGGCTTGCCCGTGATCGGGAGGATGTTTCTCGGGCGGGTGCCACTGGCAGCTTGCCTGCCAGTGTGCATGCCCCATGCGCCCACCGGAGAGACCGCACGGGCGGGCAAGCCGCCCGTGGCGCCCAGAATCGAATGCCGCCGGGAGTGTCATGGACTCACCGGACGGCTTGCCCGTCAATCGGAAGGATGTTTCTCGGTTAGGTGGTATTGTGTTGTTGCGTTATGTATCAATGGGCTAGAATACGATTTTGTCAGCCCAGCCGGACGCGGCCCTCTCTCGTGTCGGGCGGCGAAAGGTTGGCCTTGGACACATCACCATGTTCGGACTCTTGAATAGATATCGCGCGACGCTGCTTCTGGGTATCGTCGGCTTGGTTCTGGCCGTTTCGCTGTCGGCGATGGGCCTCGATGACCAACCGGCACCCGGCCGGTCGGCGAAGTCAGCAGAGCGGGCCGCCATCATCCCCATCACGGATGAGATCAATGACATCACGCTGGTTAGCCTAAAGCGTCGGGTGGAGGATGCCCGTGAAGACGGGGCGACCATGGTCGTCTTCAAGATGGACACGCCTGGCGGCCTGGCGAGCAGCGCCCTGGAAATCTGCACCTACATCAAGAACATCACCGACATGAAGACGGTTGCGTGGGTCCACCCGGCGGCCTACTCGGCCGGCGCCATGATATCCCTGGCCTGCCAGGAGATCGTGATGGCCAGCGCGAGCAAGATCGGCGACTGCGCGCCGATCATCATCTCCCCGACCGAAGGTCTGAAAGAGCTGGGAAAGACCGAGCGGGCGAAGGCGGAGAGCCCCATCTTGAAGGAATTTCGCGACAGCGCCGTCAGGAACAATTACGATCCGCTGCTATGCGAGTCGATGGTCCGGCTTGGCCAGGAGATATGGTGGTTGGAGGACGGCCCCGGCGGCGAACGCAGGTTCGTGTTGCTGCGAGACAAGGAGAAGCTCATCGAAGAGGAAGACAGCGCCTGGCGGCCCGTCGAGAAGATGCTCGACCCCGTGTCTGGAAATACGGTGGACGTCCGCCAGCCCGTGGTCGAGGACCGCGACCTGCTCACGTTGACGCAAAGCGAGGCCGTCGCGTTCGGCTTCGCGAAGGCCATCGTCAGCACGGAGAAGGAGTTGCGATCCCACTACGGTCTTTCCGGTGAACTGCTGCGGTTCGCGCCCAACTGGTCCGAGGGCTTGGCGGACTTCCTCAGTTCGCCGATCGTCCGGACGGTGCTCATGATGTTGATCGCCCTGGGGGCGTACGCGGAGTTCCACGCTCCGGGTCACCTCGTTGGGGGGGCGGTCGCCCTGATCGCGCTCGTGATCTTCCTGGGGGCACCCTATTTGACGGGTCTGGCTGACGTTTGGGAGATCCTGTTGGTCGCCCTGGGCGTGATCCTGATCGCCGTGGAGGTCTTTGTGATTCCCGGCTTCGGCATCGCGGGCATCCTTGGCATCTTGCTGGTCTTCGTGGGATTGATCGCCACGTTCGTCCCGGCGGAACCCGGACCGGTCATCGTTCCGCGGATGCCGAGTACGTGGTTGGGTCTGAAGACGGGCTTGCAGGTCGTGTTCGGTGGCTTGGCCCTCTCATTGGTGGGGATGTGGTTGTTGAGCAAGTACCTGCCACAGATTCCCGGTGCTCGAGGGCTGTTCTTGCCGCCGGCGTTGGCCGTAGGTCGGTCAAGGGCCGGCGCGATCGGTGCCGCAACGGCCGGAGGCGCGACCGCATTCGAGGCAATCGTCCAGTTGGGGGACGTGGGCACGACCTTGACCAAACTGCGGCCCGCCGGTAAGGCACGCATCAACGGGCGCCGCGTCGATGTCATCGCGCAAGGGCAGATGATCGACAACGGCGTCACCGTGGAGATAGTGGAGGTCTCCGGCAGTCGGGTGGTTGTGCGGGAAATAGCGAATAGCGAATAGCGAATGGCGAATGGCGAATGGCGAATGGCTGGTAGCTGACACGTCCTTGAGGGCCGGTGTTACATAATCGTCAATCGTCAAGCGTCAATCTGCAATCGTCGTGGATTCATGGACACTTGGCTTATCTGGGCATTGGTGTTGTTCGTGGCGGGTTTGGTGATCACCATGGTCGAGGTGGTCTTGCCATCGGGGGGCCTGCTGGGATTGGTGGCGCTGGCGTGCCTGGTTGGCAGCCTTGCCTGCGCTTACCAATTGAGCGGTTGGGCAGCCGTCATCCTGGCCTGCGTGGAGGGCGTGTGCGTGCCGCTGGTGATCGTCCTGGCGTTCAAGGTCTTGCCCAAGACCTCGCTGGGTAAGCAGTTGATACTCAGCCCGCCCGCGAAAGCAGACAAGGACGATTCAAAAGGCGACCACCAACAGTCCAAGCGTGACGACGCATTCGAGGCCCTGCTTGGCAAGGAGGGTGTCGTGGTGGCGGCACTCCGTCCCAGTGGAACGGCGGACTTCTCCGGACGACGTGTGAGCGTCGTCAGCAACGGCGAATCCATCGCCCACGGCACGCACGTCCGCGTCGTGCACGTCGAGGGCAACAGGGTCGTGGTCGAATCAGTTGTGGAATGAGAACCACATAGATCAGGGTGCTAATTTGAGGGATGCGACATGACAGTTTCTTCGATTCTTTCACAAACGAGCATCGGCGACTACATCACCTGGGGCGTCTGGGCCGTGGTCATTGTTCTCCTGCTCGTCGTGGCCATGGTCGTGTTGGCCTTCGGCCGCCTGTGGATCAAGGCCCGCTTTAGCGGTGCGCCGGTCGGCTTCGGCTCGCTGGTGGGCATGATGCTGCGCAAGGTCAACGCCTCGCTCATCGTGGACGCGCGGATCTCCGCGGTCCAGGCCGGCATCCTGGACCTGTCGACGCAGGACCTAGAGAGCATCTACCTTGTTCGGCGGCAGCCAAACGACGTGCGCATTTGCGTATCCAGCATGATCACTGCCCACAAGGCGAACATCCCGTTCACCATCGGGGACCTACAAGGCCATCTTTTCGCCGGCGGGAATGTGACCAGCGTCGTCACGGCCATGGTAGAGGCCAACCGGGCGAAGATACACCTCGACTTCGACGCCGCCCGGGCCATCGATCTTGCCGGCCGCGACATTCTCGATGCGATTCACACCTCGGTGAACCCTAAGGTGATCGATTGCCCACTGGCCCAAACAGGTACAGACTCTCGATTGGACGCCGTTGCCAAGGACGGCATCCGCCTGCTGATCAAGGCCCGCGTGACCATCCGCACGTGTCTGGAGCGACTGGTCGGCGGTGCCACGGAAGAAACGATCATCGCCCGCGTGGGGCAGGGCATCGTCAGCGCGGTCGGTTCCTCGCCCACGTATAAGGACGTCCTGGAGAACCCGGACGCCATCTCGCGCCGGGTCCTGGATCTGGGTCTGGATGCGGCGACGGCGTTTGAGATCGTCTCGGTCGATATCGCCGACGTCAGCGTCGCCGGCGTCGCGGACAAGGCGAACGTCGGCGCGTTCCTGGACACCGAACGCGCCCTGGCCGACAAGCAGCAGCGGCAGGCCGAGGCCGAGGGCCGCCGGGCCATGGCCGTCGCCCGCGAGGCCGAGATGACGGCGGCGGTCGAGGAAAACCGGGCGAAATTGGTCCTGGCCGAGTCGGAGGTGCCCAGGGCAATGGCGGATGCCTTCCGATCCGGAAACCTGGGGATCATGGATTACTACCGGATGCGAAACATCCAGTCCGACACCACGATGCGTGACGCCATCAGTAAGGGCGACCGCGAGACCGGCCATGGGACGGGAGATGAACCCAAGCCGTAGGCGCTACGGCGCTGCGGGCTAAGGACAAGACGTGCTGAAGAGCCCCTGCCTTGGCCGGGGGCTCTTGGGGGGAGGCTCGATCGCTTTGGGGATACCGTCTGGATACGAGGCGATGCCTGAGCGATAAGGTATCGCTTAACGGAATAGGAAGGACCTGAGCTTGACGGAGAGCGTGTCGTCAATGTCGATCCTGGCGGATTATGATTTCGGCGACATCGTCAGCCTGATCGCCGTTCTCGCATTCGGTTTGCTCAGCGGGCTGGGCCAGATGATCAAGAAGTGGCACGAGCGTCAGCAGAAGAAGGCCCTCCAGAACAAGGACTTCCATGAGATGGAGCCTGCCGAGGTGATCGAAGACAGCAATCTCGAACATCAGTGGCCCGCGGCACGGCCGGCGCCGGCCAAGGCGCCTGCCCATCCCCCCCCGCCACCCGTGCGGATCGCTGGCGGAATCGGGCCAGGCGGCAAGCCCGCCGCGAGGGACGCCACCGCTCGCCCGGGCACCTCTCAGCCGCCGGTTGCCCCGCCTGTAATACAGACCGTTGCCGAGGCCCGGGCCATCCTGGAAGCGATCGCTCGCGGCGGACTTCCCCGTCGAGCCACAGCGCCTCCACCGGACTCGGCCCCGGTGGCCGTGACCGTCAGCAAGGCCAAGATTGATGCAGGGCCGGGTGTTCGCGAACAGCCTGCGCGACGCCCGGATGCCGCGGCGGCCGGTTCTGGGCTCCCGGCCAGACGGCCTCCGATCTGCCCGGTGATCCGCGATGCCCAGGCGTTATCGCCGTCTGCCCTGCGAAGGGCAATCATCATGGCCGAGATCCTGGCACCGCCCGTGGGGCTACGAGACATATCTGGTTCCGACCGCATCCCGTAGGAGGCCTGGTCGATCGCGTTTGCCGTCTGGGATGAGCCCGTGTACTGCTCCCGAGCAGTGGACGAACGCCTTGACATCCATTGAAGGCCCCACTCGAGAGCATCCGAAGCAGCCGAGGGGTCCGCTGTGCACAATGGCACTGACCTTCTCGTGTGGCTCTCCTGGCTTCCTTCCTTGGTCTTGGGATGGCCTTTCTGAGAGGCGCGAGGCGACACCTACCCAACCCTTACGATCACCAGCGTCATGTCGTCCGACTGCGCCGCCAGGCCGACGAATCGGCGTACGTCCCACAGCAGTTGCTTGGCGATCAGGTTGGCCGGCATGTCCGGGGCCATTGAGCCGTACAGCTTGAGCGAGGCGTGGAGCCGCGAGCGACCGTAGGCCTCGTCGTCGTAGTTCAGCGCCTCGGTCAGCCCGTCCGTCGTCAGGGCCAGCAGATCTCCCGGCTCCAGTTCAAGCTCGCCCGATTCGTACGTCGCCGCCGGGTCGATGCCCAGGACGAGGCCGCCGACATCCAACTGCCGCACCTCACCGCGACGCAGCAGGAGCATGGGCTCGTGACCCGCGTTGCAGAACCTCAGCCGCCGGCCATCGCGGCTCAGCACGGCGTAGAAGGCCGTAGCGAACTCGCTCGGCAGCGTATCGTTCCACAGTCGGAGGTTCACCGCCCGCATCAGCTCGCCGATGTCTGGCGCCTGCCTGGCGTGCGATCGCAACGCCGACCGGGCACTGGCCATCATCAACGACGCCGGCACGCCCGAGCCTACCACATCCGCGATCACCACGCCGATGTCGCCGTCCGGCAATTCGACGAAGTCGTAAAAATCCCCCGCCAGATCCGAACTGGGTTCATACACGCAGCCGAAACGGTACCGCGGATGTTCAGGGGAACGAGCCGGAATCATTCGGCGCTGCACTTGGCCGGCCAGCTTGACCTGCCGCTCCAGGCGCTCCGCCTCGATGGCGTCGCGACGCAGCCGGACGTTGACGATCGCGGCCGCCACCTGTGACGCAATCGCCTCCAATAGCGAAATGTCGAGCGGCGTGAACCGATGCCGGCACCCCATGTAGGCCCGCAAGACGCCGATTCGCTGGCCACCGGACGCCAGCGGCGTGACCAGCGCACTCACGAGCCCTTCTTTCCGTGCCCTGTCCTTGTAGTACGTCCTGGGATCGGTCCGAACGTCCTCGACGTACACCGTTTTGCCCGTTTCCAGTGCCTCCCGATCGATTGGACTTTGCGACACCAAGATCGGGTTCGTGTCGAAGTAGCTCGCGGACATCCGCGCCACCGACGCGATCCGCAACTCCCCGGTGTCCTCGTCCAGCAGCCGCAGGCCGGCTGCCTTCAGGCCCATTGTCTCGACCAGCTTCTTCGTTGCCGTATCGAGGATCTCCTCCAGACCCATCCGTCCGGCCAGCGTTGACGACACCTTGTGCAACGCAGCCAACTCGTCCACACGGCACCGCAGCTCGTACGCTTGCTGGCAAAGCTGGGCGATGGTATGGGCAAGCTGCTGAACGAAGCGCGTCGCCGCAGACATCTCGGATTCCGACCACGGCTTCAGCGTTCCGGCCGCCGCGTCCAGTTCATCCACCGGCAGGTCGTATTCGTTCCCCAATGCCGTCAGCATCCTTCGATCCAGTTTCCCGGCTGGCCGCCTGCCGACGGCGATCGCGCCGAGCTGCCGGTCCCGAATCATGATCGGCGTCACGAACTGGGTCAGTCCGGCATGGCAATGATACCGACACGACGAGTCCGAAGCGACCGGGCGATCGTCTCCGTCTCCCGAGGGCTTCGCTTCCCCGTAACCCAGGCGGCACGCTTCCTCCCCGGCGCGGCTCGAGTGAATCAACTTGCAGAAGGCCGATTCCCTCGCCGGCTTAGTGATCGGATTGCCCTGTGCGTCTCGGATGCTCGTCGCGATGCCGGTCAATTCGGCGAAGCCGTCCTGGAGCGACTGCAACGTCTCCACATCGACGAAGTCTGTCAGGCCAAGATGTGTCGCGTCCGTCAGGCTCATTCCGCGTGTCGTCTCGCCACGTGCGGCATCGGTCCTGGGAAGTGCATGCCATGCACACAGTTGAAAGAGAGTGCCCGCCTGAGCAATCATGGACAAATGCTCAGGAGCAGTCGCCCAGAACCTAGTACCGCGTTTCACAAACAGAACGACTGTACGCTCTGCCGAGAATCCTTTCTCGGCACCGGCTTCAGGACCGAGAAGGGATTCT
>JAFGQA010000434.1 GCA_016935885.1 Phycisphaerae bacterium | reverse complement strand
TCGTTCTGTTTTCCTCTGCGGTCTCTGCGTTTCCGCGTGAGGACAATCGATGAGACGGGAGGCATTTGCTGAATGGCCACTAAGCCAAGAGTGATCGTGATAGGCGGCGGACTGGGCGGCCTATGGGCGACGTTGCGGATCGCCGAAAACGGTATTCCGGTCGACATCTTCTCGCTCTTCCCGGTCAAGCGGTCGCACTCGTGCTGCGCCCAGGGCGGCATCAACGCCGTTCTCGACATCAAAGGGCAAAACGACTCGGTATGGCAGCACATTGTTGACACAATCAAGGGCGGCGACTACCTGTCCAACCAGCCACCGATCAAGACGTTGTGTGAGATGGCGCCGGGCATCATCCGCACGTACGATCGGATGGGCGTGACCTTCAGCCGCACGCCGGAAGGCATCATGGACCAGCGTCTGTTCGGTGGCGTGAAGAACCGCCGCACGGCCTTCGCCGGCGCGACCACGGGCCAACAACTTCTGTACGCCGTCGATGAGCAGGTTCGCAGGTACGAAGCGGAGGAAAAGGTCACGAAGTATGAGGACTGGGAGTTTCTTTCGCTGGTCCTCGACGATGAGGGCATCTGCCGCGGCGTGGCGGCCATGAACTTGATCGACATGAAGGTCCACACGTTCCGGGCGGACGCGGTGATCCTGGCCACCGGCGGGCTGGCGCTGATCTACGGCCGTTCGACGATGTCCACCAACTCGACCGGTGCGGCGGCATCACGTGTGTACCAGCAGGGCGCCAAGTTCGCCAACGGCGAGTTCATCCAGTTTCATCCGACGGGCATCCCTGGCCACGACAAGAACCGGTTGATGTCCGAGGCCTGCCGCGGCGAGGGCGGGCGCATCTGGGTGCCGAAGAAGGCAGGCGACACGCGCAACCCGCTGGAGATCCCCGAGAACGAGCGATTCTATTTCCTCGAGGAATGGTACCCCGCCTACGGCAACACCGTGCCGCGTGACGTGGCCTCGCGGGCCATCTTCAAGGTGGTCCGCCACATGGGCTTGGGCCTGGGCGGCAAGGATGTGGTCTATCTGGACCTCACGCACCAGCCGCACGACTTTTTAGAGAGCCGACTGGGCGGCATCCTCGAGATGTACCAGACCTTCACCGGCGAGGACCCGTACACCAGGCCGATGAAGATCTTTCCGGCCACGCACTACTCGATGGGTGGCCTGTGGGTCGACTTCGAGAAGGACGGGGCGACGGGCGGGATGGTGCTCAAGCACCAGAAGAATCATGCCACGAGCGTTCCCGGCCTGTATGCCGCAGGGGAGTGCGATTTCGCCTACCACGGGGCCAACCGCCTGGGGGCCAACTCGCTACTCAGCGCTTCCTTCAGTGGCCTGATTGCCGGTGATGCCAGCATTGCCTATGTCAAGGGGCTCAAGAACGGTTCGGCCGCCGCGGCCGACAGTCACTACGACAGCGAGCGCCAGCGCCAGGAGGAGATCAATCAGGGTATCACCTCACGGGATGTTGGCGAGAACCCGTTCGCCTTGCACGGCGAGTTGGGGGAACTGATGCGCGAGCATGTGTTCGTGGAGCGCAGCAACAAAGGGCTGGACACGGCCATTGAGGGCATCCGCAAGCTCAGGGAGCGATCGAAGGCGATGTCGCTCGACGACCACGGCGCGCGGGTCAATCAGTCGTTGTCATGGGCCCGGCAGATTCAGGACATGGTCGTCCTCGCCGAGGTCATCGCCACCAGTGCCCGGAAGCGAGATGAGTGCCGGGGCTCGCATTACAAGGCCGAGTTCGAGTTGAAGATTCCGGAGGGCAAGTTCGAGGGCGATCCTGAATACGACGAGTACAAGGCCAAGTGGAAGGCCAACAACGAGAAGTGGCTCAAGCACACGGTCGCCACGTGCACGAAGGACGGCCCGAAGATTGAGTACATGCCGGTGGACATGTCCGTGCTTCCGCCTGAGAAGCCGAGGGACTATCGGTAGGATTAACGATTGACGATTGACGATTGGCGATTGACGATTAACGATTGCGGATTACGGGATGGGTATCACTTCGTGAGCAGACGCGAGTCGCGGGCTTCAGCCCGCGCGGCGCGTCAAGATGCGCGGTCACACGAATAGTGTTGTGGCGCCGCACGGGCTGAAGCCCGTGGCTCAACAGAGGAGACGAACGCGATGGAACCTGCGGGCGCGAACGAGATCCACTTCAAGATAAAGCGGCAGAGGGGGCCCGATGCAAGGCCGTACTGGGAAGAATTCAAGATGCCGTACGCCCCTTCGCACAACGTGGTCTCGGCGTTGATGTACCTGCGCGAACACCCGGTCAACACGAAGGGCGAGAAGGTCGAGCCGGTGGTTTGGGACTGCAACTGTATGGAGGAGGTGTGCGGCGCCTGCACGATGCTGATCAACGGCGTGCCGCGACAGGCGTGCGCCGCGCTCGTGGACGAGCTCGAGCAGCCTATCGTGTTGGAGCCGTTGACGAAGTTCCCGCTCGTTCGGGACCTGATGGTGAACCGCGAGAAGATGTTCAACGCGCTGCTGAAGGTCAAGGCGTGGGTGAAGCTAGACGGCGTGTACGACATCCACCGGCACGCGCCGCTGATCTCGCCGGACAAGCAGGCGGTTCGCTATCTGTTTTCGCGGTGCATGACGTGTGGATGCTGCATGGAGGCCTGCCCGCAGTTCCACCCGGAGTCCAAGTTCATCGGTCCCGCGCCCATCGGGCAAGTCTGGCTGAACAACTCGCACCCCACCGGAGCGTACGACAAGGCCGAGCGGCTGCACGCGATCATGGGCGCCGGCGGCGTGACCGACTGCGGCAACGCGCAGAATTGCATCCAGGTGTGCCCGAAGGACATTCCGTTGACGGACGCCATCGCCGAGCTGAACCGGCAGACGACCGTCCAGTGGCTGCGTGATCTGTTTGTGAGGTAACCGGGTGGCAAGCTCCGGTGGTCTGCCAGCCTACGCAATCGCGTGGATTCGATCGATGAGACTCTGACCGCGAGCAGCGTTTAGCTGGCGGATGTGCGCCGCACGCCCGAGCAGATGTGCGCGGAAGTCGGGGTGATTCTCGCGGTTTTGTGATTCAAGACTACCTATCTTCCTTGCGTTGTGGACTATGGCTTTGAGTTGGTCGTAGTCCTCGCGGCGGACGTTGACCTTCTTGTTGACGATCACGCCCGTAACCTGCTGGCGCTGGCTCGGCCGCATGAATCGCATCTTTCTCATATTCAGCCTGAACCCTTCTTCAGCGATGATCTGCTTGGCGAGCGACAGGAAACGGATCATACCGCGTTTGAATGGTTCGTCGCCGCTGAAGGTCAAGTCGTCGGCGTATCGTGTGTACCTCGCGTCAAAGGTACGGGCCAGTCCAGCCACGCGTCGGTCGAGGCGGTAGACCGTAAGGTTCGCCAGGGCGGGACTTGTGGGCGCACCCTGAACGGCATGACGAAAGACATGGCGGACGTAAGCCTCGGGGGGGTCTTCGTGAAGGGCGCTCAAGTTGGGCCGATGCGTGCACAGCAAGGCCAGAGATCGCGACGCCTGTAGGCTGTAACCCAGCCAGCGGAACACACCGATGACCCGGTGATACCGCACATAGTCGAAGAAGTTGCGCAGGTCGAGGTTGACGATCAGTGCCCGACCGACGTGTTGCTCGGCGTTGGTCACGATGCTTCTGCCGATGACGAAGCCGTGGGCGGCTTCGTGGGGCACAATGTGATCGAGGATTTCATCTTTTATGCGATGCTGGACCGCTTTGAGCCGCGGCTTGGGGCTACAGATGATCCGGACGCCGTGTCGCTTCTTGGGGACGGTCCACTCGACGTAGTTGGTCTTGCCAGGGCGAATGCGATCGCCGGGATCGGCCAGGGCAAGGAAGGAGCGCAGGTCCAACCCGAGCCAGGCGAGCACGTCGTCGGTGGATTCGAGAACGGGCAGGCCTGACGCCACCAGGCGGCCACGATCGGCCGGAGCCTGTCGGTGCTTCTTGAAGCCGGGCAACGGTTTGAGACGTTCAGCATCCTTCGCGCGAGGAAAGCCGGCGTCGGCACCCTCGCGCTTGTCGCAACGTTTCCAGGCCCCCGGCGCGAATCCACAGGAGTATCCCGGTCTCCAGAAGCCGGATGGCAGTTTGCGCTGCGTCACCCGCGCGATGAAGATGACGACTATCGCAACAACAACCAGGATGCCCCAGGCCCAGTAGCTCATGCCACGCCTCACAAGCCCGGCGGGATGAATGTCCGGAGAAGAAGACGCGGGGCGAGGTTTTACAACGCTCGGCCGCCGTATTGCACACAGTCCGAGCGACTGTGGGCAAAACGGCCCGTCAGGAACGTCAGCGAATCGGCTCGTTCGGGGTATCCCCGAACATCCTGTTGCCAGGACCCTAAAACGCCCGGCCCCGCATCGGCGAACATTGTGACACAGATGTTTGGCGAAAGCAATCGCCGATGGCGCTCGCCGAGACGACGATCTTGTATTATCTTCGGGCCCCTTTATGATGACCCGCTGGCGAACACTGCGAATCGTTGCATGGATTCGACGTGAAAGGTGGGTATACGATGAGTATTCGATGGTGTTTCTGGATTACCGCAGGTGTTGTGATGGCTTCTGTATTCAGTGATTCTCGACAGGGGATTGTCTCGATCGTCAACGCCCAGGAGGGCATGGTCCTCGCCCCGGACGAGGGGCCGGCGGGCCCGCCGAAGTGGGCGGACATCGACGAGAAGTATCGCTGGAACCTGACGGACCTGTTTGCCGACGAGGCGGCCTGGGAGGCGGCCTTCAAAGACGTCGAGATGAAGATCAAGATCCTCGCCGCGATGAAGGGCAAGCTGGGTCAGTCGGCCGACGCGCTGCTCACGGCGTTGCAGCATCGCGACCGGACCTTCGCGGAGCTGGGCCGCGTGTATCAGTACGCGGGCCTGGCGTATTACCTGGACATGAAGAACAACGAGGCGGTCGGCCGATTCGAGCGTGCAGAGTCGCTCAGCACCCGGGCGAGCGAGGCGGTCAGTTGGTTCGTGCCCGAGGTCCTTGCCCTGCCGCGGGAGAAGGTCGCCTCGTGGATGGACGAAGACGATAAGCTGGCCGTCTATCGCCACGAGTTCGACGATATCTACCGCCAGCGCGAGCACATCCTCTCACCGCGGGAGGAAGAACTGCTGGCCATGGCTGGTGACGTAACGGGGGCGTTCAACACGATCTTCGGCCGCCTCCAGAACACCGACCTAGACTTTCCCACGGTCAAGGACGCCGACGGCAAGGAGTTCAAACTCAGTTCCGCGAAGTACTACCAGTACATTTATTCACCGGACCGGCGCCTGCGCAAGGACGTCTTCTTCGGTCTGCACAACGTGTACCTCGACAAGCGAAACACGATCTCGGCCATCCTCAGCGGGCAGGTCAAGCAGCACATGTTCTACGCCAAGGCCCGTGGCTTCAAGTCCTCGCTGGAGTCGGCGCTCAACGGGCCGGGCATTCCCGTCGAGGTGGTCGAGAACCTGATCGCCACGGTGAACAAGCACTTGCCCAAGCTGCATCGCTACACCGCGCTGCGCAAGAAGGTGATGGGCATTGACGAAGTACACCGCTACGACCTGCGCGTGCCGATGCTCAGCGCACCAGACGAGAGCATACCGTATGATGAGGCGACAGAGACGATCCTGGCCGCCTTGGAGCCGCTCGGCGACGGTTACGTCTCGACGGCACGAAGGGCGTTCAACTCGCAGTGGCTCGACGTCTATGAAACCGAGAACAAGCACAGCGGTGCCTTCAGTTGGGGCACGCCGCTGGCGCCTCATCCGTTCATGTTGCTGAACTACCACGGCACTCGCAACGACCGATCCACCACGGCTCACGAGTTGGGCCACACCATGCATTCGTGGCACACGATCAAGAATCAGCCCCTCGTTTACGCGGGCTACGCAAGCTTCTGCGCCGAGGTTGCCTCGACGGTCAACGAGGTTCTGCTGTCACACTACCTGCTGGGCCACGCCAAGGACGACATGGAGAAGATGCTCATCCTTCTGGAGGACATCGAGAACATCCGCACGACGGTCTTTCGTCAGACGATGTTCGCCGAGTTCGAGAAGACCATCCACGAACAGGCCGAGGCCGGCCAGGCGCTGACCGGCGATTCCCTGTGCGAGACGTACGGGGCGATTGTCAAGAAGTACTACGGCCCAGATATCGTGATGGACGAGTGCGCCAAGGCCGAGGGCCTGCGGATCCCGCACCTCTACCGCAATTTCTACGTGTACACCTACGCGACCAGCCACTGCGCGGCGACGAATATCGGCCGGCGGATCATCGACGAGGAGCCCGGGGCCGTCGAGGGGCACATCAAGTTCCTTTCGGCCGGCAGCAGCAAGTACCCGCTGGATGTGCTGAAGCTGGCCGGCGTCGACATGACCACGCCCAAGCCGATCGAGGACACGATGGAGTTGTTCGCCCAGTTGATGGATGAGTTCGAGGCGCTGCACGCCAAGCAGAAGCAAGGCTAAGAAGCTGTCTCGGAACCGTGGTACAGGGGCTTCGGGCGGAAGGAAACGAGAAACGGCCTTCGATTCTCAGCCCGCTGACGTTTGACCTGTTCGAGGGTGGCACGTAGACACCGGACGGGCGGAGCGTTATGCTGTCGGCCCGCGGTGTCAGGTTCTGTGGGGTGCTGAGCCACCTGTGGAAGGGGGCGCACCCGCTGAGCCGATGTTCGTGGTTCGCGGCTGTCTGAGGATCGTCAGGCGTGGTCTGGTTCGGTGGCCTCGGCACGAAGGTGTCGGGTTGATGGCACGCGGATTGCGGACGGCAATCTTCCGCGTTTTTCGGTGATTCGGCGGGATTCCGTCGCTGTGGCCCGGCGCAGTGGTGAGGTGGTTTCAATGCATTCGGATCGGCGCGTTTTCTTGAAGACGATGGGACTGTTGGGGCTCGGAGGGGCAACCACGGGTATCGCCGTCGAGCCGGCCAAGGCGTCCGAGGCGGTTGAGCCGTGGGATGAGTTGATGGGCGTGCTGGTGGACACCACGAAGTGCATCGGGTGCCGCCGGTGCGAGTACGCGTGCCAGGATGCGGCTGGTTTCAATCCGCCTGCGATCCCTACGTTCGAGGACAAGTCGGTGATGGAGCAGCCTCGGCGTCCGTATCCGCGGTCGCACACGGTGATCAACCAATACGCCAACCCCAAGGACGCATCCAAGCCGATCTACAACAAGTTCAACTGCCTGCACTGCATCGACCCGGCCTGCATGTCGGCCTGCATCGTCAGCGCCTTCAGCAAGCGGAAGGACGGCCCGGTTGTTTACGACAAGAATCGGTGCATGGGTTGCCGTTATTGCATGGTCGCCTGCCCGTTCGAGATTCCCACGTATGACTACAACATGCCGCTGACGCCGCAGGTTCGCAAGTGCAACTTGTGCGCCCACTTGGTTCCGGACAAGCAGGACGTTCCAGCGTGCGTGAAGATCTGTCCGGAGGAGGTGATGACGTACGGCAAACGGAGCCACTTGCTGGAGGAGGCGCACAGGCGGATTCGCGACAATCCCGACGTGTACATCGATCACGTCTACGGCGAGCACGAGGCTGGGGGGACGTCATGGTTATGGCTATCCAGCGTGCCGTTCGAGGAGATCGGTTTCAAGCACTTCGGCCACAAGGCCCCGCCGCGTTTGACGGAGAAGATCCAACACGGCGAGTTCAAGTATTTCCTGCCGCCGCTGATGTGGTACGGGCTACTGGGAGCGGCCATGTGGCTGACCAAGCCGGAAGCGAGTGAAGGTTAACGATTGGGGAGTGACGGTGGAGTATTGGGGATTCGTCGTCAATCCCCCATTGTCAATCGTCAATCGATGTAGGAGTTGTGAGCGTGAGTGAACACCACGAGCCGTTGCCCGTCGATCGGAAGCTGTTTACGCCGGGCGTTTGGGTCATGCTTTTTCTGGTGGCAGTGGGGCTCTGCTTCGCCATCTATCGATTCATCTTCGGCCTCAGTTCGGTCACGCATCTCGACCAGCAGCACCCATGGGGATTGTGGATCGCCTTCGACGTGGCCACGGGTGTCGCGCTGGCGGCGGGGGGGTTCACGACGTCGGCGCTGGTCCACATCTTTCATCGAGAACATTTCCACGCGGTGGTCCGCCCGGCCTTGCTGACGGCGATGTTGGGCTACACGTTTGTCGGCATCGGGCTTATGGCGGACCTTGGCCGGTACTACAACATCTGGCATCCGGCCATGCCGTGGATGTGGAGCCCGAACTCGGCGTTGTTCGAGGTCGGCATGTGTGTCATGTGCTACCTCACGGTGCTGTACATCGAGTTCGTGCCGATCGTCTGCGAACGATTCCTGGATGACCTGCGTTTCCCGACGCTTCGCCGCATCAGCCTATGGCTCCACGGCAAGCTTAACAAGGTGATGTTTTTATTCATCATTGCCGGTGTCGTTCTGTCGTGCGCCCACCAGTCCTCGTTGGGCAACCTGATGGTGATCGCCCCGACGAAGACGCACCCTTTGTGGTGGACACCGATCCTGACGATCCTGTTCCTGCTGTCGGCGATCGCGGTGGGCTTTCCCATGGTCATCTTCGAGGGACTGTACGCCGCGTGGGCGATGAAGCTCAAGCCGGAGATGCACATCCTCAGTAAGCTGGCGAAGTACATTCCCATTTTGCTGGGTGCCTACATGGGCTTCAAGATTGGTGACATGGTCGTCCGTGGGAGCTACGTTTACCTGACGCCTTCTAGGTGGTGCGTGCAAAGCACCTTTTTCGTCGTTGAGATGGTCTTCGGCGTTATTCTGCCGTTTGCGTTGCTGCTGTCGCCGAAGGTGCGGAACTCGCCGAAATGGCTGTTCTGGGCGGCGCTGATGGTTGTGCTGGGCGTGGCCCTCAACCGGATCAATGTGTTCCTCGTGGCGTTTATGCCGCTCTATCCAGTGAAGAGCTATTTCCCGGCGATCGGTGAGTTCGCGGTAACGATCGGTCTGGTTTGTCTGCTGATGTTCATCTATCGGATCATCGTGACCTACTTCCCGGTGATCACCCATCCCGGAAGAGTGAGGACGGCATGAACGAGATGCTCGAGCGTAGCGGCGTACGAAGGTGGGTCATCGCCGGGATGATGGTGATGATCGGGGGCGTCAGCGTAGCGGTCACGGGCTCGTTTTCGTTCGCACAAGAAGAGCCGAAACCTGCCACCGCTACCACGGAGCCGGAGAGACCACCTGTTGTGGCGCCGCTTGGGGCCTTCACAGGCGATTGCCGGCGCTGCCATACGTGCGACCACCCTTCCGCGGAGAACCCGTGCCTTCATCCATGCCCTCGTCCGCGTGCCGCGGAATTCGCCGAGGAACTCAAGAAGACGCATGTGCCCGATGGCGTGATTCTTCTGGACATGCTGTCGGATGTCAAAGACGTCACGGACCACTTCGGCCCGGTGCCATTCGACCATGCGGGCCACGCCAAGTGGGCGGAGATCGCGGACGGGTGCACGATGTGTCACCATTACACACCGGAGGGTGCTTCCCATCCCGCGTGCCGGACGTGCCACGAGGCTTCCTTCATACACGAGGACATGCGGAAACCGGGTCTGAAGGGGGCTTATCACCGCCAGTGCATGGGCTGCCACCGCGAGTGGAGTCACGACACAAGGTGCCGCGCGTGTCACATCACTCGCGTCGGGGAAGGAAGTGGTGCGGACCGGGGGCAGGAAACGGCCACGGCTGACGATGCGATCGGGAGGATGCACCCGCCCATTCCGGCGCCGGACGTTGAGATCTACCAAACGTCGGGCGAGGCCCGCCCGAGCACGGAAGTGATCTTCCGCCACGGGGAGCACGTCCACCGTTTCGGCCTGAAGTGTGCCGAATGCCACCGCGGGAACAGTTGCACCCGGTGTCACGAGGTGGGCAAGACACACGTCCAGAAGAAGCGGACCCTCGCGGAACACCATCAGGACTGCGTCGCGTGCCACCTGGCGGACACGGAGGAGGGTGGAAACTGCAATCGCTGCCATTGGAAAGAGGGCCAGCCCAAGCCTCAGCCGTTCGACCACGCCAGCACCGGCTGGCCGTTGAGCCGGTACCACAAGGACAACAACTGCCGCGCGTGCCACAAGACGGCCCGCTTTGAGAAGCTGGACCGGGACTGCAACACGTGCCACGCCGCGTGGCAACCGGACAACTTTGATCACAAGGTCACGGGCCAGGTGTTGGACGAGACCCATGCGGAGCACGATTGCGAAGGGTGTCACATCGACCGCAAGTTCGACCGTCCGCCCGTGTGCAGCGAGTGTCACGACGTGGACGAGGGGATCACGTTCCCCAAGAAGCGTCCCGGGCCCGTCGTTGAGACGAAGTGAAACGCCGCCGTGTTTTCGGGGCTTTCGCGTGACGCGGCTTCGCGAGGCGTGCGTCGGCCGACTGTTGCGTCATGTGCTGAAAGGCCCCCCAACTGACAGGCGGCGCGTGGGCGCGTCGAAGGCCTACGGAGCGTAGTCCGTGGGCTTGCTGAGCGTTTCATCAACCGTTCGCTCTTCAATAGGCGCATGTGAGGCTTGCCATGAGGGTGGCTAAACGGAGCGTCGCGTGTTGTGGAGCCGCATGGCTATTGGTGGCCTTAGCGGTTTGGGCCCAGGATTCAGGCGTGTCGCCGACATCGATGACGTCACGGGATACGAAGCCAGCAAGCTGTACGGACTGTCATGACGGCAAGGCAGTCGGGCGCAAGGCCCTCTCTCCTGGCAAGGTGTTGGCCCAATCGGTTCACAGCGACCTGGACTGCACCGCGTGCCACGAATCGATGTCCATGGAGGGTCTGGACATCGGGGCGGCCAAGCCACACGGCTCGTCGGTCGAGCCGGTCAACTGCGGCGCGTGCCACGAGGACGAGACGGCAGTCTACAAGATGCACGGCCGCACGAAGGTCGGCGACGACCCCGACATCCCGACATGTTGGGACTGCCACGGGACACACGACATTTTTCATTCGAATGATCGCCGCTCCCATGTGCACCCCAGCAACCAGGCGCGGACGTGCATGGCGTGCCACACGAATCCGGAGCTGGTGAAGAAGCACGACATCCTCAGACAGGCTCCGATCGAGCTGTATGAGAAAAGCATACACGGGCGGGCGAGCAGAATGGGCATCTACGTCTCGGCCACGTGCAACGACTGCCACTCCTCGACGGACCCCGACGGGAAGCGGACGGCCCACCGCATTCTGGGGCCCGCCGACACGGAGTCGACCATCTATCACTTCAACATTCCCGACACCTGTGGCCGGTGCCATCAGTCCGTGACCGCCGACTACTGGGACGGCATCCACGGCGCGTTGGTGAAGCGTGGCGAGGTCGATTCTCCGATCTGCACAACGTGCCACGGCGAGCATGGGATCTTCGAATGCAGCGATCCACGGTCTCCGGTCAATGCGGCCAACGTGGCGGAACGGACGTGTTCTCCGTGCCATGAATCGGTGCGGCTGAACGAGAAGTACGGCATCCCGGGCGGGCGGTTGGCGTCTTACGTGGACAGCTACCACGGGCACAAGGCCAAGGCCGGCGATGTGGAGGTGGCCAATTGCGCGTCGTGCCATGGCGCCCACCGCATCCTTCCGTCAAAAGACCCGACCTCCTCGATCTATCCTGCCAACCTTCAGAAGACCTGCGGCAGGTGCCATCCCGGCATTTCTCCGGAGTTGGCCCAGACGGGGATCCATACCACGGCCACCGGCCTCAAGACGGGCTGGCCGGCGTTCTTTCGCCTTTTCTACCTGTGGATGATCTCGATCACCATCGGTCTGATGTTGCTGCACAACGTCGCCCATTACGTTCGCCACATTAAACAGATGCGTAAGAGGCCGTTCGTGGTTCGCTTGACCATTAACGAGACCATGCAGCACTGGGTGCTGATGTCCAGTTTCATCGTGCTGGTTATTTCGGGCTTCGCGCTGCGGTTCTCGGATTCGTGGTGGGCGCAGCTCCTGTTCGGCTGGGGTGACGGAAGGGGATTCGAGTTTCGAGGGCTGGTGCACAGAATCGCGGCCGTCGTGATGATCTTCTCGTCGATCTGGCACGTGTTTTATCTGTTCGGTCAGCGCGGCCGCCACATGATCCGCGAGATGATTCTCAGCAAGCGCGATTTGGTCAACATCGTGGAGAATGCCAAGTTCTTCCTGGGCCTGCGCCACGAGGAGGCTCGACACGGCCGGTTCACCTACATGGAGAAATGCGAGTACTGGGCGCTGGTCTGGGGTGCCGCGATCATGACCGGTACGGGCATCCTGCTGGTGTTCGACAACTTCTTCACCGATCGTTGGGGCCTGCCGAAGGGCGTGCTCGACGTGATGCTCGTGATCCACTACTACGAAGCCTGGTTGGCCACATTGGCCATTTTCGTGTGGCACATCTACGGGACGATCTTCAGCCCCACGGCGTATCCGATGAATCCGGCCTGGATCGACGGGCGCATGCCCAAAGCCATGCACGACCACGAGCATCCGGCAGGCCCGATCCTCAAGGGCCGCGTGTACAAGTCGTACATCGAGGACGACACGGAGGAGGCCCGGGACGAGAAGGAGGATGTACAGGAGGACACGGAGGAGACACAAGAGGAAGGCGACACGACGCAGACACCGGAGGAAGACGAGACAAAGGCCGGGCTTGTCGCACCTGATCAGAACGGGGGCAAAACCCCGTAAAAAGACTCCTTCGAGACACGTTGGAGCCCACACGTGCGTGACAGTTTAGGCGGGTGCCACTGGCATCTCGCCTGCCAGTGTGCATGCCCCATGCGCCCACCGGAGAGACCGCACGGGCGGGCAAGCCGCCCGTGGCGCCCACAATCCAATGCCGCCGGAAGTGTCACGGACCCGGAGCCCATCCAGGGTCGTTCGTGGCATTGGCGTCTCAGCGGTGGCAATATAGGCTTGCGTGTTTATGCCACAGTCTCGAGATGGACACCGCCTATCCAGACACAACAACAGGAAACCCGGCAGCGGGCGGCGCTGATTCTCTCCGCCGCAGAAGATAAGCCGCAGCGCAAATCGCCATCAGCAGAAGGTCGATCCCGCCAATCACGAACAGATACCGGACCACGGCGCCCTTGCCGAAACCGTAGCTGTGCAGCCCCATTCCAAGCACGAAGTTGACGCCGACGTAAGCCATGATGATCAACCAGAAGCAAAGGATGCTCTTCAAAGCAGTGGCGAACTTGCCACGGGCAAGTACAAGGAACGCCATCGCGAGGATCGCGCCGCCGATCACCAGCGCTTCCACACCGGTGATCGGGAGCAGGGCGGGCAGGACCATGACGAACACGCCGAAGGCCAGCAAGACGGCCACCACATAGGCCCAGGCCGGGACCTTCTCGCGGTTGATCCGCACGTGCAGGATGGTGAGATACCCGAGCAGCGCGACGAGCGACCAGACCTCCTTCGGGTCCCAACCCCAGTAGCGCCCCCAGGATGCCATGGCCCACATGCTGCCGGTGACGATGCCGACCCATAGCAAGATCGAGCCCACGTGGATGTACCAGTAGTGCAGCGAGTCGATCGTGTCGATGAGTTCGCGACGCCGTGGTGCGACAGCCATGACGGCCACCTGCACGTGCGCGATCAAGACGCCCAACGCCAACACGGAATACGAGACCATGATCACGGGGACGTGCGTGGCCATCCAGAACGTGTCCCGCAGGACGGGCACGATCGGCCGAATGTAGGCGTCCAGCGGCAGAATGTCGGCCAAGCATAATGATAACGCGGCCATCACGGAGGCCGTCAATGGGACCAGTCGATGTGGAAAGACGAGGATCGCCACCATTGCGAACAGGCCCATGCCCCAACTGAGGATCAGAAGCGACTCGTACATGTTGGAGGTAGGCAGCCGCCCGGCGATCTGCCAGCGCAGCGACAAGCCGTAGGTCAGCACCGCGAAGCCCGCGAACAGGGTCACCAGTGCCACACCGTCGAACCACCTTCGACGAACGAGCATCGCCGCCGCGCCGAGCAAAGCGCCAAGCGCCGTGATTTTCCACGCCAAGGTGAACGGAGCCAACTGATTGTAGTGCAGTTCGGTTTCGATCAGTTTCGGGTCTGGCCTATATGCGGCGGGCAGCGCGGCGAGCACCTCCGTCAGGCGCCGCGACGCCGTTGCGAAGCGCGTTGCGTCGTCTTCGAGGAAGGACTTTCCGAGAGCCAACCAGGCGATGCGCAGCAGGTCGCCTTCTGGCGCGGTGTCTTCGGCAGCCGATTCGTCGTCTGTCGTCGGGTCCGGCGCCGTCATGGAGATCGGCCGCCACGCGGCGTTGGCTTCCGTTGGATCGGGGATCAGGCGGATTGCCTGGTTGTTGAGGACGTCATGGAGGATTCCCAATCGGTGGGAGATATCACTGACCTTCGATTCGAGCGGGTTCATCTTGCGGTCGCGCGGGATCCGGGCCAAGCCATCCACCAACGACATGAAATGCCGGTTCTCGACCAACTGCGTGTACGAATAGACCGTTTGCGAGGACGACAGCTTCAGCTTGGCCCGCAGCTCGGCATTCTTGATGGTAATCAGGGGCTCGTCCATCCAGGCTTGTGGGTCGAAGGTCCAGGCCAATAGCAATGCGACCGGATCGTTGCCCTGATGGAAAGCATTGCCCGTCACCTGCTCGACGAGATCGCGCGCGACCGTGTCCAATGGCATCCACCGCCCGTCGTGCTGGATCGGCACGGCGCGGACGATCGTCAGGTCAAGCGACTGGGGGAGCCTTGCCTCGGCCTTGGCCGGCGGCGGCGCGGCCAGGCCAACGGTCACGAGTGACAACATCAGAAACGTCGAAACGTCGAAACGTCGAAACGGCGAAACGCCAAAACGGCGAAACGGCGAAACGCCAAAACGGCGAAACGGCGAAACGCCAAAACGGCGAAACGGCGAAACAGCGAAACGGCGAAACAGCGAAACGACGAAACGACGAAACGACGAAACGGCGAAACGACGAAACAGCGAAGAAGCACGCGTCCCCAACCGGGTTGCGGTCAGGAGTCCGTCCCAATGGGTCGTAGCGCGGCGTCGAGCGTTTAGATTGGATCGCTGCACGCGCGCCAAGCTCGCGGCTCCTCTCTCTTGCGCACGGCCGCACGGGCTGAAGCCCGTGGCTCTTCCCTTTTGCGCACGGCCGCACGGGCTGAAGCCCGTGGCTCTTCCCTTTTGTGCACCGCCGTACGGGCTGAAGCCCGTGGCTCCTGTCTGCCGCGTTGGGCCGCTTTCGGTCTCCGGCTTTCGGTTTTCGGCCTCGCTCGTTTCGGCTGTCGGCGTTACACGGCGCCGTTTCATCCGCTGCACAAGGACCCACACCATGCCGACGATCATGCCGATGTAACCGGCATATACGATCGGCTGTCCCGGATCGCGGGAGACACTGAGGATGCTTATGTACCCGTCGCGATCCTTGATGTAGCTTGATTGGTAGAAGCTGAATCCGCCGTGCTGCACGGGTTGATTCATGCTGACGACGCGGTTGAGGGTGTTGCCGGTGTCGAGATCGCGGATGGCAACGTGGCTCTCGTAGGTCAGTGGACTGTGCGTGCCGGGGTACATGTCCATGTGGAACTGATTCAAGGTGAGTTTGAATGTCAGCGGCAGAACCTTGCTGTTGAAGCTGATCTCGTACGGCACGCCGTCGATGTGCACCGTTTCCGGTCGGTGCTTCCGGACCCACATTTCGTTCGTGTGGTCGTCTGTCGTCAGCTTGAGCAGGACCGCCGGGATGCGCGTCTCGCGCGCGGGTTCCACGACGCGGGCCACCTCGTGCAGGTTCGCGTGTTCGAGCCGCCGAAGGACGGTGAACTTGTGCCCCGGCCACGGCGCGTCGACGGGGGTGCCAACAGTCAGCTTCTCGCAGACCGGCGCCTTGCCCACACGGTTAAACCGCACGTACATCTCGCCGTCCGGCCCGCTGAGCACCTCGACCGGCGAGGCGGGCGACGTGTTCGCCGCTGCTACGAAGACAAGCTTCAGATCGCGCCCATTGGCATCCTTTGAGCCGTGCATGGCGCCGAAATCCGGGAAATTGGCAAAGGAGCGGCGCTGCTCCGTGCCGTCGGGCCCGACGAGTTCGGCCTCGATGTACGGGTTGACGGGCTGCGGCGAGGCGTTGGTGATCCGTCCGCCGGCGCCCACGGTGGCATGCGGCAGGTATCGCAGGACACGCACGGTGTAGCCGGTCTCGCCCACCACGGCGGCCTGGTCTGTGCACTGCTCGAGTGGGATATCGAACGTCTCGCCCTTGTGCTCGATCCTGACGGTGCCCTTGGAATCGAGTTGGCCCGCTGATGGGTCGTTCACCAGGCGAAGGAGTTCCTCGGTGGTGGGGACCATGCGAAGCGCCACCTCTGTGGCGCCCACCTGGGTGACTTGGTTGGCAAACACCCAGTCTGGATTGCCGCTGCCGCTCGCCGACAGCGAGATTTGAATGGCCGGCTGCTCGTGTGGGTTGTCGTCGACCACCTCCCGCGAGAATTCGCTATCCGGGAGGTAACGAGACACCTCGATGCGGAGGTTGCCCAAGACCAATGCCTCGGCACGCGGCGAGTCGGCGGCGTGGAAGCCGTTGAACACGGATGGTTCGAGTTCTGCCACCGCCTGGCATTGGTCGCGCCGGTTGATGACGGCCAGGACCGGCTGCCCGGGAAGGGTGATGTCCTCGACCGTTTCCCCTTCGGCGATGCCTACCTGGCCGTCGATACCGATCGCCTTGGTGACCAGGGCGCCGCCGAGGACCACGAGGATCGACACGTGGGTGAGCACAAAGCCGATCTGCCGCCTGGAAAACGGGAACCGCACGAGCATGGCCGCCAGGACGTTCACGGCCAACAGGCCAAGCAGCCACGCGAACCAATCGGCCGCGTAGAAGTCGGCCAAGGCACGCTCGGTCCCGTGGGTAGCCTCAAAGACGGTCGCACAGGCCATCGCCGCGAGCACGAGCACGAGCAGCACGGCGGCAAACCACATCGACCCCAAGATTCTCAGCAGCGGGATTTCTCCGTTCATGGCGGCTAGTTTACCGTCAGTCCCCGCCTTGAGCGCGGCGATTCTTTCCGATTCGAGACGCAATTTGGGGGAAACCTGCCGCCTGGGCAGGAATCTGGCGGGTCCGTGACACTTCCGGCGGCATTCGATTCTGGGTGCCACGGACGGCTCGTCCACCCGTGCGGTCTCTCCGGTGGGCGCGTGGGCTCACACACTGGCAGGCAAGCTGCCAGTGCCACCCGCCCGGAACTGTCACGGACCCGAATCTGGTTGGCCCGGTGGCCTGACCGGTTGCATCGCCTTCGCCCAATGCCTATCATGCAGCCCTTGAGTACGTGCCGGGTGGACGGATTGAGTCGGACTAGAGCCTTGAGGAGGATTGTCCTGGAACAAGGCGTTTGGTACTTCGTTTTACGTGGAGGACTGCATCATGAAACTGCGATTGGTTCTTGCCTCAGTGGTTGTCGCCTGCCTGGTCGGCGCCGCATTATGGCCGAGCGCTTCGCCTGCGGTGGCCAACAGTCAAGTCGTCACGGTGGCCACGGCCGTGATGCCCTTGGGGGTCGGTGACCAGCCTCCGAAGAAGTTTGAGTACGTGGGAAACAAGGCCTGCAAGATGTGCCACATCAAGCAGCATAAGAGCTGGGCCAAGACCAAGATGGCCGGGGCCCTTGAATCGTTGATGCCGGGCAAGGATGTCGAGATCAAGAAGAAGCACAACCTCGACCCCCAGAAGGACTACACCAAGGACAAGTCGTGCTTGAAATGCCACGTCACGGGCTTCGAGGAGAAAGGTGGCTACGCGATCCCGGACCCGGCCGATGAGAAGGCCGTCAAGAAAGCGGAGGACTTGGCGAACGTTGGCTGCGAGGCTTGCCACGGCCCGGGCAGCGAGTACGCCAAGCTCCACAAGGAAATCAAGAAGGCCAAGCGGACTTACAAAGACGAGGAGATGTGTGCCGTCGGGATGAAGAAGTTCGACAAGGACATGTGCGTCAACTGCCACAACGAGAAGAGCCCGACCGTCAACAAGGAAGCCCCGTTCAAGTTCGAGGAAGACAAAAACAAGGATACGCACGAGCACTTGCCGCTTAAGCAGCACGGGAAGTAATCGACGCGTCCGACATTACGGCTTGAAGAACAAGCGGCCCATTCCCGGCACCGCCGTGTCGGGGGTGGGTCGATTGCATAGAGTCTTCGCGCCAAAGGCAAGGCGCGGGCACGTCCGCGCCATCAAGCGGCCGAGGACGCTCCGAAGCGTTGACCTGGAAGAGACAAGTGCCCACGCTGTGGGCGTTGTGCGTGCAGTTGGTCCACGTGGAGGACGCGTTCAGGACGTTCGAGAGCGACCCGGACCTGCGGCCGATTCACCATCAGGTCGGGCGTCGGGTGGAGGCACACATCTTCGTGGCCTTCCTGGCCTACTGCCTGACGGTGACGCTCCGGGTGAAGCTCAACATTGCTGCTCCCGGATTGACACCGC
>JAFGQA010000433.1 GCA_016935885.1 Phycisphaerae bacterium | reverse complement strand
GTACGCCCCCGCGCCCACCAGAGAGACCGCACGGGCGGACAAGCCGCCCGTGGCACCCAGAATCGAATGCCGCCGGAAGTGTCACGGACCCCTGCCGTGCAAGAGGTACTGCCTCAGCTTCGACGCGAAAGACACGGTTGGCGGTCGGATTCTCCCCGGCCTGCGTCCTTCCACGTAGAAGCTGTCTCAGAACTGTGAAGACAAGCGAGCGAATGCCCAGTGAATCATCCAATCCACCGGCCTTGGCGCCGGTGCCACATGGCGATCTGAAGCACCCACTTAACCGGCGGGCTGCTCGACCACTGTTAGCTTGGAAGCTCCAGCCTCCTCCTCGTCGGGGAGGATGACGACCTTCGTCCTGGCGAGGATTCGCTCCATTGCGTCCACGTACAGTCGAGTGCGGGTCACTTCCTTCGCCTTGCGGTATTCCTCGAGCAGGCTTAGAAAGCGGGCGGTGTCACCCCGAGCCGTGTCGATTCGGCTTGCGGCAGATCCTTCCGCATTACTGATGAGTTGCCTGGCCTCGCCGGTCGCCTTGAGGATGATCCTGCCCGCGTCTTCGCGGGCCTCGTCGATCTTCCGTTCGCTGTCCTTCTTGGCGCTGGCCACATCCTTAAAGGCGTCGATGACGGGAACCGGCGGCGAGACCTCCTGGAGGTTGCCCCCCAGGAGACGAATCCCCGCATTGTACTTGTCATCCAGCATCTTCTGGGCGATATCGATCGTGTCGAGCTGGATTCTGTTCTTGGCGTCGGTCAGCACATCGTCCACGGGCAGCCGGGCCACATACTGATTCATGGCCGATTCCACCGCACGTTCCACGAGCCAGCGCGGCTCATCCACCCGGAACAAGTACTCGACCGGATCGCGGATCTTGTACTGCACGACCATCATGATCTTCAGGATGTTCTCGTCGCCGGTGAGCATGTCTGACCGTCGGCGCTCGGAGTACCGCTCTCCCAGACCACGGAACCCCACCTCGATGCGTTGCACCTCCTCCGTGCGGGGCGTGTACACGCGGTCGATCGGCCAGGGGAGCGCGTAGTGAATCCCAGGCGATACCTTGGTGTAGAATTCGCCGAAGCGCGTGATGATGCCGGTCTCATTCGGGGCGACGGTGTAGAATCCTGATACCAGCCAACAGACGACGGCCAGCGCGACGACCAACAGGACGACGACTTCGCGTTGCCGGAAGCCGCCGAGGGGCCGATCCAGGTCCTTACCGGCTGGGGTCATCATCAGCCTCCGCTTCCGAGCGATCGTGCGTTGACTCCGCTGGCGTTTCCTGCTCGCCGTCCCTCCAGACCGGTTCCACTTGCGTTGGGCTCGTCGGGTTCTGTCCAGGCGGCACGGACTGAGGCCCGTGGCTCGCCACCGAGGCGTCGGATCGCAGCCATTTCAGGTACGGTGAATCGCTGGGCAAGAAGACGGTCGTGCCTTGCGTCAGTGATTTCTCGTAGGACTCCAGCGTGCGCAGGAACTCGTAGAACTCGGCATCCTGCCCGTAGGCATCCGCGTAGATCCGCGTCGCCTCGGCGTCCGCCTTGCCTTCGGTCTCCTGGGCTTGTCGGTAGGCGTCTGCAAGGATCGTCGTGCTCTCCTTGTTGGCCTCGGCGCGGATGATCGTGGCCTCCTTGTCACCGTCGCTGCGGTATTGGGTCGCCATCCGTTTCCGCTCGGCCCTCATCCGCTCGAACACGCTGGTGCGGTTCTGTTTGGGGAAGTTGACCCGCTTGATTTGGAAATCGATGATCTCGACGCCGTAATCGTACTTGTCCTTGTCCTTCACCAGCTCGCGGCAGGTCTCGCGGATCTCCCCCATGATCTGCGGCAGCTTCATCTTGCCGGGCTCCGTTGAAAGCAGGTCCGTCAGTTCGTAGCATCCCAGCACCTTGCCCAATTCCGAGATCACGATCTCACCCAGGCGCGCCTCCGCATCCTCGCGACGCGTGCCGATCCTCTCCAGGAACACCTTGGGATCCGTGATCTTCCAGCACGTATAACTTGCGACCTCGATGTTCTTCTTGTCCTTGGTGAGGAACTCCCTGGGTGGCTCGTCGGGTCGGGGCGTGTCCGAGACGAGTAGACGCTTGTCAAAGTAGACCACGTTGTCGATGGGCCAGGGCCACTTGACCCGCAGGCCAGGCTCCTTAATCGTCCGGTAAGGGTCGCCGAAGCGCGTGACCACGGCGTATTGCGTCTCGTGTACGGCGAAAAACACCGACCAGGCGGTCAGCACAACGAGGCCGAGAATCAGCATCCAAATGATGGATTTCACTGTGCAGGTCTCCAGAAGTCGTCGCGGCGGCTGCGTGACTCCTTTGTCGCGGGCAGAAACATCGGTAGATCGGGGAGGCCGGCGGGGTTGGCGAGGCCTCTGTCCTCCTTGAGATCAGAGACGCCTACATCCCCCTTAATCAACCACAGGTCGATTCCCTCGCTGACCGCCTTGGACAGGCAGACATACTTCTTCAGACTCGGTAAAACCGCGTCCATCGACTCGAAGTACAATCGGAGCCTTGTGACGGCTGGGTTTCGTTCTCGGTATGCGGTCAGCCTGGCCATAAAAGCGCTGCTCTCTCCGATCGCGTGCCGAACGAGCTGCGTCGCAGTGCCCTCGGCAGCCAGAACGCGCTTTCGCCTGCCCCCCTCCGCCTCGGGTACCACGCGCTCTTTGTACTCCTCGGCCTCGTTGATCTTCTTCATCCTGTCCTCGCTGGCGCTGGCAAGGTCGCGGAACGCCCAGTGGACTTCCTCCGGTGCGTGCACGCTGATCAACCCCACGTGAACGATGCCAATCCCGGCGTCGCATTCGTCGAGCGAGGCCTGGAGGGACCCCCTGACCGCGTCCTCGACCTCGCCCCGAGCCGTCGTCAGCAGCTTGTCGATGCCCCGATTGCCCACTGCGACCCGAATCGCCGAGTCCGCCGCCGAACGAACCAGCGCTTCCCGATCCGCAAGGCCGTAGAGATACTTCTCCAACTCCTTTCCATCCTCGGAATCCATCACCCGGTATTGCACGACCCACGTGATGTCGATGATGTCCTCGTGGCCGGTCAGCATCCAGGACTCGGCGGTCAAGCCCTCCTGGCCGGCGAGCGCCGCCGCGTCGTCATCGGTCGCTTTCGGCGACCGGCGGTACCCCAGTTCGATCCGCTTGATCCTGGTCACGGACTCGATGTCCGTCCGGCCGATCGGGTAAGGCCAGCGGCAGTGTAGGCCGGGCAACAGGTTCGCCTGCGTGATGCGGCCGAAGCGCGTGACGACGGCCCGCTCACCCGGCCGGACCACGAACAGGCTGCTGCATGCGTACGCGATCAGGAGGAAGACGACGGCGGCGAGCTTGACCCGCCGTGGCTTGAGTTCGAGGCCGAGCGCGCGGTTGATGCGCCCTAGAAGCCCTTCAAATGCGCCGGTGCGGCGGAGACTCATGTACGCCAGCACGAGCAGTAGGATCGCCCCGGCGGTCTTGACAGGCGAAAACGGCGTCTCACCGGTGGCAGCGACGATGGCCGGCAGCGAAATCGAGGCGGCATCAAAGGCGGCGTCGAGCCATAGACCCATCAAGACGCTGATCACCGCGATCGAGCAGAGGTACGTTATCAGAACGGCCCGGCCCAGATGCTTGCCCAGGACGAGGAGGCTGCCGATGTTGGTGGCCGGCCCGGCCAACAGGAAGACCAATGCGGCGCCGGGGCTCAGCCCGCTGGCGATGAGGCCCGCGGCGATCGGCGTCGATGCGGTGGCGCACACGTACATCGGAATGCCGACGACGAGCATCGCCAACATGGTGAGAATGGACGACGCCCCCACGAGATCTTCAAGTCCAAAGCGAGGCAGGAATGCGGTGATCAGCCCGCCGATGATGAGACCAAGAAGCAATGAGCCGATGATGTCGCCGAAGAATCGAACGAACCCGTAGTGCAGCGCGTTCCAGATCGGCCCCTTCTCGGCGACGTATCCCTCGTCGTCTTCCTCTTTGCAGGCGCAGGATTCCTCCTCCGCGTTGGCTTGGCTGCCGGCGTCGGTCCAGCGATCCACCAAGTTTGTGAGTTGCCCGGAGACGATGGCGGTCACGATCGCGGCAAGCGGCCGAAAGACAGCCATCACCGGGCCAAGCAGACCGTAGGTGAGCAGGATGGAGACGATGTCCGTTTCCGGTACGGAGATCAGGAACGACACCGTTGCGCCTTTGCTCGCTCCCTTCTTGCGGAGCGTCAGTCCCGCTGGGAGTACGCTGCACGAACACAGAGGCAGGGGAACACCGAGCAGGGCGGCCAGGACGACAGATCTACCGCCCCTGGCGGCCAGCAGATTCGTGAATCTCGGCGTGCGCCTCAGCGCAACGTGTAGGAAGCCGGCCAGGGCGAACCCGAACAGCAAGTAGATCGCCGACTCATTCAGAATCCGCCAGATCTCGATCAGCACGGACTGCATGGACGCCTTTCACGCTGAGACATATCCTCTCAGTGCCCGGCCGCGCGGATTGTAGCGGATTGTAGCAGCTTGAGCTACGACCCGCCATCCACAGTCCTAGACCAGCCAACGATTGAGTGTGGTGGCCGTGTGCCGTGTGCGTGTGCCCCATCCTTTCTGAAAGAAAGGGTGGGAGGCGGTCGTGCGATGCAGTCCCACCTTTGCCTCGCAAAGGACGGGGCACGCTCAAACGTGAATTGCCATAGGATTGAGGGATTCGAGGATGTAGGAATCGGAAGGTCGCAGGATTCACACGCCCGACGCGCCGCCGGTTCACGTGCGTTTCTTTCGCTTGCGTTGTGGTCGGGCCGCGGCCGGGTTGGCGTCGAAGGAGAAGGCCGAGGGGCACCACTTCGAGAGAGTGCATCGCTCACAATCTGGCTTGCGGGAGGGGCAGACCTTGCGGCCGTGCCAGATCAGGGCGTGGCCGAGGTAGGTCCATTCCCTTTGGGGAAAGACCTCCATGAGGTCTTTCTCGATCTTGACGGCATCCTTGTTGTTGCGGGATCGCCACGAGAGCCCGAGACGGTGGGCGAGCCTGCCAACGTGCGTGTCGACGACGAAGCCCACGTTCTTCTTGAACCAGGTGCCGAGGACGACGTTGGCGGTTTTGCGGGATACGCCGGGCACTTCGAGCAGTTCTTCCATCGTGTCGGGGACGCGGCCGTTGAACCGGTCGGTGATGACCCGACCGGCGCCGATGATGTTCTTGGTCTTGTTGCGGAAGAAACCCGTGGATCGGATCAGCTCCTCGAGATCGGCCGGGTCTGCCCCGGCGAAGTCGCGAGCGCTCTTGTAGCGTTTGAAGACCGACGGCGTGACCCTGTTGACGCGCTCGTCGGTGCATTGGGCGGAGAGGATGGTGGAAACGAGGAGTTCCAGCGGGGAGCGATGCCGCAGGGCAGTATCCGCGTCAGCATAGAGTTTGTGCAGGGCTTTGCAGATGGCGGCGGCGCGCCGGCGCCGGGCGCTGAGCGATTCGAGGGTCGAAGGATGCGAGGCTGGGGGGATTCGAGGATTCAAGGGATTAGGGTCCACGAGTTCACGGCCTGAGAGATCACGGGAGCAGGCAACGTCCCCTCCCGCGAGGCCGAGCCCTCACGTGGTGGGGATTGTAGTCGGGTTGGTTGTGGACGCAACTTGGCCTGGACCGGGACTGCGCGTGTGGGTGCTCCGCCAAACGGCAAGCCAGTCGTGTGGGGGCGTCTGGTGTACGGAGAAGCGCACGCCCCGGGGATCGCACTGGCAGGCAAGCTGCCAGTGGCACCTGCCAGTGGCGCCCGACTATTCATCAGGGGCGTCGAGATCCAGCCTGCTCCGGTTCTCCTGGAGCCATTGGACCTTGCGGAGGACGACGTTCAAGAATCCGAACCCGTCGAGTTCGGCGAACGTGCCACCGGTTCTGATGATGGGCGGGATGGTCTGGGCGATGAGCACTTCCTGCATCAGGAATGGCACGGCCTCGAGCTCCGCCTTGCTGAGGAGGTTCATTTCATCGTACCCGCGGAGGAAGCGCTTGGCGCGAAGATGGTCTGTGCGGTCCTCCCATGTGGACAAATCTCGGCCGCCTGCCACGAAAGAGAACTGCGTGCAGCCGTTGGCGACGTCCATGACGCGAGGCTGGATGCGGGCGGCGTCGTAGTCGATCACCGCGACCACGTGGCCTTTGTCAAAGAGCATATTGCCGGGGTGCCAGTCTGAATGGACGATTTGTGTTTCCCATTTGGGCATTCCCAGGTCATTGGCGGCCTTGGCGGCACCGGTGTAGGCGCTGCGAAGCAGTTTGAGCAGCTCGATCAGATCCTGTTTCTTGCCGCGGACCGACGGCGTCTTCACGAGCGTCTCCGCCAGCGGCTTGAAGAAGGCACGGACGCTTTTGGAATCGTGATAATGGCCGTGGGGTGGGTCCCACTCGGGCTCGTATTCCCGCACGAGCTGGTGATAGAGCCCGAGCGTCTTGCCGGACTGGTAGGTGGCGACGAGGCCGCTGTCGTAGGGCTCTCCGTCGATGAACTCGAACACCTCGTAGATCGAATTGCCCATCTTGAGCATCGAGTTGTTGTGTTCGCGCGTGCCGATCAGGTGGGGGAGCGGGAAGTTCCTCGAAGCGAGGAAGCTCTGTAGGGAATGGGAGAACGCGACGCGATAAGGGTCCACCTCCGTCTTGGGGCGCCGCTTGAGCAGGTACTTGCCCTTGTCCGTCGTGATGACCATCTTGGCGGCAGCGTGAGACCCGCGCGGGAATTCCCGGACGCCGCCGACGATGCCAAGGTCGTAGTTGCTCAGCACGATGGCCAGCTCTTCCGAGGTGAATTGCTCCCGTTGGCGTGGCATCACTCATATTCTACGCCTGTTGCGCGCAAGTGAAGCGCCGGGCACCGGAATTGACGGATTCGGGCGCGGAGGTCATAGTGCCTCGTGCTTGGATTAGCGGGCGGTCCGTGGAATCTGGAAAGGGATCTGAGATGGCGGACAGGATTATCGGCGTCATCGGCGGTACCGGCCTGGGACAGGCGTTGCTGGCTGAGGTGAGTGGGGAGCGGTGCGAGGTGGATACGCCGTTTGGCCGGCCCAGTGCGCCGATCGTTCGGACACGATGGGAGGGGATCGAGATCGCGTTTCTGCCGCGACACGGGGAGGGACACACGTTTTGCCCGTCGGCGGTGCCATATCGGGCGAATATCTACGCCCTGAAGGCGTTGGGCGTCACGAGCGTCATCGCGAGCGGGGCCACCGGCAGCCTGCGGGAGGAGATCCGGCCGCGGGATCTGGTGGTGGTGGATCAGGTCGTGGACAAGACGACGCGGCGGGCCTCGTCCTTCTTCGACGAGCCGGGTATCGCGGTGCACGTCGAGCTTTCGAATCCGTTTTGCCCGGACTTGCGGCGGACGTTGCTGTCGGCGGCGGAGTCGGTGGACGTAACGGTCCACGATGGGGGGACTTATGTGTGTATGGAGGGCCCGGCGTTCTCGACCGTCGCGGAAAGCCAGATGCACCGGTCGTGGGGCGGCGATCTGATCGGCATGACCTGCATGCCCGAGGCCAAGCTGGCTCGAGAGGCGGAGATGTGCTACGCCTTGATCGCGCTGCCGACCGATTACGACTGCTGGCGTCCACACGACACGTCGATGGACAAGCAGGCGCTCCTTGCGGAGATCATCGGAAACGTGGAGGCGGCGACAGCCAATTGTGTGTCATTGATGAAGGCGGCGTTGCGGGCGATGGCCGAGCAGGAGCGCGCTGGCGCGCACCCGGTGAGGTGCGCTTGTCAGGACGCGCTCGATCTGGCGATCTGGACAAACCGGGAAGGCATTTCGCCGGAGACGGTGGAGCGCTATGGCGTGTTGCTGTCGAGGATTCGACTGTCCTGTGATGACTGCTGAACCGTCAGGTCAGGAAGAGGCACCAAGCCCAGATGTGGCCACACGCACGGGGCTGCCAGATCGTGTGGTCCTGTTCATTGGGTCGCTGGCCTATCTGGGTTTCGTGCCGGCGGCGTCCGGAACGGTGGCGGTCGCGGTCGTAGGGGTGCCGCTGTACCTGGCACTGGCCTACTGGCTGAAGATCGGCTGGGGGGCTTATGCGGCGTTCGTTGTCGTGTTCACGCTGCTGTCCGTCTGGATCGCGGACCGGACGGACAAGGTGCTCGGCGAGGAGGACAGCAGGAAGAATGTCATCGACGAGCTGCCGGGCTACCTCGTTGCGGTGTTCGCGTTGCCTGTGACGTGGCAGGTCGTTGTGGCTGCGTTCTTTCTTGAGCGGGCGATCGATATCGTCAAGGTGTGGCCGGCACGGTGGATCGAGCGGCGGGTGCCGGGCGGGTGGGGAGTTGTGCTGGACGACGTGGTGGCGGGGCTATACACGCTTGGGCTGCTGCACCTGGGGGTGTACGTTGTGCCACAATGGTTCGGCGTTGGTGCGTGATGCCTGGCCTGGGTGAGCCAAAGAAGAAGACCCGCATCGCCTCGACGAGACGGGTCTCGCTGAAAGGCGAGCAACGTCTCCGCCGCAATGCCGGTCGGAAGCTGTTTTTTGAACCCTCTCAACAAGGTGGGAGCCTCGCGGGAAGGCCAGACCTCTCCGAGGTTTCGGAGTCCGCCCAGCAGTCATGCACCGGCCAGCCCCCTGCGGGTTCAGGTTTAACGGTTCAAAAAGCGCGTGCCTCCGTGATCGAGCATGGCAGGGACATCACTCCCTTCGCCGTCAATTGATAGCACAAGTATGTGAAAAATGCAAGTCGCCGCGATTGAAAACCGCCACGGAGCCGCCATCTCCTGCCAGGAGATGGCCGAACCGGCCGGACGGATCACTCAGGAGTGCGATTCGCGGGCTTCCCTCCCCTATTACCGGAAAGCACCTTCGGACGGACCTTTCGGCGTTGGCCTTCAGGCGTCCACGGCGATTCATCGGTCGGCCGAAGGCCGGACTCTGGACTTTGGCACTTAACTAGTTACTGCGTGCCCTGGCCTACGCCGCCTGGCGCCCGAGAATCAGCCTGTGCGGGCGAAGCTGAG
>JAFGQA010000049.1 GCA_016935885.1 Phycisphaerae bacterium | reverse complement strand
TCGCCGATTGCCCCCGTGCTGTCCACGACGGCGAAGATGGCCTGACCGGTGGCGGGCGGGTTTCCGCCGTAGCCTCGCGTGGCCGTGTGCGAGCCGGGCGCGGTCGCTCCCGCGACGGTGCCGAGCGAGGAATCCCCGGGACTAAGGCTGCCATTCTGCGGGTTGTCGTCGAGGAAAAACTCGATGCTGTATGGGGCGACGGCGACGGGACTGCTGACCGTGTAGCCCAACTGGGCGGTTTCCGTGACGGAGTCGTAGGCGAGCGAGACGGCAATCAGGTCCGTCACGGCGGTGCTGGTGGCCATCGCCTCGTTGTTGGTCTCATCGGCCTCGCCGATTGCCCCCGTGCTGTCCACGACGGCGAAGATGGCCTGACCGGTGGCGGGCGGGTTGCCGCTGTAACTTCGCGTGGCCGTGTGCGAGCCGGGCGCGGTTGCTCCCGCGACGGTGCCGAGCGAGGAGTCACCGGGGTCGAGGTTGCCGTTCTGCGGGTTGTCATCGAGGAAGAACTCGATGGTGTACGCGCCGACGGCGACGGGACTGTCGACGCTATAGCTCAGTTCGGCGCTCACCGTTACGGAATCGTAGGAGAGATAGACTGCCTCCACATCGGGCAGATAAAACCTGACGCCTGGCGCCTGGTCGATGACGACCAGGTCCGTCATGTCAGTCGCCTGGAAGAACACGAACTGATCCACGGTACACGTCGCCGTGAACGTCACGTGGCCGGCCCCGTCGGACAGGCCCACCGGAGGCACGATGGCCACCGCCGCGGGGTTGACGCTTGCCAGCGGGTCCAGCGAGACCATGTGAGCAGGTACAGGGACGGCGGCACCATCCAGGAGCGTCACGATGATCGTGACGCTATCGGCGCCGTCGGCCAGCGCGGGGCTGCCCGATGACGTCACGGTGGAGGTCCAGGCATCCGTTTGGCCGTATGCCCCGCTCGCGAGGAGAAGGAAGACTCCCGACGCCACCATCAGCCGAACTCCGAGGCGAGGCCCATTGACCGGACGGCCGATGAGACGCTCGAAAGTTGACCTGCAATTCTTCACACATCGAAACATGGAAAGACCTCCCACCAATTGTCCAAGTTCATATGCACGGCCCGAAGTCTGTTCGCAACCCGGACGAGCGAAGACAATGTTCGGAATGGATCAAAGGCCCAACGCGTCGACGATCGGGCGCGTCGTACCCACGCGCACATCCTTGTGCCGGCCTCGTATCCGCATACCTCCACTGTAGCGATATCTATTCTACTCGCTGTCAGGCCCGCAGCCCAGCAAGAATGTGAAAAGAACATGGACCACCCGTAGGTCCGCCTCGTTATGCCAAGACCGATAAGACAGACGGAATGCAGAGTGACCGGTTCTCGCCAGGAAACAGCACGCGCTTGACGCCCGTGCGGTTCTTCGACGGGGGCAAGTGACCTCTTTCTGCGACGGGCCGCATGGGCCAAAGCCCGTGGCTCATCGGCGTTATCGCGGAACTCGAAGGCAGAATGGTGAGTTTGAGCAACGAACGAGAGGCTACTGCTTGTTTCGCCGCTGTGCGTTTCGCCTCTGTGCCCGAGTGCCGCCCGGCCACTTCGCTTTCAGGACGGTGTTCGGAATCCAGCCAGTCCTGTCAGCCCGTGGTAAAAGGGAAAGCAGCGGTTCGGAAACGCCGTTCCTGACCGTGAAAACCACCGGCGAGACGCCGGTGCCACAGTTTTGCCACGGACTGCTATACGACAGGGTTCCGGAAAGCGTGTGGTGGCGGCCATGTTCACTGCCCGGTCGCCGAAAGCCCGGGAGGTCCGAGATTCCGCGTACCGTTGAGCATGCCGGGCAGGGCTAACTGACTGAGGCCGTTGAACCCGAGGCCGCGGCTGCGAGAGCTCTGTACGAGGCCGGCGGCATTACGGTTCAGCAGGATCGCCGTGACACCCCCGACGCTGATCGCGGCCGGCGATAACAACGGCACCTCGTTCGCCCCGGGAACCGTCGGCACCTGTGCTGCGGCGCCGCGGTTCTGGGTTGCCTGCACTTGCGTGGTGACCGAGAAGACTTGTCGGATCTCGGGCTTGAACGGCGAGGCACCCGTCAAGCCGGGTATGACCATCTTGGCTTGTGCCCGGCGGTCCCACAGGATCAGGTCTTCGATGAGTTCGCCTTGCACTCTCAGGCGCGTGATCTTCGCCGATTCGACACCGACCTTTTGGCCGACGTCGCGATAATCAGGCTGATTCTCGGCGAGCCAGGGTTCAATCGGGGCAAATTCGACATTTCCGTCGACGACGGAGAGCCTTTGCCCGGTCGGCACGGACTCGCTCCTGCCACCGACGGTCATCGTCATCGACGCGGCGGCCCCCGGTCGCGCCTGGTAGCCGACGTTCACCCGTGAATCCTCGCGGGACAAGATGGTCCAGCCGTCGCCGATGAAGCCCGCGACCAACGGCTCGGCCTGTGGCGCGCCCGGCGCCGAGAAGTGCACCTTCTGCCGGTCTTGGGGCACGTTCCCGATGGCGATCAACCAGCCGTGAACGAATTCCACATTGATCCGGTCGTTCAGAACTTGCACGGCCAGTTCCGCGGGTCCGAGAATGACCAGGGCAGCTTCTCCGGAGGGGCTGTAGACCATGATCTGTTGGTTGTCAGCGACGCGAAGCCGCTCGCCGTCCAAGGTCCTGCTATGGGCCAAGGGCTGTGGCTTTCCTCCGTCGCGTGTCCAGGTCGCCGCCGAGTCCGCGGACACCGCCGTCACAATAGGGAACTGAAGCTCGTCCTGGGCGGCAACGGACCTTGCGCCACCGAGGACGGCACCGACAAAGACGATCGCGACAACGGTTCGCGGTAGGGCTGACATCAACATTGCATTCCCCTTCTTGAGTAGTTGCGAGGCAAATGCAGTTGGTACGATTCTCAGAATCTTACCATAAGCTGAAACGAATAGACTGCCCGATCGTATGAGAAGACGTCCTGGCTCAGACGATCCCAAATGTTCGAGTCCTGAAAGGTCAGGTCCACGCCCGCCCTTGCTGTTACCTGCAAAGTGGGCACGCTCGAATTCTCCCCCTGGCCGACGATGATGCGCGACAGGCCGAACCTGTAACGCTGAATGAAGTCGAATCGCTCATTTCGACGGAAGTCGATGAGGCTCCGCTGTGTGTAGTCGTCCCAGGTGAACTCGCCGGCGAAGTCAAATGCAAGGCGGTACGGCAGCGGAATATCCACGCCGGCGAAGACCGTGTTCCCAAACAGGTCGAACTCGTCGCCCTGGGTCCTCTCGTTGCGATAGATGTAACCCAGTTGAAGCTCGAACCAACGGTCGGCATCGAAGCTGTTGTTATCAGCCGTGGCATAGTAATCCCGCCACAGGTCCCGCGCCTTCCACAGATTGAACGACTGCGTCACACCGACCGCGTGATAACAGCCGTCGCGATCGAAGGCGTCTCTCGTGATTTCATCGAAGTAATCGCGGTAATCGTAGCTGTAATACAGATCCGTCCGTGCCCTTTGCTCCCCGCGCCCCCCGTCCTCGGCGGGTGTTCCCCGCCAGACCTTCGAGAGGACCGGCGTTATCCGATTGCTCGAGATGAACGGCTCGTGTCCCAACTGCGTGTAGGTGTAGTCGTACTGAACGCCGATGAAGATGTCCTCGAGCGGTTCCCAGTTCACATAGGAGCGGCCACGATAGGTATTGATGTCGAACTCGCCGATGCTGGGCTGCCACAGATTAAACACGGCACCACCAACGCCGACGATGAGGCTCTCCCCCAAGGGCAAGCCGTCCTCTCGTGTGATCAGGCGGCTCACGTCAAGATCGGCGTCCAACCCGAACCGATAGTCCTGTTTGTGGCCGATGTCGAGGGGTATCGTGGTGTCATGCCCGAGGAGAATGACGCTTGAGTCAAACTGATGGCCGATCCCGACGCGCCCTTCTATTCGGAGCGGCCCGATCGGGGATTCCAGCGACAGCGGCTCGGGCCCTTGCCGCTGCTCCTCTTTTTCGATCTCGCCTATGAGTTGCTCCGCGTTTCTCCCTAGCTCCGAGGACGCGGCGACACTCTGGACACTCTCAAACCGGTCTCGCGCAAACGCCATCTGGCGACGTACGACTCCTATAAGACCTTCGTAATACAGCACACGCGTCTTGAACTCGTCGAAGACGTCGGGGTGGATCTCTCCTCGTTCGAGGGCGCGTTCGGCCAGTCGTAAGGCCCTGCCGAAACTATCGCTCGCGATGCGGAGGTAGCCGCGCCCTGCGGGATCCAATCGGTCCAGCCGGTAGAAGGCAATCCCGAGGAAGAAATGACCCAGCCTGTCGCTTCGACCGGGTTCCTGGCTGACGTAGTTTGAGAGCGTGTTCATCGCTCCGCGAGCGAGCTGCACGGCATCCAGCGGCTTGCTCGGATCGTCGCTCGCAAGACTGGCAATGCCCAGATCCAGCGCGGCCTCAATCGGCCGGAGTTCGGGATCGGCGATCTGGACGACGGTCTGGAAAAGCCCGCGAGCCTCGGAGAAGGCGAGTCTTGCTTGTTCGTACTTGTCGGGCCGGTCGAGCGAAGCCGCTCTGCTGGCGTCCAAGCCCTCGTCGAGGTAGATGAGTCCGAGGTAGTACAGACAGGTGGCGTTTTGTGGACTGCGCTGCCTGAGGGCCCCCAGGATCCTTTTGGCCTCGGCGTAGTCCTCTCGGTGGTAGGCGACAAGGGCCTTGTTCAGTTCGATGAGGTCGTCGGGCGGCCGCTGCTGCGCGGCGTCAGGCGTCGGGGAAGCCGCCACGGACGGAACGACTTTCTCGTCCGGCTGCGCTCGTGCCGGGGCCACGGTGCCGGGCATACCCGCGCCGAGCACGGCGAGTCCGACAACAACTTGGAGATTTAATCCAGACCAGCGTATAGACATTGTACCCAAACATCCTCAGGGTCCCAAGACCACAGACGAAGGCGTGAAGTCGCCCCGGAAAGCGGCGGCGGGCTTCAGTCCGCGCGGCCCCATGGCATCCATGTGCTTGTCCCATTCCATGCGGACGACTCCACCGGTGCGACAGTCCGTTCTCGCCCACGTACTCCTAGACGCCGGCGCCGCTGATCGGGCTGATCGATTGAATGAACATCAGAAATAGCTGGGCGGCCACGTCTCCGGTAATCCGTGAGAACTCGGTTCGCAGGAAATCGGTCGCTTGTGGATCAGACAAGCATCCGCCAAAGGCCAGGGCATAGGCGCCCAGACCTCCCAGGAACCATCGCGATTTCTTGATCAGCTTGTGCATGCGCAGAATCCCTCTCGCCAGAGAATATCAGAGAATGTCAGAAGCTCCAATCGACGTATCCGACGCATCTCCAGACACGTTGCCAAGGCGCATCGAGCTCATGGTACCGCCCTAACCCGCCATACGGACAAAGAGATTATCCAAGAGCAGAAAGATACTGTCGGACAAGATATTCGCCGCCTCTCGGGTGGCGATATCGGCTGCGAGCACGAGTACTTGCGTGGCAGTACACGTCGCGGCTTGCGTCATGATCCCGACCACGAAGACGGCCGCCGTGAATCGGCGTAAGAAACGTGTGTTCTTCAGCATGGCTTGGGCTCCAAATCCTTACCGATCCTTCCATCGTCGGTCGAACCAGATCGCATGAAGTTTCCATCGCGTTGAGCGATCCTTAGTCTCGCCGGTATCGCCCCTTTCTGTCAATGGAAAAAGTCCTGATATGGTCGGGTTTGCCCGTTGTCGTGGTGAGGTCAGTGAAAACGCTCGTTGGCCGCGCGGTCAACACGCGGGGGATCGACGAAGTGTGGCCTGAAAACGTCGATTTCAATGCTGGTATCCCCACACTGTTCCTATGGTGGCGTCGGGTGGATCCGAAGGATCGTTCGGAAGGATGTGAGGTCTTCGCCGTACTCGCGTTGCTGCGAGACCAACGGGTCATTCAACCATGCCCACAGCCTGGCGAGCGCATCCGCCTTCTGTTCGCCTTCCACCGCGTCGGGCAGGGGCGGGATCAGCCGATCGCTGTACGGTGGGCCAAGCCGTGAGCAGCCTCCGCACACCCACGGGCTCCCGGCGTCGGTCTCGTCGTAGCACCATTCCCAACCCCCGCCGACGAAGCCGAAATCGGCGTACGTGCTATCGTGGAGCTTCAAGGCGGCGAGCATCCACTCCGAGCGGTTCGGCAGCCGGCGGCCACGATCACGCGCGATTTGCTCGGCCTCAACAAACCGCCCGGCCTCCTGGATCTTGTTGGTGTCGATGTAGAAGATACGCCAGCTTCGGTCCTCGGGCTTCCTGGCAGCCTCCGCCTGCAACGGGTGGGCCTGACGCCCTGCCCGTCCGGCCGCAGCGGAGTCGTTCTCACCCCTCCCTGGGGCGCGTTGGATGGCCTCCCACACAGGATCGTTCGGAGGCACGGAGACGAGGACGAGCGTCTGCCCGTCGGCGTCTGCCGTGAGTGTCTTTGGGTATTGGAGGTCGGCGTCCGGCTGCCCGCTTCGGTAGCCCGGCCGGTCCGTCCATCGCGGGGGCAATGCGCCCTTCGACTCCGAGATCTGCCGCACCGCCCCTTCGCCCGCGAGGGGGGGCAGCGTGAGCAGATCCTTGACCTGATCATACTCCTGGTATGCGTCCCGGAGCCGGCCGGCCAGGTAATACTCGTTCATGTCTCGCGCTGCGGTCTCAACACTCGCGAGGGCCTTCCGCGTCAGGTCAGCCGAGAGAGCGGCAAGCTGCGCGACGTTCACCTCTGGCGCCTGCCAACTCTCACTGACGCGAAGCATCGTGAACTGTTCGCTGGACGGCTCACCGCCGGCCTTCGGCTGGACGTCGATCACAAAGGAGACGCCGCCGTCTCCATCTTCCTTCAAACCATTGACGAGCACGGTCCGGGCGACCTTCACGAGGAAGTCGATCTGCCCTGCCGCCGTCTCCGGACGCGCCTCGGGAAGCAAGGCCTCGATCGACGATCGAACGGCGTCGGCACGGATTTCCCCACCCTTCAAGTCTGGCCAGTCGGCGGCCCATTGGTCGGTCACCGGAACGCTGCGGGGTTCAGCCGGCGAGGCCGGCACGGACTCCGGCGCCGTCACCGTCTCCGGTGGGGCCTGCGGCGCGATAACGTCAAACTCGTTCGACACGGCCGAGGCCAGCAGCTCACCGTCAGTAACGGCCTCAATGGCTAATCCGTCCACGGGTTCGTCACAGATGATCTCCTCGATGAGCACTGACTTCTCTCCGGCCCGGATGACGCCGGTGAGGTTGCCCAGAAGTCGTGCCGAACCCTCTTTCGCGCGGATCGTGACGGCCGTGTCTTCGGACACCTCCGCGGGATTGCCCGCCTCGTCGAGCGCCGCGACCCGCACGGCGAATGCCTTCTTCGTAGATTGATCTCCAACGCGGTCGATCGCAAGCTTGACGGGAATGGATCGCGGCGGAACGGGCTCCGGGCGGCTATCGGCTTGTCCATCCTTTCCGCTCCTGAGCGTAAGGACCGCAGCCGTGATTAAGACGACGGCGGCAGCAGCAGCAGACGTCAGGACAAGGCCGCGTCGTTTCGTCTTGCGTGCCGGCGAGCCAGGGGCTTCAGCCCGTGCGGCCTTCTCAACGCGCGGCGAACCGCTCGGCAAGGCCCGCGGCGAAGCCTGCGGCTCTTTGGCTTTCATCGCCTCCACGGCCGGTCCGAGGAGTCCGCTGACGGTGGTCTCCCAGCCGTCAGCGAATTCAAACGTGAAAGCGCCTGGATTCCAGTGTGCCGGAAGCGTTACCGTATCGGCTGCCTTGGTGTGCAGTTCAAAGCTCACCTGGTCGACCGGCTCTTTGATCCGTTTGGGCTGCTTGCGGATCTTGACTTTCACCCGGGCCGCCGACGGCGAAGCGGCGCGGGCTTCAGCCTGCGCGGCCTGGACGCGCCCTTTCAGCTCAGCCTCAAGCGCTTGAGAAACGTCGACCTGCGCTGCGAGCAGCATTCTGCCAAGGGCCGACTCCGCCTCTACAAGACTGACGTCTTCGGGGATCCTTCCCACGTGCGTGCAGGTGAACCTGAAATCCTGAAGTACTTCAGGGTCCGCATGGGCATCCCGTCGCATGGCCAGACGGCCCTGCAAAGCGAGCTGATCCGGCAGGGTGCTGGCGCCCGCCGGCGATGCGGGTGTCAAATGGATCGACAACGCAGTCGTGTAGGGCGCCAAGACCTGTGAGCGGCCAACCAGGTTGTCGAGTGCCGCGTGGGTCGTGCGGACGGCGATGTCCATGGCCTTGGAGGCGTAGTCCTCGGCATTCTCGGGAACCCACGCCAGTTCGCTGGGGTCCCAACGGATTTGCACGTCGATCGTTCCCGCTGTCGTCTTCTTGCCGAGCAATGCGATCTTGACGGCGGCTTGAGGGACCAGCTTGTCGAATTCTCCCGTGATCTCGGCTCGCGGAAACAGGCCTTTTCGTAATTGCGCTTGCCAGTCCGCGATTCGTTGTCTCTGCCGCTTGGCAAGGAGCCTGGCGAGTTGCGTGGCAAGCCGGGAGCGCACAAGGCCCTTCTCATCGAAGACGCGTGGTGGGGTCGTCTCGACCTGATAGCTGAACGGCGTCTGGACGGCATCGGCGGCATCATCCTTGGCGCGTCCGCCCAACGGCAAGCCAGACCGGGGCGCCTTGGTTGTCGCAGCGTCCTCCAGTATCTTCAAAGACATCTGGGCCTGCCCCTCGCCGAAGCTCTGGTCCGAGGTGAATGACTCGGCCATGATCCCGACCTCGATCAGCGCGGGATCAAGGAACGGGGCCAGATCCTTCTTGATGACCGCCCTGGCGTAGGCCTGCGCCAGGTTGCGGACGGTCTCCGTGCGCCTGAGGAGTCGGCCCGTTAAGCCGTCGCTGAATTCACCGCGGCAGGTTTCCTTGAGATGGTCCGCTTCGGTCCCGACCTCCTCCGGCCAGTGCTGGATGTCGGTCGGTGGCTGATCGAGGATACGCAGCGCTTGCTCCCAGCTCTTCTTCCGGACAGCTTCCTTAGCCTCGGCCAGCCACGCACGGGCCCTGCCGTGGTCGAACTCGATCGCCTCGATATGCTCCCCGATCTGGTCTGCATATCGCGGTTCTGCATCGAGCACATCCTCGGGCCAGTACTCCAGAGGCGGCCTGGCGGCAAGCAGCTCGTTGGCCTGTTTCCATGCTTCCTGCTCGACGGCCTGCGCGACTTGGGCCTGCCAACCGCGAGCAGCTTGATGGTCCTGGAGCCGCTTGACGGCCGCGTGGACCCGATCCGCGAGCCCGTCGGCCTCTTGGCCTAGTTCAGCGGGCCAGTGGGTCAAATCGGGTCTGTCTTGCAGGACGCGCCCGGCCTGATCCCATTCTTCGGCCTCGACGGCCCGGCGGAGTGTCTCGATCCACTGTTGAGCGGCCTGCCTGTCAGCCTCGATCGCTTCGAGCCGCGACTGCTCTTCCTGGTGCTCCTTGAGCCGGCGACTGATCTCGTCGGCCCTGGCCACAACCGCCTCGGGCCAATGCTTCAACTGCGGCTGTTCGGCGAAGCGTTCCTCAAGCTCGTGCCACCGTTCGTCCTCCAGCGCGCGTTCGACGGCGGCGAGCCATTTTTCGGCATCGGCGCGGTCTTGCCGCCTCAGGATCTCATCGAAGTCGATCTTGGTGACGTGCGGTTCAAGGCGCTTGGCCAACTCCGCGGCGGACGGGCGATTCTTCGGCAGCCTGGCCAACATGTCCCGGACCATGTCACACCAGACACGGATGCCCTCGTTCTGTGATGCATGAAGGTCCTTGCGGCGGGCGGAGGTAGGGACCTCGGCGGCCATCATCCTTGACATCTCGACGACCCGGTGGGCATCCGGATAAGGGTGGAGATAGGGGTGGCGATGCTCAGCGAGGAGGTGGAGGATGAAGCCCGCGGCGATGACGTCGGAGCCGGCCTCGAAGCTGGCCAGCGCCCCCGGGCCATGTGCGATCTCCGCTCCGTATTTCTCGGGGTCGATGAATGCGCAGATGCGGTCGTTTCGCTCACACTCGTCCGGGGTGAGCACCTCCCACGTGCCGCTGGCAGATGCGGTCGTCTCGCTGGCAGTCGTTTCGTCGGCGGGCGCAGAGGAGTTGCACTTCGCTTCGCTTTTTGGCCCGACCGCCAGATTCAGGTAGCTGTCCGGACCCAGCACCTCGGAGATGGCCTGGGCGAAGCCGAAGTCGGAGACCTTCCAGACACCGTCGGGATCGATCAGGATCGCCCCCGGGCACAGGCCGCCGTGCACCAACGGCTGCGACGGGTCCGCGTCGTGGGCGACCCGAAGCGCGTCGACGAGCGCCGCCGCGGCGTCGAGGAGTTGCTCTTCGTTCGCTGGGGGGGCGTCGGGATTGAAGAGGTCGGCGACTTGCAAGGGCGTCGCCGGTTCATGCTCGATGACGAAGGCGCTGGCTTCCTCGCGGACCTGATGGACGAAGCGGAGGATGTGGGGCGATTCCGAGGCCAATCGCATTTGCTGCTGGACGGCTGCGCGAACATGCTCCATGAGTCGAGCGGCATCGTCGGGCGTCAGTCCGTCAGGCTTCAGGATGAGGCGTTGGCAAGCCATGGAAAGTTGTTGGTCGTCAGTCCTCAGTTAGCTGTTGGCTGCTAGCTCTCAGCTATAGCTGTCGCCTCCCCTTGCGAGGCCTCCCCGCAGAAGTATAATCCAGCCTGGCTGGCGGTGTCATTCCACGGCGTCGTCGTCGGAGGCGCATCCATGGCTGAACGTCCTGGGCCGGCAGGCCAAACACAGTCTGACAACGGTGTCTCACCTGAGCTGTTTGAGCCACTGCGCGAACGGTTTCTGGATATGGAGGAAGCCGAGCGGCACCGTCTCCTGGGCTCCCTGCTCGTCCACCTCGCGGAATGGAATCGAACCGTAGCCGGTGGCCGGGCTGGTGAGGGCGCGGGCGGGGCGGAATCGCTGGGCAAACGAATCAGCGCCCTGGGCGAGGAGAATGCGGGGCTCAAGGATGCGCTTGCCCAAGCCCAGGCCGATCTTGCGCACCACACCAAGCAGCTTGAAGCCGAGCAGGGACGCGGCCAAGAGCTGCAGAAGATCATCACCGAGCAGCGCGCGCGGCTGGAATCCCTGACGAACAAGGTGAACGAGTTGGAGGCGGAACTGGTCGCGAAGAACTCCGAGCTGCACCAGGCCGAGGTCGCGACTGATGATTTGAGACTGCGGCTTCAGCGGGCTGATCTGGCCGCCGGCGACACGTCTCAGGTGGAGAGGCTCGAGGCGGCGAAGCGAGAACTGGCTGCCCAAGGCGAGGCGCTTCGGGGCGAAGTGGAGCAGGTCCGCGCGGACAAGGATGCCGAGATTGAGCGGCTCAACGCAGCGCTCCTGGCGGCAAGGAAACAGGCCGGCCACGGTGGAGACGCGACCTTGGCCAAGCTGTGGGAGCGATTGGCGTCCGCCCAGCCGGCGTTGGTGGAGGGGCACATCCTCCCCACGGTCCAGGCGGCCGAACGCTTCTTCGACGCGTTCATCGAGTTGGCCAACTTCGTGCACAGCTTTGAGTTGGATGTCCGCCCGTTTCTCGAGAGGTACACGAAGTACAACGAGACGGTGAAACGGCCGTGGGACGCCTATCAAAGGTATGGGCGGATCCATGATACGATTCGGAGCACGATCACCGTGAAGGGGGGCAAGCCAGTGGGTGTGCTCAAGATGAGGCTCCACGGGTTGAAGTCCTGGGCCATTGCGGCGATGATCGCGGGGGACAGCGCTATCGAGTGCGTTGGTTCAGAGCTGCAGGATCATCTACTGGGCCCCGCCGGCGCGGGTTCGGACCCGAATTGCAGGGTAAGGGATTACGCGAAGCGCGACGGGCACATGATATTCGGGGAGCACATTCGCGAGCTTCGCAGCCAGAAGTTGTCGGAAGCGTACGGGCTTGGCTCGTAGGAGTCGTGAAGCGTGAAGCGTGAAGCGTCAGACAGCGGCGAGATACGCTTCACGAGATACGAGATACGCCTGTTTGCGTTACTTGGATGATGGCTTCATTGCCAAGGAGGAGCAGCATGATCTGGAGATTAGGACTCTGTGAATGGGCATGGCGGCCTTGGACGGTGGCCTTGAGCGTGCTGGTGCTGGCCAGTGCCTGCGGTTGCAGTGATCGCGTCATGACCATCACACGCGACGATCATATCAACACGGTGTTCGATCCATCCGGCAGCCCCCTCAGCGTAGACATCGTCAGCGTGCTTCCGAACGATCTGAAGGGGGACAAGCTGGAGTTGAATCGGCTTCTCCTGCCCGAGGGCGGCATCACGTCCGACGTGTGGTTCGATCACAAGCCGACCAAGGAGTCGATGCAGGACCCGCCGTCTCACCCGGACCGCTTCTGCATCCATCGCGATCAGATCCTGTCGTTTACCGACGAGCCGAAGCAGGATGTCTACGGGCGTGTCGTCGGTGGACAGATCCAGGGCAAGGCCTACGCCAAGAAGCACGGTGAGGAGAAGATCGTGGTTCCCCGTGTCCTTGCGCGCGACATCTTCGACGAGCACGCGGTCATCTATGTCTTCTGCAAGTTCACCAATGCCAGTGGCGAGGTTCAGCGGACGAATCCCGCGATGTTCCACAGCGTGGGGGATTATCGCCGGGAAATCGCGGTGCACATCGGCCAGACGAGCATCGAGAGGACGTCAAAGCGCGTGTACGGCCGGGATGTGACGACGGAGGGTTCGCAGGACTAGGAGGCGTATCTCGTATCTCGTGAAGCGTATCTCGTATCTCGTGAAGCGTATCTCGTATCTCGTGAAGCGTATCTCGTATCTCGTGAAGCGTATCTCGTATCTCGTGATAGGGGATCGCTTCGCAGGACTAGGATAGGTGATCCCGACGCGGAGAATTCGGAGGATTTGGGCGTTTGAACGCTCGGGGGTCTGAGGGATCCAAGGCTCAAGCTTCACGTCTGCGTGCGAGTTAGTGTAGTAGGCGGAGATCACTGAGACGGTTGAAAGATGACATTCTGGACGGAAATCCACTGGTCTGAGGGCATGTTCCTCCGTCCGCACCACTTGCAGGCTGGCCAGCGGTGGGTGGAGACGATCATACGGGCCGGCCTTGACGCGTCGCGTCCCTACGCATGGGGGGCATCGGCGTTGGAGATCGCCGAGGAGCCGCTGGAGAACTTCACGTTGCGGCTCGATCGTTGTGAGCTCCGCCTCAAGGACGGAACCTGGGTCAGAATCCCCGAGAATACCGAAGTCCCGCCGCTGAACATCAAGGCGGCCCTGGAGGCCGGCCAGGGCAAGACGGAGATCTTCCTGGGCATCCCGGAGATGCAGGAGGTTCGGGCCAACTCCGTGCCGTTGGAGAACCCGGAACAGGTGGACGGGACGCCTCGGTACGAACCATACCCCGTGACGCGTCGCGACGAGAACACCGGTGCCAATCCGCAGATGCTCTATGCTCGGAGGATGAGGGGGCGGCTGTTCGTGGGGGGGGAGGACATGACGGGGTACGAGGTGGTCCGCGTCGGCCGGATCAAGCGGACGGATCGTCCCGGGGCGCTTCCGGAGCTGGACGAGTTCGGGTCGGGTCCGTTGCTGGCGATTCAATCGCACCAGGGATTGAGCGCGGTGATCACATCGCTCTCTGATCAGGTGGAGGCCAAGGGGGAGGTATTGGCGAGGGAGGCCCGCGAGCACCACATGCTGTTCACCGACGGAGTGGCTGCCAACACCGAGCATCTGCTGAAGCTCCATGCACTGAATGAAGTGCGAGGTCGATTCAAGGCATTGCTGCAATGCCCCGTGCTTCATCCGTATGACGTGTTTGTGGTGCTGTCGCACCTGGTGGGCCAGCTCTCGGTGTTCCACGACGATCTTGTTCCCGTGGGCATCCCACAGTATGACCACGACCGGCCGGGCGAGAGCTTCGAACAGCTCCGCAACCGGATCGTGATCCTGCTCGAGGCGATGAGGCCGGTGGCTTATGTGGAGCGGCCCTTTGCTCGTAGGAAGGACGTACGGGGGCGGGACGGCCTCCAAGTCGAACTCGACCGCAAGTGGATCGACGAGAACCTCGAGATGTTCGTCGCCCTTCATTCGGAGGAGATGGACATCAACGAATTGGAGAAATACGTTTACGGCACGCTGGACATGAAGCTGGCGTCCCCGACGCGATCGCCGAGGATTCACAACATCGCCGTTCGCGGGTTGCGGCTTCAGATCAAGTCGGTGCCGGCGGGCAGCCTGCCCAGGCGACAGGGGCTTCATTATTTCAAGGTAGACAAAACCATCGGGCCGGACAGGACCGACTACTGGAAAGAGTGCGAGCAGGAGCGCGGCATCCGGATGAGCATCCGCGAGGGGCAACTGGCGGCGATGGAGCGATTCCAACCCGCGCTGTATGTCTCGCTGAAGTTGCGTTGATTCGAAGTTTGGCCGGCCCACGGATTGCCATCCGTGGATTCGAGGATTCATGGTGACAGACACTCAAGAACGCGCTTCCCTGCACTTGACCGAGGCCTGTTGGCCCGTCTTTGAGTTCGTTATCAACTTCGGTCGACAGGTCAAAAGCGGCACCGTGCCCGATCCGCAGAAGCTCCGTTACGAGGCGCTCTCGGCGATGCGGGACGCGGAGGATCTGGCACGCGACGACGCGGTGACTGAGCGGGCGTGGCAAGACCGGGTGAAGGGGATGATGGTTTACCTGGTCGACTACAAGATGCTGAACACGGACTGGGACGGCCGCGACTTCTGGTTCGACAATCGGTTCGAGACCGACCCCGAGGTCCTGGATCATATCGAATCGCTGGGTGGAGACAAGTTCTTTGAAGACTGTGACGAGATCCAGCGGGAGTACGAACTGGCGGAACGGCGGGATCGGCGTGACAAGGATGAGTTAGCCGAGCAGTTGAGCCTGTACTTCGTTTGTCTGCGGCTGGGGTTCAAGGGCCGGTTTCACGACAGGCCACAGGAATTGGCCGATTACACCCGTCGCCTGTTCACGCGACTGCCGTGCTATGCTTCCACGCGTGGCAAGGACATGTTTCCGGAAGCCTACCGGCACACGCAGGAAGTCAAGGTGGACTACAAGCTGGGCATGAGCGTTACGATCATGCTGGTGGTTTCTGTGTCGATTCTCGCGGTGTCGCTGTTTACGTTCCGTCAGGCTTGGTCGAGTGCCACGGACGAGCTCGGGAATGCAGCGTACGAGGTTCGGCACGGGGTCTATTTCAAGCCCTCCGAGTCGGAGGGTGGTGATACGGGGCAAGAGCCATGAAGAAGATCTTCGCCATGTTCAAGGGCCTCCCACCCGAGGTTCGAACGATGGTTGCGATGGCGGGATTGGCGACGCCCTTCGGCGCCATCTACATGCTGAGGCGCTTCCTTTTCCCGAACACGCCGCTGATCTACATCATCCTGGGCGTCGGCGTCGTGATCGGCCTGCTGAGCTTGCTCGGCTGGCTGATCTCGCGTGGTTTCTCCCGCAAGGGCAAGAAGCGAAGTCAGAAGATGGCCGACGAGTTGGCCGCGGGCGGGACGGCCGGTCCGGTCTCGATGGACGTCCGGGCGGCGATCAAGGCGAACAACGAGAAGTTTGCCGAGGCCGTTCGCAAGATGCGCAAGGAGTTCGGCATCAACGTCTATGATCTGCCCTGGTACATCACCATCGGCGATTCGGGCTGTGGGAAAACCAAGCTGATCAACGAGGGCGGGCTGACGTTTTCGACCGGCAAGCCGGAGGGGTATCAGCTCGGCACCTTGAACTACAACTTCTGGCTGACCGAGGATGCCGTGTTCGTCGACATGGCCGGCCGTCTGTGCAATCCGAAGGATGACGCCGACCATCGCGAGTGGCAGGCTTTTCTCAACACGATCGTCAAGGGCCGGAAGGGTTATCCAATAAACGGCGCGTTGGTGTGCGTCTCGGCCGAGCACCTGCTGCAAGACCCGGCGGAGAAGCACGAGGAAGACGCGAACACGGCCCTGGAGCGCCTCCGCGAGTTGCAGAACACGCTTGGCGTGACGTTCGCCACCTACCTGATCATCACCAAGTGCGACAAGATCCTGGGCTTCATGCAGGTTTTCGACCGGGCGGAACGAGACATCACCATCAAGAACCAGATATTCGGGTGGTCCAGGCCCGGCGACTTCCAAGAGTTGTACGACCCCGAGAACTTCGGCCGGGATTTTGACGCGGTCTATGCGCGACTGAGCGAGCTTCGACTGCGACGCCTGAATGACGACGTGGACGAGTCCGAGCTGGGGGCAGCCTATACGTTTCCCGAGGAGTTTCGGGAGATGCGCGCCCCGTTGCAGACGTACGTCCGCACGCTCTTCCCATTCATCAAGAATCCCAAGGCGATCAAGAACCTGGTCTTTCGAGGGGTGTATTTCACCAGCGCGACGCAGCAGGGGTCGGTGATCCTCAAACACCTGACGGAGCGTCTCGGCGAGGAGGCGGGGACGCATTTCGCGCCCTTGGAGAGCCTGTATCCGCGTCCACGGCCGCATTTCATCAAGGACGTGCTGTTCCGCAAGGTCTTTCCCGAGCAGGGGTTGGTGTTTCGGAACGAGCAGCAGGTGGTGCGGAACCGGAAGCTGGCCAAGGTCTTCAAGATTGCCGCGGCGGTGACGTTCGTGGTCCTGGCGTCGCTGTTCGGGTGGAGTTTCTGGGCGTTCGGCAAGCTCATGGACAGCCCGAGGAGATACATCGACAAGAAGGCCGAGGCGGATTGCGCGCAAGTGGACTGTGCACAGCCGGCTTATGCGCTGAAAGGCTCAGAGAAACTCAACGAGGACATCAAGAACCTCAACGACCACATGTGGACGGCGCGGGTTTTGTCACTGGGCATCGGCGCGAAGGAACCGATCGAGTATTTGAGCACGGTCCAGGCGGGGCTGTTCGAGAAAGGTGTGCTCGCCCCGGCGATCAGTCAGGTTCAAAGCGCGTTGCGGACGGCGCGGCTCGACGACACCGAACGGGCGCAGTCGCAGGTCGAGAGAGAGGAGTTTGCCCACAGTTACGAGGCCACGTTTGAGGGCTATCTGGAGTGGCTGGGCTGCTCACCGGGCGTGAAGTCCACGCCGCGGTTGGTGACGGAGATTCAGAAGGAGCTTATCCGCGTGGTGCCCGAGGATTCGATCATCTCCCGGCGCCAGGACGAGTTCTTCCTTCATGCGGGGCAGTACTTCAGGGCGGTCCTGGAGAAGGATGTTCTTGGGCGATCACCAGCGAATCCCTTAATCCCGGACTGGAGTGCCGATCCAGATCAGAAGAGGGCGTACGAGACGGCCGCGGCGGCCACGGTTCTTGATGCGATCGAGCATCTGCGCTCGTATTACATGAGATACGCCCTGATCGACGCGAATCATCCGGATCCCGCGATCGCCGAGTGGATGCGACTGCGTGAGACATGTGGCACCCTTGAAACGACCTACGCGAAGATCCTGGCGGGCGCCGGGGAGCGGATCGAGACGCTCGAGGACTTTCAGGAGTACAGGGCGGAGTACATCGCGGACTTCGATGCACTGAAGACGGCCATCGAGGCGTGCACCTGGAAGGTGGGACAGGACTCCACAGAGGGGCTCCTGCGAATCAAGCCGTTGCACGATGCCATCGCGGCGCAGCGGGCCCGGTGGGTCGAGACGGTCGAGCGGCTGCGGCGGGCGTACACGTCGTGTGAGCCGGCTGACGACGAGGTCGTCTTGGCGGCGATCGAGAGCTTGCAGAAGACCGGCGTCGACAAGGAGAAACAAGGCCTGGACGACGTGCTGGTGGGGAGCCTCAAGGAGGCGGGTCTGTTGAAACGGGAGTTCTGGCCCGGCCCCGCGGCCTTCGATGAACTGGCCGAGTACATCGAAGAGGCGGATGTGCGTTACGCGCAAGTCATCGAGTTGAAGCGGGGAGGCGTGCGTGATCCGGACGTGCTGGCTGTCACGCTGCAAACGAAGCAGGTCGAGGCGAAGCTGCAGGAAGTCCGAGACCAGTTGCAGGCCGGTGGCGGCGAGAAAACGGAGGGGCAAAGGCGCACGCCCGGCGAGTGGCTGGAGCGCATTGAAGCGTTGCGGCAGGCGGCCGAGGAGCGTGGGAAGGATACAGAGAAGCTGCCTGCGCTGGACGCTCGTTGGAGGCCGGAGGAGTTGGCCGAATTCCTCTCCGAGCAGGGGAGACTGATCGATCGTGGCGAACTGGCGGGCGTGCTGACGTCTCTCGAGGACCAGCTCGATGAGGTGAGTGGAGGCGATGGCGGCGACGGGTGGGGCGCGGCGAAGATGTGGGGGGACTATCTGACGCCGGCGCCCAGTTACTACTCGATGCTCGCTGTGTCGGAAATCGAGGAGTCCGGGGCACGGGCGGAGAAGAAGGTCAAACAAACCAGGAAGCGGGGGGAGCGCCGCCGGACGCGCGAGCACCGTGATCGCACCGAGGAACCGCAAAGACCCCGTGCAGCGGCCTCGATCACGTCGGCGAATCGTGAGATCCCGAGCTGCGCGACGCGTGACTTCCTCGCGACGGCCTTCGAGGAGCTGGGCAACTTGCGCTATGTCCTCAATGAGATTGAGCCTGACGAGTACCTGGCGGCCGCGGGTCTGGATCTCCCGGGGGATTGTCGCGACGTGCTCAACAAGGCTGGTCAGCTCTATCTCGACCAGTACTTCTCCCAGTGGCGATCCTCATACAAGAACGGCAAGCGCCTCGATCTCTCGGAGGTCCTGTCCTCCACAACTTGGGCCGAGTTCCAGAAGAACCTGAAGAAGCGATCGGTCAACGACGGCGTCCGCAAGGACCTCCATGCGCTCCTCGCCGACATCCTCGAGCACGTCGCCTGGGCACACTACGATTTCTACGGCGAAGACTGGCAGGAAGACATGCGAATGCTCCAGATGGCGCGGAATCGATCTTGGGAGGATCTGGACTTCGAGGATCAGATCGTGAGGGATTTCCGCGGGGGCCCGGGGGCAGGCGGCATGGCTCAGGAGCAGTGGCACACGGCCGTCGCCTCACAAGCCGGCGAGGATTGGCAGTCCTTCGTAACTACGATGACCGAGCCGGAGTACACCAACCTGCCGCAACGGTTCGACGACGATCTCCGCCCCTTGCCGTCCATCCGCTGGGCGGTCCTGAGGGAGGAATTGGCCACACCCCTGCGCGACATGTGGGCGGCGGAACAACTCAACGAGGTCGCCGCCAAGGGCAGACAACTGCTCGATCGCGAAATCGACCAGATCCTCATCCGGCGTCGCACGCAACTCGACATGCACGCAGCCAACCTGCCCTATGGCGATCAGGCGTTTTCAACCGTGGGCGTGGACGGCTTCGCTGCGTTCCTTGAGGAGATGTCCGCTGCCCAGGCGTGTTTCAGCAAGCTGGATGCCGACCTGACCGGCTATCGAGAGCGGCGCAAGCTCATCTACGATCGCTGCGCCGAGTGGCGGAGGCTGATCGGCGCGGATGAGGGGGAGGCATGGAAGAAGCCGCTTGATGTCATGATCAGGGTGGACCCTGACTACGTGTCGGGCGCGAGTTATCCTTGGAAGGACGTCGACAGGCCGGACTCGGGCGGTCCGGGTGTGCCGCCTCGGAGCGGTCCGCAGAACTTCTACAGCGAGGTGCATCTGTGCCTGGGGCTGGTTCAGACGGCGGAGCAATCGGCGAGTCCGTGTGTGGTGCTTCAGACGGACGTCGCGTTGCAGCCTCTGCCGTGCAAGTGGCAATGGAGCACGGAGTCCACGCCCGTGGTGAAGCTGGCCGGGAAGGGGCGATTGTACCTGCGGGATTATGAGCCCATCGAGAGCAGCGAGTTCGGGACGCCGGGCAAGCTGTCGTTCATCGCTTTCTTGCGGGGGCTTGGAGAACCGGAATCGAGCGAGCGAACGGTGTGGCGTGTGGGTCTCGCCTGGGATTTGCCGCGGATCTTCACCGAGAAGGCGAAGATGAGTACGAAGTACGCGAAGTCCGCAAGCGACATCACGAAGCTGCAAGGTGGTGGCGAGGTCACGCGTGTGGGGACGAAGTTTGTGTTCACGCTGGATCGGAAGCTCCCCGAGGGGATTCCACTGTTGAAGGGTGGAGCGTGAGGAGGCGTTCGTGAAGCGTGAAGCGTCGTTCGTGAAGCGTGAAGCGTCGTTCGTGAAGCGTGAAGCGTCGTTCGTGAAGCGTGAAGCGTCGTTCGTGAAGCGTGAAGCGTGTGGAGTACCTGGGACGGGGTGATGAGGCGGGCCGTGGCGTTGGGTGCATCGGATGGACTCGGTTGGAGGGGGGCACGGAGGTCGGCGAGGGCGTCTGCGGCGATGGGCGGCGGTGTCCATGGTTGGCGGCCACTGCCGGCTGAAATGGCACCATAGGATGGTTCCACGATGAGTTGGACGAACCTGTTTAAGTCGAAAAAGGGACCCAACCTCACACCGGACCCGAGACTGCGGTGGTTCGGCAAGCTCCCGACGTACGCCGATTACTACAACTCAACCGCCGACGAGGCCTGGACACGGGAATTCAACGACTGGATCCTCGATGGGTACGAAATCTACTACAGGCGTTTGAAGAGTGCCGAAGCCGACGAGCCACGTGGGGGCAACGGTGGGAAGCGGAGGTTGCCGATCAGCGCGTGCGTGATCCGGCTGCCCAAGAGCGGTATGACCGTGTTGGCCTCGGTGCAAGACTACGGCGGCGACATGCGGGGGCGTCCGTTCCCGATTTCGTTTTACGTTGCTGTTCCAAGCGAGGAGTGGCC